>URAC01000011.1 GCA_900545735.1 uncultured Bacillota bacterium | reverse complement strand
ATATTATTTTAATCATAATTTATGTTTATTTTGATATCAAAACGGCATCACCTTCTTATTCTATATTTGTTCGTGCAAAACACAAGACCGCAACTTTATTTGCGCCCTTCTTTTTAAACAATTTTGCCATACTTTCAGTTGTTGCACCTGTGGTTAAAATATCATCAACAATAAGTATATTTTTGCCTTTCACTTTCTTAATGCTGTTGATTTTAAAAACATCTTTCATATTATTAAATCTATCTGTTCTTGATAGTTGTGTTTGAGAGTCGGTATTTTTAATTTTTGTAATCAAATCGTCATAAGATGGCAATTCAACAAGTTTTGAAATTTCGTCCGCCAAAAGTTTTGCCTGATTGTATTTTCGTTTTTTTAGTTTATCTTCGTGCATAGGAACAGGAACAATAAAGTCAAACTTGCCAATCAATTTCTCTAATTCATTAAAAGAAGAGAGCATCAATTCTGCAAACGGCTTTGCCAAGTATTTTGCTCCGTCATATTTAAAATTATGAACAGCACTTTTTACTTTCCCTTTATATACAAAGGGTGCACGCGCAAAATCGAACTCTCTTTTATTATTTAAACAAACTAAACAATAGTTTGCTTCAGATTTTAAATTCGCCCCACAACATAGACAAACATTTTCACATCTTTCTACATTTTTGGCACAGTTATCGCACAAGCAAAACTCATTTTCGTTGACTTCATCACCGCAGAATATACATTTGATATTTTGTGGGAATATTACATCTAGAACTTTTTCGAAAAATTGTTTTACTTCGCCCATTCTTAATCCTTGGTTAATAAATTATAAAAATCATTGCAAAATAGACCAATGTAAAGACTGCTGAGAAGATATGACTATCTATTCTGTCCAAGAATCCACCGTGTCCAGGGAATATCGTTCCAGAATCCTTTACATTCGCTTTTCGCTTTAAATATGATTCAAACAAATCGCCTAATTGACTTACAACAGAACCCAATAAACCCAATATTATGAAATGCCACATATAAATGTGCGTTGCTGCCATTCCTGTGTTAAACACTGTGAATACATTAAACAAATAATACAAAGCACCCATAATCAAGCCTGTGAAAAGTAAGGCAAACGCTGAGCCTGCAACGGTCTTTTTAGGGCTAATTTTGGGGCAAAGTTTTGGTCCTTTAAAGAATTTTCCGCAAAAATATGCAGAAGTGTCTGATATAACTGGAATAATGACTGCACAAACAAGCATTAACCAACCAAGGTTACCTGCAAAGTGTTCAACAAAGCCAAATGTCAATTCATCAACTCTATCTATCATCATAAATGCTGCAAATAGAATTGTTGGATAGATAAATGCAATCAATGAGCCAAGCGCTGTTTTAATTGCCAACTTTCCTTTTGATAAATTTGTTTGTTTTCTTAATCTAATTAAATATTTTGTGTCGAATAAATATGATATAAAAGTAGCTAAAAACATAAAAGCTAAGATGCTTGCTTGAATTACTACCCACCAATAAAATTCTAAATTGAACAAGAAGAAAAACATATGTCCTGCGAACATAAGTGATGGATAAACGCCAATAGCCATTGGACTATTGTTGATTTTCATTCCGTCTAGCAATTTAACCATTTCAAGTGCTGAAACTATTGCTAAAGCACCTATTAACAAATCAAAAACATAAACACCGTATATTGGAATCAATCTAAATGCGAACGCGCCAATAACCGCCGCAATCATAACTAATGCGCTTAAAACTCTTTTTTTCATAATTTAACCTTTTGTATTTATAAGTATTATTATTAACACAATTTTAAATAAAAGCAAAGTATTTTTATGCTTTTCCAAATCTTCTATTTCTTTTGGAATATTCTTTTAATGCTTTTTTAAAAAACCTTTTATTGAAATCTGGCCAATAACTTTTTGGAAAATAAAATTCTGCATAAGCCGCTTGATACAACATAAAATTGCTTAGACGCATCTCGCCACTTGTGCGAATAACAAAATCTAAATTAGGCAAATTGTTTGTATAAAGTTCTTGTTCAAA
This sequence comes from uncultured Bacillota bacterium, assembly GCA_900545735.1. Lineage (GTDB taxonomy): Bacteria > Bacillota > Clostridia > Christensenellales > UBA1242 > UMGS687. The sequence continues at coordinate 17,717 of URAC01000011.1, read as the reverse complement.
CATTTCTCTTGTTATCTCTTGATTTGGATATTTATTATGGCATATGTTTACCGCCCTAAGTATTTCATCTCTAGAGCCATAATTTAATCCGATATTAAATACTAAACCTGTATTATTTTCTGTGAGTTTAATCAATTCTGTGATTTTATTCTGCAAATTCAAATTTAATCTTGAAATATCACCCATAATTTGCAATTTGATATTATTTTCTATCAACTTGTTTTTATTCCTATCAATAGCGTCATCTATTAAAGCAAAAATTCCGTCAACTTCGTCTTTATCTCTCTTCCAATTTTCCGTTGAAAAAGCAAAGACTGACACAACTTCAATCCCTTCTTCGCGTGCCGCCTTGACCATTCTTTCAACTGCAAAAACACCTTCTTTATGCCCTGCAATTCTTGGCAATTTGCGTTTAAGTGCCCATCTGCCATTTCCATCTAAAATAATGCCAATATGCTTTGGCTTGTTAATAACTTTATTTTTCATTTCAACCTATATTATGAATTATAAAAGCAAAAAAGAAGTTTTAAATTTCCATAACTTCTTTTTCTTTTTCATTTGATAAATTATCTGCTTTTTCTACAAAAGAATCAATCAACTTTTGAACATCTTTTTCACAAGTAGCAAGTTCATCTTCTGTAAGTTCGCCTTCTTTTTTCATATTCTTGAAGACATCTAAACAATCACGCCTTGCATTTCTTAAAGAAATCTTACAATCTTCACAAAGTTTTTTAACTGACTTAACAATTTCTTTTCTTCTTTCTTCTGTTAATGCTGGGAAAATCAAACGAATGCATTTTCCATCATCAATAGGATTGACTCCGAGGTCTGCTTGACTGATTGCTTTTGAAATATTGACTATTTGAGATTGGTCCCAAACGTTTACTAAAAGCACTCTTGCTTCTGGAACTGAAATGTTTGCCATTTGATTGATTGGTGTTGGAACTCCATAATATTCAACGATAACTTTATCAAGAATATGAGGATTTGCCCTTCCTGCTCTTATCATTTGATATTCGCTTTGCAAGTGGTCGATTGCCTTTTGCATATCTTCTTTGCACGCATTAAAAAATTCTTCTGTCATCTCGTTCATAATAACTCCTACATTAAGATGTTTTGATTGTAACTTATCTTTTAAAAATTTGCAAATATTTTTTGATGTTATACATTGCAATATATATTTTTATCAATCGCTTTGACTTTTTTTGAGTATGTGATAGTCTAAACTTGTTTAAAAAAGCATAATTTTGTCAAATTTATGCAAATTATTAAGGGGTCTTAATTGTGATTTACAAATTGGAAGGCAAATTAAAGAAAGAAAATAAATTTAAAAAATACATAATGATGGGCATCACAAGCATCTTGCTTGCTTTTGTTTTTACTATCGCGATTGCTTTGATTATTGGATTTAGACCAGTTATTGTAGATGGTGGCTCAATGTGGCCAACTCTAAATTATGGCGATATAATCATCATATATAAAGTCCCTCAAAATGAATTGAAAGTTGGAGATATTTTAACATTCAAGCATTCTGAAAATGGTCATAATGTAACACATAGAATAATTGAAATAGACGAAAACGGAGATTATTGGACACAAGGTGATAACCCTAATAACACCCCTGATGGCTATGCAATTTCATACAATCAACAAGCAGGCAAGCCTTTTGTTGTTGGGAAAACTATATATATGATAACCCAAAGCAAAACTCCAATTTTGCATTGGCTTATTTCCATTCCAAATTTATTAGCAGTATTTGCAGGCATAGTTTTGTTATCTCAAACAAATAATTTAACAAACGAACTTTTAGAAAAGAATGCTCAATATTTGTAGAAAATAAAGTTATTTTATACAATTTAGTTATAACATTCGCATTTTAAAAAATATGTGTTATCATATAACATAAATAAACATAAAATTATAAGAGGCTATTTTGAATATTTCATTTTTAGGAATGTCGTCCGTTATTTCAACAATACTTTATGTTATTCTTGCTATATTTGTGCTTTTGCTTATGATTTTAATTCACGAAACTGGGCATTATGTGGCAGGAAGGCTTTTAAAGTTTAAAATCAATGAATTTTCCATCGGATTTGGCAAGGCCATATATTCCAGAACAAACAAGCGCGGTGAAAAATTTTCCATTCGTATTTTCCCATTAGGTGGATATTGTGCGTTCGAAGGTGAAACAGATGCAGCTGATGGGAAAAATCCAGAAGCATTTAACAATCATAAACCTTGGAAAAGAATGATTGTTCTTTTTGCTGGAGCATTTTTCAACTTTTTAAGTGCAATAATCTTTTCCTTTATTTTGCTTATCTCTTTTGGCTACGATATCTATCGCGTTACGGGCAATCCAAGCATATACAATGAAACTTTGCAAAAAGGCGATGTCATTTATGAAGTCGATGGACAAAAGGTCAATTTTGCAACAAACGGCACTTTGGGCTCACTTTTGTCCAACGCTAAAGATAAAGACAACATAACTTTAACAATCAAAAGGTATAATGAAACAACAAAAAAAGATGAAATGATTGATGTTGTTGTTGCACTCAAGCCTAAATTTAAAGATACTGTCAATCCACTAACTTTAACAGAAGAAGAAAAGGCAGACACAACAAATAGAGACATTTATGTTTTTGACAGCGAAGGCAACGCCGCATTGACAGTTGCAGATTTAGAACTTTATCCAAGGCCATTTTTTGAAGCGCTTGGCGGAGCGTTCTCACTTGCAATTTTTATGGCTTGGGCAGTTTTGAAATCTCTTTGGCTGCTTATCACTTTCAAAATTCCTATCAATCAAATTGGTGGAACAATCACCACAATTTCCTTAATCGCATCATACACCCAAACTTCAATCGTCAATCTGTTCATTTTGTTGCCACTGATTGCTGCGAACCTTGCTATGTTCAATCTGCTTCCATTCCCCGCTTTAGACGGCGCTCAAATGGTGTTTACTGGAATTGAATGGATAACGAAAAAGCCTATCAATGAAAAGGTTAAAGGATATATAAACACTGGCGGACTAATTTTCTTGCTGTTGTTTGTCGTCGTTGTGGATATCCTGCACTTTGTGCTTTGATATTAAAAAAAACAAGCAAATCGCTTGTTTTTTTAATCTTCAATATTTAACATCTTGCCACGGATACGCAAACGTTCTCTATGGTCTAAAACAATCTTTCTTATTCTAATTGACTTTGGAGTAACTTCAAGATATTCGTCATCTGCCAAAAATTCAAGGCAGTCTTCCAAACTCATTTGAATTGGTGGAACAAGCCTTAATGCTTCATCAGAACTTGAACTACGGCAGTTTGAAAGGTGTTTTGTTTTGCAAGGGTTAACAACCAAGTCTTCCCCTTTTGGATTTCTTCCAAAGACCATTCCGGCATAAACTGGTGTTCCTGCTCCAATAAAGAGCTGTCCACGCTCTTGAGCATTAAACAAGCCATAAGCAACCGCTTCACCTGTTTCAAAAGCAATAAGTGAACCATACGCTTTACGATTAATTTCGCCTTTGTAAGGCTCATAATCATAGAAAACTGAGCTCATAATTCCTTCGCCGCGAGTATCTGTTAACATTTCAGATTTAAAGCCAAAAATACCTCTTTCTGGAATGTAAAATTCCATTTTCATACGGCTGCCCTTTGGGGTCATAGAAATTAAATCGCCCTTTCTATTTCCCATTTTGCTCATAATAGCGCCAACGCTATCTTCTGGGACATCAATAGTTAAGATATCAATAGGCTCACATTTTTTGCCGTCAATTTCCTTGTATCTAACTCTTGGCATAGAAACTTGAAATTCATAGCCATCGCGACGCATATTTTCTATTAAAATTGATAAATGCATTTCTCCGCGGCCACATACTGTGAAAGCATCTGTTGAGTTAGTATCGCTAACTTTTAAAGACAAATCTTTAACCGCTTCTTTATACAATCTATCTCTTAAATGTCTACTCGTTACAAATTTGCCTTCCTTGCCTGCGAATGGACTGTCGTTAACTAAGAAAGTCATTTCAACGCTTGGTTCAGCAATTTTTACAAATTCAAGTGGTTCAATCCTTTCTGGACTGCAAACGGTATCACCAATTCCAATATTTTCAATTCCAGCAATACAAACAATTTCTCCTACGCTCGCGCTTTCAACTTGAACACGCTTCAATCCTTCAAAGGTGAACAATGAAACAATCTTGCTCCTAACCTTTTTGCTTTCGTCGTGATAATTGCAAAGAACGATTTGGTCGCCAATCTTAACCTTTCCACTTTCAATTTTGCCAATGGCAAGTTTGCCAACATAGTCGTTATGTTCTGCTGAAGAAACCAACATTCTAAATGGAGCATTTTCATCACCTTTTGGCTCTGGAATATGTTCAAGAATACAATCAAAAAGTGGTGTTAAATCTTTTCCTTTGTCAAGATAGTTAGTGCTTGCCGTTCCTTCCCTTGCTGATGCGAAAATAAATGGAGAATTTAACTGCTCTTCATCAGCGTCTAAATCTAACAACAATTCCAAAACTTCGTCTTGAACTTCTTTTAATCTTGCATCTGGTTTATCAATCTTGTTAATAACAACAATAACTTTTAGGCCGAGCGCCAATGCGCGTTCCAAAACAAATCTTGTTTGTGGCATTGGTCCTTCATAAGCATCAACGACCAAAAGAACGCCATCAACCATTTTTAAAACGCGCTCCACTTCTCCACCAAAATCTGCGTGTCCTGGAGTGTCTACAACATTAATTTTTACACCTTTATATGTGCAACTTGCGTTTTTGGAAAGAATAGTAATTCCTCTTTCTTTTTCAATATCATTACTATCCATAACCCTATCTTCAACCGTTTGATTATCTCTAAAAACATTGCCTTGTTTCAACATCTCGTTAACAAGAGATGTTTTGCCGTGGTCAACGTGTGCGATAATTGCTACATTTCTAATATTCTTATTCATATTTCTTCCTTTATTAAACCGAGGCATTATATCACAACAAAAAAGTGATTGCAATAAAAATTAAAAATTTTTTTATTTAAAATATTTACCAATCTTGTTTTTTTAAACTGCTGCTTTTAACATCATCATATTTGCTAAAATATTTGTCTTTAAATTTTTCCGTTTCGTTTTTATGAATCATCTCATAAATTTCTTCTGGTGTGTAATCGCTCATTTTAAAATCCTCATCAAAATTTTGCATATATTTCAAAATATCAAAACTTTCTTCATTATTTTCCATACAAAAAAAATATAACACTAAATAGTGCAAAAATAAAATATTTTACACAAAAAGCTACAAGGCATCAAAAAATCGAGCCAAAAACCCGATAATCTAAAATTCAAGCGGCCCAGCTACCGCAACGCCAATCGTCGTTTCTTTTAACCCGCTAATTACTCATAACTTGCACTTGCGAGCGGGAATTCTCCCGCTTGTTTTTGAAAAAAAACAAACGGAGAACATTTCTGTTCTCCGTCGCAAGTGCTGGGGTGAATAAAGGGTCAAGCGCCGCTTCGTCAGAGAATCTCCGCTGGTCGATGCTCGCTTTCGCGCCGGCGCTAAAAAACTTGCCGCTGGCAACTTTTTTTACGCTTAGTTCGAGCCCCATTATGCTTTTATAAACCCGACATTATCTTCGCAGCAATCGCTTCGCACGAGAGTACCGACCGAAATGAGACTTGCTCGTTTCGCGTTTGGTCGGTTAAGAAAAAATTACGGGCGTCAAGCGATGTATTTTTTAGCGGCATTGCCGCTTTTTATAAATAAGCGTATTATAAAAAAACGCTCAACAATTAAAAAATTCAAGCGGTTGTGCTACCGCAACGCCAATCGTCGTTTCTTTTAACCCGCTAATTACTCATACCTCGCACTTGCGAGCGGGAATTCTCCCGCTTGTTTTTGAAAAAAACAAGCGGAGAACATTTCTGTTCTCCGTCGCAAGTGCTGGGGTGAATAAAGGGTCTCGAACCCTTGACCTCCAGAGCCACAATCTGGCGCTCTACCAACTGAGCTATATCCACCAAGCCTTGTCATACTACACTAAAACAAGGATTTTGTCAACAATTTTCTTTAATAATTTTTACAAGTTCATCGACTTTGACTTTTTGTTGTTCACCTGAAGACATATTCTTTAAAGTGATGTAATCATTTGCAATTTCATCTTCGCCAAGGATTGCAACATAAGGCACATTTATTTTATTTGCATAGTTCATTTTTGTTTTAAATTTGCAATCATCAAAATAATTTTCACAACGAATATTATTTGCCCTCAATGTGTTAGAAAGCTCAATCGCTTTGCTATCGAAATCTCCCATTGTCAAAATTAAAACATCAATGCTAGATTTTTGGTCAAATTTTAAAAGACCATTTTCTTTTAATAACACAAACAATCTTGTTAAGCCAATGCTCATACCAACACCTGGTAGTTTAGTGTTAGTGTAGCAACCTGCAAGGTTATCATATCTGCCACCAGAACAAATTGAACCAAAATTTTCATATCCAGTTATGAATGTCTCATAAACTGTTCCTGTGTAATAATCTAAACCTCGTGAAATTTTAAAATCTATCTCAAAATTTTCTTCTTCACCGAAGCATTTAACTGCGTTTAAAACTTGTTCTAATTCTTCAACGCCTTTGTTAAAAATTTCTGATGAAATATTTAAATTTTTTAAAAATTCAATTTTTTCGCAATTTTTTCCGCTTTTTTTGATAAATTTAAGTATTTTTTCACAATTTTCTTCATTTATTTGTAAATTTCGCAGACATTCAACAAAAGTTTCTTCGCCAATTTTATCAAATTTGTCAATAATCCTAACAACTTCGTTATAGTCAACACCAAGGTCCAATGATTGAATAAATCCAAACAAAACTTTTCTATTATTAATCTTGATTTTAAAATTATTAAGACCAATTTCTTTTAGCGATTTGCTCATAACGCAAGGAACTTCGGCATCATACTTTATTGACAAATTATCTTTGCCGATTACATCAATGTCGCATTGATAAAACTCTCTATATCTTCCTTTTTGTGGTCTTTCGCCGCGATAAACTTTGCCAACTTGAAATCTTTTAAAAGGAAAAGCTAGCTCATTTTCCCTAGATGCAACATAGCGTGCAAAAGAAACTGTCAAGTCAAAACGAAGACACATATTTTTTTCGCCTTTCTCGATTGTGAAAATTTGTTTTTCGGTTTCTCCGCCTGCTTTTGCAAGTAAAACATCTTCCCTTTCAATTACAACTGTATCGATTGGGCTATATCCAAATAGTTCAAAATTTTTTGCAATAGTTGTTTTAATTTTTTTAAACTGAGATTGCTCACTTGGTGAAAACTCTATAAAGCCAGGCAAAATCTTTGGTTCAATCATATTTTTTCTCCCTTGCTTTATACATTAAACCATTTAACAAAAATAGTCAATTATTTTTTAAAACCCAATCGCGCAAAATTTAGTTTTGTCAATAAAAAAAATTGCGAGCGTAAAAGCGCTGCATTTTTTGCGGCATTGACGCTTTTTATTTAAACAAGAATTAAATAAAGATGTCCGACAATTTTTTATTGTCGTGCTACCGCGGATATAATCGTCGATTTTCAAAATATGCTGCATTACAACACACGCAGAAAAAAAAGAGAGACTGCCAAGGGCACTCTCTTTTTTTTCTTGGTGCGAAGTGTCGAACCTCAGTTGAACCCTACTTTATGTTTTCGCTTCCAAACTGTCTTTTCATTATTTCTAATGCATTATTATGAATATTTTTGTTTCTAGATGAACTTGCACATAGGTCAGACAAAATTATAGGTTTGATATTATTATCAAACAAATTAAACGCTATTGCTAAACAACAGGCATCGGTGTCTGTTCCACAAATTTCCATTTCTGTAATACCTAAATTTTTAAACAATTCAATATTTACATTTGAAAGCCCATAACAATTTTTTGTTAAAATTTTAGCATTATTAGGAATGTTGACTATAATTTCTTGTTCTTCTTCCTTTGAAATTCCGTTCCAATTTAAAAGCTTTGAATATGGGCTATCATTATCATTTACGCATTTTGTAAAAAAGATATTATCAAATATATTTTTTTTTAAATAATTATTTATTTTTTCAATTAAGTGGCAATTTGTTTCTTTCATAAAACCTTTTTGCATATCAATAATAATTATATTTTTCATATACTCTCCTTGAACAAAAAACTCAGTAGACCCAAACGGGTTCAACTGAGTCTTGTATGGTGCGGATAAAGGGACTCGAACCCCCACGGTTTCCCACCAGATCCTAAGTCTGGCGCGTCTACCAATTTCGCCATATCCGCTTGCGAGTGTTATATTATCATAATAATTTTTTTAAGTCAACTAATTATTTTTTCTTTATTTGCTAATTTGTTTGAAATTCGCATTTGAAAGTGCTATTATTTTCCCAGGATTACACAATGAAAAAGATTAATAAAAAAGAAGTTTTAAGAGCAATTAAGTATCTATTATTCGCAGCAAGTGCAGGCATAATTCAGTTTGGAAGTTTTACATTATTAAATGAAATATTACATTTAGATTATTGGGTTTCATATTTTATAGCCCTTACTTTGTCAGTTATTTGGAATTTTACCTTTAATAGAAAATATACTTTTAGGTCTGTAAAAAATGTTCCTATTGCAATGCTGGAAGTTCTAGCATACTACGCAGTGTTTACTCCAGCCTCAATCTATTGGGGAATTGCTTTAGAAAATGTCCATTGGAATGAATATTTGATTTTGTCTTTGACAATGATTATTAACTTAGTAACGGAATATTTGTTTTACACTTTTGTTGTTTATAGAAATTCTATTGACAGTGCAAACAAAAAGAAGGAGAACGGAATGGGAAAGATAATTGTTATTGAAGGTACAGACGGCAGCGGAAAAAAGACGCAGACTGAATTGTTGTATAAATATTATAAAGGCAAGGGCGAAAATGTGATTTTGCAAAGTTTCCCAAATTATGAAAGTCCTTCTTCTGCCCCAGTTAAGATGTATTTAAATGGCGAACTTGGCGAAAATGCCAACTCTTTAGACGCTTATGCTTCTTCGTCGCTTTTTGCCGTGGACAGAGTTTGCACTTGGCAAAAATTGAAAGAAGACTATGAAAAAGGCGCGATAATCATATTTGATAGATATGTTCAATCTAATATGCTTCATCAAGCGGGAAAGATTGCTAACAAACGCGAAAGAAACAAGTTTATCAAATGGCTAGACAATTTTGAATTTAAAAATTTAAAATTGCCTCGCCCAGACAAAGTTTACTTTTTAGATGTTCCACCTGCCATAAGCAAAAAACTTGCTAATGAAAGAGCGGATTTAAAAGCAGGAACAAAAAAAGATATTCACGAACAAGATGAACAACATTTAATCAACGCTTATAACGCTGGCAAAGAAGTTGCAAAAAAATATAAATGGATAACAATTCCTTGCACCGACCAAAATGATAATTTAAAATCCATTGAAGAAATACATCAGGAAATTTTAAAACTTTTATAATATATTGTATAAAAAATTTTTAACAGTCAATAATCGTAGTATGAAAAAATTTGTTGCAGTTTGCGTACTATTATTGGCTGTTTTTGGTTTAGTCGCTTTTGGCCTAATTTCAAAAAGTGAAAGCAATAGCGAAATTTTAAGAATACATATTCGCGCTAATTCGAATGAAAATATTGACCAAAATGTCAAGTATAAAGTCAAAGACGCAGTTGTAAGTGCAATGCTTCCAATTTTGTCAACCTGCGAAACAAAACAACAAGCGGAACAAAGTTTGCAAGAAAATTTTGACACTATTGAAACTGCCGCAAACAAAGTGCTCGCGCAAAATGGATTTTCATATATCGCAAAAGTAAAACTCGCTAGAGAAGAATTTCCAGCAAGAGTTTATGGAAACGAAGTTTATGATGCAGGTTTTTATGATGCGTTGATTGTGGAACTTGGCGAAGCCAAAGGCGACAACTGGTGGTGCGTTGTTTATCCCCCTTTATGCTTTTTACAAACAAACAATGCTAATGAAGTCAAATATACTTCAAAACTTGCGGAATTGGTCAAAAATTTGTTAAATCAATAAAAAACTATAACCTTTTGGTTATAGTTATTTTTTTAAGAAATTTTAACAACTGTTAACGATACACTTGGTCCGCCAGTTCCCCAAAATACAGTTGCTGTTGACACAACAGGGACTAGACTTATCTTATCTCTAGCGTTTAAGTTTAGTATATATATTCCGCCAGTTGAATAATCTTGAGAGATTATCCTTGTTGTTCCTTCAACAACAACATTGTTTATCGCTATTCCAATATGGTCGCTTCCTGTTGCATCATTGGCTTCATTTACCATATACGAAATTAAATATGTTCCGCTGCTTGGAACAGTAATAGCGTTGTTGCCAACAATCAAATTGTTGTTAGTTAATACTGTTGGTATTGTTAAAGGTGTATTCGAATCTATATCTTGAGTGGCACTATTGTAAATGGTTGCGCTTGCAGTGCTTACTTCTCCAGTAGGTCCTGTTGGGCCAGTTGCACCCGTTGCACCTGTTGCCCCCGTTGCTCCCGTTGCACCAGTTGGGCCAGTAGCACCAGTTGGGCCCGTTGCTCCCGTTGCACCAGTTGGGCCAGTAGCACCAGTTGGGCCTGTTGCACCAGTTGGACCAGTTGGACCGGTTGGCCCCATTGGGCCAGTTGCGCCATTTGCTGTTGTTATAAATGGAAAAAATGGGTCGCGAAAACCACAAGAGCAAGTGTTTCTACCGCACGTAAAACAACTCATAATTTATCCTCCTTTAAATTTACTATTAGTTCATTTTATTTTTTTTAAATAAAAAATGTCACTCAATGTATATCATTGCGCAAAATGGCAAAAATCAAAGTTGAGGTGAATATATGGTAGATTTTAATAAATCAAAAACAAAAGTAAATTTAGCGCGTCTTTTTGCTGGCGAATGTCAAGATGGCGCAAGATATCAATTTATTGCACAACAAGCAAAAACAGACAAATTGAATTATTTGATGGATATGATGAAAATTTTGGCTAAAAATGAAATGGCTCACGCAAAAATTTTTTATGACCTAATTTTAACTCACGGCGGAGAAAGTTTAAAAAATATTGAAATTTGCGGTGGCTTTCCATTTCCAAGTTATCAACTTAATCCAGGATTAAAACTTACATCAGATGCAGAATATTCGCAATTTGACAACATCTATCCAACATTTGCAAAAATTGCTCAAGATGAAGGTTATAAAGATGTTGCAGAAGCAATGCTTATGGTGGCAGAAGTTGAAAAAGCACACGCGGCAATTTTGAAAGAACTATTTGATAAACACAAAGGCAAAAAGTTGTATAAAGCACAAAAGACTACAATGTGGAAATGTTCAAAATGCGGCTATGAAAAGCCAGGAAAAGAAGCGTGGAAAACTTGCCCACTATGTAAATATGACCAAGGATATGCAGAATTGCATTTGGAAAGCAAACAAAATTAATTTATATTGAATTTTATTTTATTGATTGATTTCTAATAGTGCCAAATAATAAAAATAGAAGGCGTTTGCCTTCTATTTTAATTCTTTTCTTAGTTCTGATATTCTGTTTCTTATTTCAATCGCCGCTTCAAAATCTAGCCTTGCGGCTGCAGTTTGCATCAGTCCTTTGAGTGTTTCAATTTCTTTTGGGATTTCTTCCCTTCTTAATTTTTGTGCTTTTGCAGATTTTGTAATTTGCAAAGTATTTTCAATTTTCTTAACAATAGTTTTTGGCGTTATATTATGCTCCTTGTTGAATTTAATTTGAATTTCCTTACGCCTATTAGTTTCATCTATCGCTTTTTTCATAGCGTCAGTTATTTTGTCTGCATACATAATAACTTTGCCTTCGCTGTTTCTTGCTGCCCTTCCTATTGTTTGAATTAGAGCTTGAGAAGAACGCAAAAAGCCTTCTTTATCTGCATCTAAAATTAGCACGCGTTGAACTTCTGGCATATCTAGGCCTTCACGCAATAGATTTATTCCAACAAGCACATCAAATTCGCCGCTGCGAAGCCCATTGATGATATCCACTCTATCGAGCGTATCAATTTCTGAATGCAAATATCTCACGCGGATTTTTTTATCTGAAAGATAAGATGTCAAACTTTCTGCCATCTTTTTTGTTAAAGTTGTTATGAGTATTCTTCCTTTATTTTTGATAACTTTATTAATTTCAAGGACAATATCATCTATCTGATTTTCGGTTTTTCTAACTTCTATTTCTGGGTCTAAAAGCCCTGTTGGTCTGATTAGTTGTTCCACAACTTGTCCGCTCTTTTTGAGTTCATAATCTGCTGGCGTTGCAGAAATGTATATCGTTTGACCTAATTTGTGATTAAACTCATCAAAATTCAATGGCCTGTTATCAAAAGCGGCCTTTAAGCGAAATCCATAATCAACAAGATTTGTTTTTCTTGCTCTATCGCCGTTGAACATTGCCCTAACTTGTGGCAAGGTCATATGGCTTTCATCAATGATTGTTAAAAAATCCGTTGGAAAATAATCTAATAGTGTAAATGGCGCTTCGCCTATCGCACGATTGTCAAAATAACGCGAATAATTTTCAATTCCAGAACAATATCCAACTTCTTTCATCATTTCAATGTCATAATAGGTTCGTTCTTTTAATCTTTGCGCTTCAATAAACTTTCCGTTATCTAAAAATGCTTGTACTTCCTTGTCGCAATCTTCTTGAATTTTGTTTATTGTTTCAAACAGTTTATCTGAGCCAACAGCATAATGAGTTGCTGGAAAAACAGACGCCTCTTTAAGTTCGCGAGTTATTTTTCCAGTAAGTGGGTCAAACTCGCATACCCTTTCAATTTCATCGCCAAAAAATTCCACTCTAACTGCTCTTTCGCTATTGCTTGCTGGGAATATGTCTAAATTATCGCCTTTTGCTCTAAAATTGCCTCGTTTAAAGTCTATTTCATTTCTTTGATATTGACAGTTGATTAATTTTTTAATAATTTTTTCGCGGGAAACTTTATCGCCTTCCCTAAGCAAAATTTGCAATCTTAAATATTCGTCTGGATTGCCTAATCCATAAATGCAAGAAACAGAAGCAACAACAATGGTGTCGCGCCTCTCCAAGATTGAGCCCGTTGCGGAATTTCTCAATCTATCAATCTCTTCATTTATCGCCATATCTTTTTCAATGTAAGTGTCTGAAGAAACAATATATGCTTCTGGTTGATAATAATCATAATATGAAACAAAAAACTCAACCCTGTTATTTGGAAATAGTTCACGAAATTCGTTGCATAACTGCGCTGCAAGAATTTTGTTATGTGCAATAACAAGTGTTGGCTTGTTTACTTTTTCTATTACATTTGCGATTGTAAAAGTTTTGCCACTTCCAGTTACGCCTAATAAAACTTGTGAAGCAAGCCCATCATTGACTCCTTCAACAAGTTTTTCAATCGCCTCAGGCTGGTCGCCTGCCGGCTTATAGTCGCTTACAAGTTCAAACTTTTCTCTCATATAAAATTAGTATAACAAATATAAAATATTTATCAATTTTTTTAACTATTTTTTAAATTTTTTCAACAATTCTCAATTTTGCTGATGCACTTCTTGAATTTATTTTCAATTCTTCTTCGCTTGCGGTTATAGGCTTTTTGCTAATCATTTTTATTGTTGCTTTATGCCCACAAACGCATATAGGAATATTTGGCGGACAAATGCAATCCCTTGTCAACTCTTTAAAGGTTTGTTTGACAATTCTATCTTCGAGTGAATGGAAGGAAATAACGGCAAATCTGCCACCTGGTTTAAGTTTTTCAACAACATCTTCCAGCATTTTGTCTAAGCCGTCAAGTTCTCCATTAACAACAATTCTCAATGCTTGGAAAACTTTTTTAGCCGCTCCGCCGCGTGAATAAACAATCTTCTTTGGCAAACTATTTTCTATAATTTCATTTAACTGCAATGTTGTTGTAATTGGCTTAATTTCCCTTGCTTTTACAATATTTTTTGCAATAGGCCTTGAAAACTCTTCTTCGCCATATCTGAAAAATATGTTTGCAAGTTCTTGTTCGCTATAATTATTGACAATATCCGCCGCCGTTAAACTTGCGCTTTTATCCATTCGCATATCCAACTTTGCATCTTGGCGGAAAGAAAATCCGCGCTCTGCACAATCTATTTGATGTGAACTAACTCCAAGGTCAATCAAAACGCCATCGACCAAATTTATATTTATTTTTTCTAACGCTTGCTTAAAATTTTTGAAATCAGATTTTATAATCACAGCTAGAGGCAACTGGCGATTGTCATAACTGTGAATATTAAATTGAAAAATATTATCCAAATTTAAAATTTCTACTTTGCAAAATTTGCTCAATTTTTCGCTAGCAGCATTAATTGCGTCGATATCTTTATCAAACGCAATCAATACACCATTTTTATTCAATCTTTTTGCTATTTCACTTGAATGACCAGCGCCACCCACAGTGCAATCTACATAAATCCCATCTTTTTTAATTTGCAAATTTTCAATCACTTCATTTAACAAAACAGGGATATGAACAAATTCCATAATTAGCCTACATTAATTCCAAAAATTGTTTTCAATTCTTCTTTTGTTTTATCACTTGCTCCAAGAGCATCAATCTTTTCTTCAAGATTTGCAACATTGCTATCAACTGTAAGTCCAGCATCAGCAACTTGTTTCAAGATATGTTCTGATGAAGACAAAGTCGTCAAAACTTCGTCAGCATTTTCTTCCGTTAAGCCTTCTTCGCTTGTAAGTAAGTTTGCAAGTGAAGATGCAGCGTCTTTCTCTTCAACAATCTTTTCATAATTAACTTTGTTTTTCAATTCTGAATCGCCTAAAGTGTCGCCGACCTTTTCAACAAGATTGTTAAATTGTTCTTCGCTGATGTTATCTGCACTTGTTGCGATATTGTTCAAAAGTTCTGCCGCTTTATCTTGCGTCAATTCTTCACTGCTTGCAATTTCTTTAAGTGATGAAGCTATTTCATTGGCATCTTCTCCCAAATCTTTATCCAATCCAATAACAGTCATAACATCGTCTAAATTTGGAGTTGAACCGCTTTCGACCATTGAAATTGCTTTTACTGCAAGCAATACTTCGTGCCAATCTGCTTCTTTGTATGCTATGTTTTCAATGTAATCTTTAACAAAATGGTCAACTATTGCAATATATGCGTTAGAGAAAGGTCCACCGTTTGTAACATCTTGTTCTTCGGCTACTACAACTGTGTCAGCCCTATCAATTAGAAGATTGTTTTCGTCATAAGTTTTGAAAGTGTTGTTTTGAAGAGCTGTCAACAAATCCGCCACTTTATTTATTTGTTCTAAAGACATATCTTTGATGTCTGTTGATGTTGCGTCGTCAAGCATATCAAAGCAATCTAAAACTGCAAGTAAAATATCTTCAATGCCCTTTCTTTCTTCATTTGTAAATGTATCTGAAGTAAATTGTTTTAATGGCTTTTCAAGTTCTAACATTGTGCTTATCTTATCTGCCCCAAAATTCAAACCTGTTACGCCGCATATTTTAACAAGATTTGAGTTATAAATTCCGTCAAGTAATGAATTTAACATTTTGTTATCTTCATTTGTCAAATATGTTTTAAGCATTTCGCCTGTTAGATTTTTACCATAAATTTCATCAAACAAGCCTGAAGAAAATACATTTTCTAAAATATTAAACACTTCATTTAAATCAGTTTTAAAAGAGCTGATAAATCCGTTTTCTTGATAACTTTCTATCAAACTATTTAATTCCGCTTTTGTTATTTCATTGCCAGCAAGTTCTTTAAATATTTCAT
The DNA here is from genome assembly GCA_900545735.1 of uncultured Bacillota bacterium. Lineage (GTDB taxonomy): Bacteria > Bacillota > Clostridia > Christensenellales > UBA1242 > UMGS687. Next base: position 1,906 of record URAC01000011.1, on the reverse strand, counting down.
TGCTATACACATAATTTTCCAAAGCATAAGGCATAAGTTCTGGAACAAGTGAAGACATCAAATTTGAACCCATAAGATTATCTAAACTTGTTTTAATCCTTTGGAAATCCAAATCTTTCCAACCTGAAGAATCCTTGCCAAAATTGAAAATATCCATCAATTCATCATAAGTGTTGACAATAGAATAAACTTCTTGTCTGATTCTAACATCTTTATTTTCAATGTTAATCTTTGTTATTTCATCAAAAACAGTGTAGTTTAATCCGCCCATTGCAACGAATTTTGACACAAAAGTGTTGTTGTAACTATCAAAATATTGAAGAACATTGTCGCCAACATAATATCTAATCAAATCCCCACTTTTTTGATTGAGATTTTCTTCAGATTGTGCTGCCTCAACAGCCACTTGAGTGCTTGTTGCTGTTAAATCTCCAACAATGCCACAAACCGAACTGACTGGGAAAAATAGCACAAATGAAAGAACTATGCCTTGAACCAAGCCAACAACGGCTCCAAGCAATCTTGAACGCTTAGGCTTTTGCAAAACTGCTTGATTTTGGCTTTGAACAACCTCGCCGCGTTTCATTGCTTTCTTTTCAAGTTTTTGTTGTTTTTTAATTTTTCTTTCTATTCTTGAACTTCTAAGAGCAAATTTTTGAATGATGTAATAAACAATAAAACTAACAAACCAAAAAATCCAAGTTAAAATTGTAAATACAACTAAACTTATCACAACATAAGGAATATTTTCAATAAGTTGCATCAATGCTGGACTTGCGTTTGCTGCCGCTTCTACATTGGATATGCTAAACAATAATGCTTTTACAACATCTGTTAAATTAGTTGCAATTTGGCCATTGTATTCCACATTCAAAAATGAAACATCAACTCCAAGAATAGCGGAGGTTATAGGTGCTGTTATCAATCCAGCAACAACAATAAAAACAATCAACGAACCAAGACTCATAGTTGACCTAACCAGCCCCTTTCTCATTCCAGCCATAACAGCGCCAATTATGATAAAGAAAAATAATAGATAACTCATTAGGGTGATGAAAAGTGTCCAGTTAAAAGCACCAAGCATACTTAAACTCATAAGATCTCCTTTTATAGTGCTAAATATCTAATAAAATATTATGCACATTTATGAAATAAGTATAAAATATATATCAATTTTTTGCAACTAAATTAACTTATAAACAAAATAGCAAGTTTTGTTTTTTGGAGGCAATCTTATCGCATTTTATTGCTTGAAATTGGCAATTTTAGTGGGCTAAGAGGTGTTTTTCAATTTAAATATTATTATTTAAAACTCTTTTAATCATATTTGTGATGTTTTTATTTGCGTTAATATATTTAATCTTAGTGTTCGGGTTTTGTCTTTGATAGACTCTAAAGATTTCATCAGCAAAGGCTTGTCCAATTTCTTTAACGTCAGAAAAATCTAATATTACCTCTTTAAACTTTTCAAAACCAGCAGACAATCTTTTCGCTTGCGATCTTGAGATATAAAATTTTTCCACATCATTTTCTTCTAAGTGTTTAACAGGAACAATGGTTTTATAAAATCCTTTGTCGCTATCGGAAAATTGATTAAAGACTTCACTTATTTCTAGTTGGTTAAGTGATATTAATTTGAAATAAATGAGAGTGCCAGTCGTTTCGAATTTAATATCGTCTAAAATAAAACCTTTATTTTCTTGCAATTTTTCGTTCATAAAAGTTTGATTTCTTGTCATATAATTTGTATTATTTGCAATTATTGAAAATTCATCAGCCAATTTCGAAGAAAAGAAAATTCCTTCTCCTGAGTGATTGTCGGGGTCAGTTGTTGTTTTACCTTTAGATAATTCTAAGATCTGTCTCTTATACACATCTCCGAGCCCACGAGACTAGGCATGATCTC
>URAC01000010.1 GCA_900545735.1 uncultured Bacillota bacterium | reverse complement strand
TACACGAGCCTTATCGTCGGCAGCGTCAGATGTGTATAAGAGACAGGTATGTATCAGTGTTGCGATATGGATTTGTTACTCCATTTTCATAGTTGTGATAGCCATAGCCATTCGAAATTACATTGTTGTTGTATCCAAATCCATTTCCATTAGGATAGCCATTAATTCCAACGCCATTGTTTACGCCAAATCCATTGTTTACTCCAACGCCGTTGTTTACTCCATTATTGAATGTGCCGTTATTCATAGTGTTGGTGTTATTAGGAAGGTTGTTAGATTGATTAACTCTGTCTGTTTGAGCGTTATCTTTATTTGCTTCATTTTCATCATTTTTTGTTTCGTTGTCATTTGTTTTTGTGTCAGTTTTATTATTTTTGTTGTTTAAGCCTGTTCCAACATTTGGATTGATTGTTTGATTTTTGTATGTATCCAAGTTGTGTTTAGGCAAGTTTGAAACATTTAAGTTTTTATCATTGTAGTCGCTTAATTTTTTTACATTTTCGTTTTTAACGATTGAAACTTTATTATTATTTTCTTGAGTTTGTGGCGTATTTTCATCTATTTTATTGTTATTTTCAATTTCTGTTTTTTGTTCATTTTCAACATTTTCTTCTTGATTATTTTCTAGTTTTTCTTCTTGTTTATTTTCCATATTATCTTCAATTTTTGGCTCTTCTTTTAATGTAACTTCAGGAAGTGGCTCTTGTTTGTTTTCTTCCAAGTTTTCTTCAATTTTTAAGGCTTCTTCAACATTTTCTTCGCCACAAACACCAGTTATTGTGCATCTAAGTTGAGTTAAAATTGACAAAATATTTGCATAGCAAGTAAGCCTATCGTCCAAACAATTAATCAATTTTACATATTTGCTTGACACTTGTTCAATATTAGCGTTTGGGTTGATGTTCATTGTTTTTACAGCGTTGCATTGCGTTTGGACATCATTTTTAGTGTTATTTAATGTGTTTGTGTATTGATTTAATGAATTTAAGCAATCGTTGCACGCTTGAATTTGTTCGTTAGACAATTCAATTTCATTATTTTTTAATTGTTTACAAAGAAGGTTTAGCATATCGCAATTTTGTAAAATGCAAGATTTTAAGCAGCCACAGTCTTTGTTTGCAGTGCAAGCATCATTCATCATAAGATATAAATCTTCGATTTTTGAAAAATAGTTTGTTAATCCTGAATTATCATATTCAGCTGTTGACATTCTTCTTGGAATGTATTGTCCTGTAGTAATTCTTTTGAATGGCATATCGTTTGTAACTCTTGGAATTGCATTTGTTACGGCTCTATTTGCCATTTTTTCTATTTCTGCACGATTATATCTGCTTGCTTGTTTAGAAACTTTTGGATTGACAAGCGTAAAGCCAGAACGCGTGCTGAAGGTTCTTTTATCTTTTGTTTTAATAAGTTCGTCAATATCTATTTCATCATTTGTGCTATCCTTTGCAGCAACTGAAACTGTTTTATCGCTATTTTTAACAATTTGTGTGTTTGCTATTGGCTTTGGCAAATTTTCAATCTTTTTAGAATTGTTTGTTTGACTAATAGGCATAACTTTTTTAGTGGTGTCTACATTTGTCAAATTTTTGTCGTTGATAACATTTTTGTTGCTAATTTGCTTGGTGTTATCAACTTTATTTTCAGTTGATTTTTGAGTTGTAGTCTTTGAAGTATAATTTCCGTTAGATTTCAATTCTTTCATTATTATATCTTCATCTGTGATTTCTTTTGTTTTTTCTAATAATGTAGAAAGTTTGTTTACATTGTTTTCAATATTGTATGCGAGTGCATTTTTATTGCTTTCACAGCCTGCGAAAGTCAATCCAATAAAGAGAACAAGCAACATTGCAATAAATTTTTTCATAAATTCCTCCAAAAATTTTTTTACAAGTTTATTTTGCTTTGATTTGTTAAATTTATTCATTTTTTGATTAAGCGAAAAATTTTTAATAATTTTTTTTTGCTTGCACAATATACATTTGAAATTTTATTTTTTGGGGTGAAATTTATGGAAATGCAAGAGCGTAACAAAAGATATAACGATTATGTAAATGCTAGAATTCCTAAAACGCACGCTTGGCCAACGCTTTTAAGAGCATTTTGGGTTGGTGGAGTTATTTGTATGATAGGACAAGGAATTTCAGATGGCTTGGCTGCGATTTTTCCAGCAATGCCCAAATTGGCTATTGCTTCTTACACATCAATCATTTTGGTGTTCTTGGCGTCGTTGCTCACTGGAATTGGCGTTTATGACCGCATTGGGGCTTATGCAGGCGGTGGCTCTATTGTTCCTATCACAGGCTTTTCTAACTCCATCACCAGTCCAGCAATGGAATTTAGAAGTGAAGGCTTGATTTTTGGGTTGTGCGTTAAGATGTTTACTATCGCTGGACCTGTTATTGTTATAGGTGTGATAGCAAGTGCTATTGTCGGCTTGATATATTTATTTGTTTAAGAGGGAAATATGGGAAAGGAAAAGAAAAATCAGACAATTAAATTTAAAAATCCGCCAAAAATTATTGGCAACTATGCTATTGTTGGACCAAAAGAAGGCAACGGGACTTTTAAAGAATATTACGATTATGTTGTTCAAAATGATAATTTTGGTGAAAAAACCTATGAAAAAGCGGAGAGAAAAATGCTTGAGCACGCAATTATGGGGGCAGCGGACAAAGCAGGAATTACAACAAAAGATATTGATGTTTTGTTATGCGGAGATTTATTAAATCAAATAATTTCTTCAAGTTATGCAGCAAGGTCTTTTGATTTGTGCTATATGGGCGTTTTTGGTGCTTGCTCAACTATGGCGCTGTCGCTTGCTATGGGCTCAGCATTCATTGATGCAGGGCATTTTAATAATATCGCTTGTGCGACCTCGAGCCATTTTTCAAGTGCAGAAAGGCAATTTAGATATCCGCTAGAACTTGGCAATCAAAGACCGCCAACGGCACAATGGACAGCAACGGCGGCAGGCTGTGCAATTCTATCTTCAGAAGGAGATGGTCCAATCATAACTTCTGCAACTTTTGGAAAAGTTATAGACTTTGACATATGTGATGTCAACAATATGGGAGCAGCAATGGCACCTGCGGCAATGTCAACACTCCTTGCTCATTTTAGGGACACAAATACAACTCCTGATGACTATGATTTGATTGTAACAGGCGATTTGGGTAAGTTGGGTTCTGAAATATTGATTGATTTAATGGAAGAAGAAGGTATTAAATTAGGCATCAATTATTGCGATTGCGGACAAATGATGTTCAAACACGACCAAAATGTCTTTATGGGCGGCTCTGGTTGCGGTTGCAGTGCTGCAGTGTTAAATTCTTTCATTTTAAGAAAGATAAGGGAAGGCGTGTATAAAAAGGTGCTATTTATGGCAACTGGTGCGCTTTTAAGCCCTACTTCTTGCCAACAAGGTGAAAGTATTCCAGGCGTTGCTCACGCTGTTGTAATTGAAAAAGGAGATTGATTATGGATTATTTTTTAACTTATTTGTATGTTTTTTTAATAGGTGGATTTATTTGTATGCTTGGTCAAGTGTTAGTTATCAAAACGCAGATGACCACGGCTAGAATTTTAGTTACATTTGTTATTTTAGGAGTATTTTTAGAAGCGGTTGGCATCTATGATTATATTTATGAAGTGGCAAAAGCGGGTATTTCGGTTCCTATTGTTGGATTTGGTGCAAGTTTGGCAAAAGGAGCAATTTCCGCTGTAAAATCTCGCGGAATTTTAGGAATATTCACTGGAGGTTTGGAAGCAACTGCTGGTGGAATAGCCGCTGCCGTCATATTTGCTTTTATCTTTGCTTTAATTTTCCGTCCAAAGACAAAGAAAAGTTAATTTAATTGCATAATTTGATTTATTTTGATAAAATAATCTTATAATGGAACTCGAAATAATTAAGGCAATTCAAAGTATAGGAAGTGATGCATTAGACATTGTGTGTAAAGCAATTTCTTATCTTGCCAGTTATTTGGGTTTCTTTTTTTGGCTTATCATTGTATTCATATTTTTTAAAAAGTCGTTCGCCTTATGCTTTGGTGTAACTTATGGCGTTAGCGTCGGGCTGAATTACGCCATCAAAGCAATAGTTAATAGACCACGACCATATATGGTTGATGCAAATATAATCAACAAATTGAATGCAGTGGGGCAATCTTTTCCAAGCGGGCACACACTTTCCGCAACGATTATTTGCTTTTTCTTATCATATTGGATTAATGCCAAAGTCAAAAATAAATATTTAAAATATACGCTAATATCTTTGCTTGTTGTATTCTTAATTGCGGTTATTTTCTCAAGAATGTATTTAGGTCAACATTATTTAACAGACACTATCGCAGGGCTTGTTTTGGGTGCTTGTTATTCAATTATCGGGCTTTTAGCATATAAAAAATATGAGAACAAAAAGTGCAATAAAAACAAGTAAAATGGCTGCTAAAAACGTTAAAATTAAAATTGCCTATTGACTTATTAAAAATGTATGTTACAATTAAATTAATACATTAGATAAATCCATTTTTAAGGAGAGTTAATATGTCAAAAAAGTATAATAGCAAGAAAAATATCGTGCTTGGAAATGTTTTAAAAACCGATTTTGCTAATTATGTAAAACATAAAAGGACATATAACAACACTCAAAGTGATTGGGTTGATAAAGAAGAATTAAAATCTAAGGAAGAAAAGAATTTCGACCTTTTAAAATATGCTTTCGAAGGCAATAAAAAGATGATGAAAGTTGCGTTGACAACTGGTGTTGGCGCAGATATAAATACAACAGACAGCAACGGCAACAATGCTTTGATTTTGGCTGTTTATTCTGGCGATGTAGATGCTGTTAAATTTTTGGTCAATTTCCACAAAGATGAAAAGTCTAATGTTTTAGATTATGTAACGCCAATAGACTTAAATCATATAAATAAAGACTTGTTGTCTGCCTTGCATTTAGCAGTTTATTTGAACAATGTTCAAGTTGTAAAAGTTTTGTTAGAAGCAGGATTAGACGCAAATGTTGTTGGCAAATTCAAAGAAACTCCAATAATGTTCGCAACTCGTGCTAATAATGCTGAAATGATTGAACTTTTAATGCATTATAATTTAAACAATCAAGCTAATATTAATCAAAGAAATAGAGAAGGTCAAACGCCTTTGATGATTGCATCGCAAAATAAAAACAGAATGGAAGCATTTTTAACATTATTAAAATCAGGCGCAGAAATAATGATGAAAGATTATGAAGGCAGAACTGCATTTATGCACGCGGCAAATAATAATTGCTCACATTATATGGACGCTTTATTAAAACGTTCTGGCGTAAATATGTTAAATATGATAAACACACAAGATAAAAACGGCGTTTCAGCGCTTATGATTTTGGCAAAAAGAGGCAATAGACAAGCACTAAGAGTTTTAATTTCTCGTGGAGCAAATGTATTTTTGCAGGACAAAAATGGAAAGACAGCACTTGATTATGCAATTAAATATGAAAATCCAACTTGCAAGGAAATTTTGATTAAAACTAACAAAATCTATGAAACAGCAAATCAAATGAAAGATGAGTTTGCAAAACAACAATATTTAGCAAATGCGTTAGGAGAGTTTGGCAAACAAAATCGCGTTCAAAATTCTTGTATAAAATAAATTGCGGACAAGACAATCGACAATTTGAATTTTCAGCGGATATGTTAACGCAGATATATCGTTTTTTAATCTGCTGACTACTCATATCTCACACTTGCGGGCGGGAGTTTTCCCGCTTTTTTTGTGCAAAAAAAAACGGAAAACATTTGTTTTCCGTCCGCAAGTGCTTGGCGCAGAGAGAGGGATTTGAACCCTCGATACCTTGCGGTATACCGGTTTTCGAGACCAGCACATTCGACCACTCTGACATCTCTGCAATCATTTGAAATGATACATTAAAATTTTTAAAAATACAAGAGATTTATAATAAAAATTCATAATGTGTGCTTATAGATTTTTTATTTTAAAATTTGTTAGGAAAGTTATATGAAATTAATACAAAAAAATCCACGAGTTCGTGGATTTTTACATATCGAATTCAGAGTCAGTTTGTTCTTGCTTTGATTCGCAGTGATGTTTTTTGAAATCTTTTTTATATTGATTTAATAAGTTTTCATTTATGCTAAATTTTTCTTGAAACGTTTTATAAAGAATATTTGAATAATCTTTATCATTTAAACTATCATAAAGTTCAAAACTGTTCAAATAAAGCACAATTCCGTTGGCATAAGTGTCTAACATATCGCCAAATTTGCCTAGCGTGTTTTTAAAAACATCAAAAAATTCATTTCTTGCTGAAGGATTTTTTTCACAAAATAACAATGCAAATTCTTTGTTTTCGGCAAAACATATTGAGTTATTGTTCATATTTTGCAATTTTAAATTGCAACTATCTACAAGTTGTTCAATATCTTCTTTGCTTAAGAAATTTAAATAATTCATACCTTTTCCCATTGATATTTATATTATAACAAATCGATTATTTGATGTCAATAGCGTTAATTTTTTGAAGCAGATTTAGAACAAAAAATTAGATAATTGTATAAATAAATAATATGGAATTAAAAAGCAGAAAAGAATTAAAACGACTTATAAAAAATGGCGTTTCGTTTGATAATTTAGACACTGTTAGAATTGGGAAAAATGTCCAAATTGAGAGTGGGGCAAAAATTGGCGCATTTGTTGAAATTTATGGGCAAAGTCATATTTGTGGCGGAGCGGAAATACATTCATTGTCGTGTATAACAAATTCAAAAATTGGGTCAAACACAATTATTAAAAAGTCTGAAATTTCAGACAGCCAAATAGGCGAAAATTGCACCATTGGACCATTTGCACATATAAAGCAAAACAGCAAATTAAGAGATAATTTAAGAATTGGGAATTTTGTGGAAATTAAAAATTCTACAATTCAAAGCGGAACAAAATGTGCTCACTTAACATATATTGGCGATTGTGAAGTGGGTGAAAGGGTCAATTTTGGCTGTGGAGTTGTTATAGCAAATTATAACGGAAAACAAAAGTTTAAAACAATCATTGGAAACGATGTTTTTATAGGCTGTAATTGTAATTTAATTGCGCCTATTGAAATTGAAGATGATTGCTTTATTGCGGCAGGTTCAACAGTAACAAAAAATTTAAAAAAAGGCACATTTTGCGTTGCAAGATGTTCTGAAAAGACAAAAGAAAATAAATTTAAAAAATCATAGGCATTTTGGCTTGAAAGCAGGTTTTTCAGTGGCGATTGCTATTGCAGTTGCCATTGTTTTTGTGTGAGAAATTGAAATGTGGATTTTATCAAAATTGTGATTGAAATATTCCAAAGTTTGATTGTAAAATTTTACATAAGGCTTACCATTTTCTTGATGGCAAATTTCTATATCTTTATGATTCAAATTGCTCAAATTTAAACTTTTAAAAACCGCTTCTTTAGCGCAAAACAATCCGCAAATGCGTTCATTTTTATTCGCAAATTTATTTATATAATCTATTTCACTTTGTAAAAAAATTTTGTTTAAATTAACCAAATTTTCAACGCGTGAAACTTCTAAAATGTCAATGCCAACTGCCATAATTAATCCTCACTTATATTGTCAAAATTATAAAATTTGTTTTTGACAACTTTATTTATTTTATCGAATGAATAGCCCTTAGAAAATAGGTGATTTATCAGCTTTTTTGCTGTTTTATTGTCCAATGGCTTGTTTTTTAAAAACTTATCTGCTAGGGCGTAAATAATTTCTTCATTATCGTCAAAATTTTCAAGCAAATTGTTTATTATTTCTCGTGAGATGCCTTTCGTTTCCAGTTCAAAAGCAAGAAGGCGTTTGCCTTTTTTTGCTTGATAATTGCTGATATATGCTTTTGCAAAAAGTTCATCGTTCAAATAGTTATATTCATAAAGTTTTTTAATGACAAAATCTACTGTTTTTTTTGCATAGCCTTTGCCAAAGAGATAATCTTTGACCTGTTTTTCACTTTTTATGGCGCTTAAATATTTTAATGCTTTGTCAAATGCAACGAGTTTTTCATTTTCAAATTGTGCGCTTTCTATTTCCGCTTTATCAACATTTTTACCAACCTTAAAGCCACTTTTTACAATAGTTTCGCTATTTAAAAAACAATAGAACGAGTTGTCTAGATATATTGAATATTTGTCCTTTCCGCTTTTGATTATATTTGTAATTTCAGCCATAAATTTATTTTACTACAAAATTAAATTTCTGCAAAACTTTTAAAGTGGAATAAAGGCACATAATATGATTGTGATTACTGTTGAAATAATGGCTTGAGTGAATTTTTGAAGGAAGAAAAAGCGTTTTGAAATTTTAAATTTGTCCAAGAAGGTCAGTCCTTGAAAAGCAACAGCAAGGCCGCCAAAACTGATTATAAAGGAAGCCAAAATTGTCTTCAACTTTACGTTAATATCTAAGACAGATATACTTTTGCAGCCGTTAGTGATTTCAAACAAACCATTTATGACGCCAGTTGAAATTGAACCTTCTATTCCTAGCATTTCTAGCAATTTTATAACAGGATAGAAAATGTTTAGAGCGCTTAATATTTCTGTGATGATGAAAAATATTGCGATATATCCACCAATTAAAAGGACGGAAATTATTGAGTTTTCCATACACTCAGACAACGTCAAATCTTTCTTTTTGTTTTGACTTGGTGCAGGCAAAATTAGTTCAACATATTTTGGAGTATATTTCTTGTAAATTAAGCCGTTCAATAACGCTGAAATTATATGAGAAATCAAAATTATATATCCAATTTTAGCATTTGCCATCATACCAACCCCAACTGTCCCAATTATGAACATTGGACCTGAATTAGATGTAAATGAGCAAATTCTATGAGCTTCCTCTCGCGAAATTTCACCTTTTTCATATAAATCTGCGGTTATCTTTGCTCCCAGTGGATAACCTGATAAGATGCTCATCAAAAAAACATATGCTGAGATTGCTGGGGCATTGTAAAGTTTTTTTGTAATGGGGGATAGATGATTTGAAATATGTTCAACATAGCCAGTGGAAGTGAGCAGTTTTGTGAAGAAAATAAAAGGAAAAAGGGCGGGTAAAATGTTTTTGCCAAATACCAAAATGCCTTCCAAGCAAACTTTGATATATCTGCTAGGATTTGCAACTAAACAAGCGATAATCAAACAGAGCATCAACGCGAAAATCAAATTTTTTATGTTAAGTTTATTTGACACAAGTTTTTTAATCATATATAATAAGTTATGTAGATAAAATTTTTGATATGTTAGCGCTAAGCTCTCATATTGTTAAATAGAGGTATAATTTGAATAGTTTAAAAAGCATTTTAGCAGAGGCTAAAAAAAGAGATAAGGTTATCGTTTTCCCGGAAGCAGGTTTTTCTGACAGAATTATCAAAGCAGCAGAATTTTTAAATAGCAAGAAGATTGCCAAAGTCGTGCTTTTGGGTGATGAAAGTGCGCTTGTTTTGAGATATAAAAATCTTAAAGGAATGACAATTATAAATCCAAGAACATCAGATATCGGAGATGAACTTGTAAAAGTTTTATATCAAAAACGCAAATCAAAGGGTATGACGGTTGAAGAAGCGGAAAATCTCGTTTCAGACCCAATAGTTTTTGGCGCTCTTCTTGTTGAAACTGGTTTTGCAGATTGTATGGTTGCAGGCGCTGAAACAACATCAAGCAAAGTGATTAAAACTGCATTGCAAATTGTTGGCGTTAAAAACAAAGGCGAAATTGCCTCATCGTTTATATTGATTCAAGGCAAAAACAAATATATGCCAAAGGGTGGAGAATTGCTCCTTGCCGATGTTGGCTTGAATATCAACCCAACTGCTAAAGAAATTGCAATTATTGCATCTCAAACAGCAAGAAGCGCTGAAAGTTTGTTTGAAATTGCACCAAAAGTGGCATTGCTTTCCTATTCAACTAATGGCTCAGCTGGCGGTGAAAGTGCTGAGAAGATGAGAGATGCGGCTAAAATTTTAAAGGCAGAAAATCACAACTTTGTAGTTGATGGAGAGATGCAATTAGATAGTGCGTTGATTCCAAATGTCTGCAAGTTAAAATATCCTAATTCTAACATACAAGGTGATGCTAATGTGCTTATTTTCCCAGACCTTCAAAGCGGAAATATAGCATATAAAGCGATTGAAAGGTTTGGCAATTTAAGGGCTGTCGGGCCAATAATTCAAGGGCTTAACAAGCCAATAAATGATTTATCTCGCGGGGCAAGCGTTGAAGATATCATATTTACAAGTGTCTTAACAATTTTGATGGCATAGATTTATAAACATTTTTCGCAAGCAATTTTAATTAAAATGCTTGCATTTTTTATTAATATATAGTATATTATACAACGCGAGAGAGTTCGCGAGGTTTTTTGATGACAGTAGACACTAAAAATTATTATGGAAGAATAACTATATCAGACAACTCAATAGCAGTTGTCGCAGGTTATGCTGCCTTAGATTGTTATGGTGTTGTAGATTTGGTCCCAAATTCCTTAAAAGATAATCTCTCAGAACTTTTTAAAAAACAGCCTTATTCAAAAGGTGTAAAAATATCCAGCGTTGATAGTAGAATTTTTATTGATTTGTACTGTATTTTCAAATACGGTGTTTCTGTCAGTGCTGTTGCCGAAAGTTTGAAAAGTGCTGTTAAATATAGTGTAGAAAATTTCACGGGAATGATTGTCGACACGGTTAACGTCCACGTCGTCGGGGTTCGCGTTTAATAGGTGAGAATAAAAATGCAAAATAAGATTAACGGCGCAATGCTTAGAAAAATGATTGTTGCTGGCGCTAGTATGCTAGAACAAAATAAAAAAATGATAGACTCTTTGAATGTTTTTCCTGTTCCAGATGGAGATACAGGAACAAATATGTTTTTAACAATAAAATCTGCAACAACTGAGGTAAATAATTGTATAAACAATAATTTAGATTCACTTTGCGAAGCGTATGCAAAAGGTGCGCTACGTGGTGCAAGAGGAAACTCTGGAGTTATTACATCTCAAATTCTTAAAGGATTGACTTCAGTGCTTGCAAAATGTGATGCAAATATAACAACAAAGCAATTTGCAAAAGCAATAGAAGAAGGTGCAAAAGTTGCATATAAAGCGGTTACAAAGCCAAAAGAAGGCACAATTTTAACTGTCATTCGCACAATGTCTGAAACAGCACTTGAAGCTTGCAAAAAACACGCTGATTTTGAGGAATTCTTTGAAATTGTGCTTGATAAAGGCGAAGAAATCTTGCAACAAACACCAGAAATGCTTCCTGTTCTTAAAAAAGCAGGCGTTGTTGATGCAGGCGGAAGGGGAATTATCGTCTTATTCACAGGCTTTTATAAAGCAATTTGCGGCGATGAAAGCTTGGTTATAAATTTTGATGACCCAAAACCTGTTCAAACTTATGATGATGTTATTGCAGACATCAATAATTTAGGTGAAATTGAGTTCGGATACTGCACAGAATTTATGGTTATTCATATGAATAAGAAGACAACTGAGGCAGATATCGATAAATTGCGTGAAAAACTTATGGCTATAGGTGATTCTGTCCTTTGTATTGGCGATTTGTCGCTTGTTAAGGTTCACGTTCATACAAATGAGCCAAATAGAGCACTTGGATATGCCCTAGAACTTGGTGAAATTTGGAATATCAAGATTGAAAATATGCTTGAACAAAATCGTGAACTCAAAAAGAATATCGGCAAACAAGAAGAACTCAAACCTATGGGAATGGTTGCAGTTGCTCCAGGCGATGGAATTGCAAACTTGTTCACTGATTTAACGATTGATAACATTATTCGTGGCGGACAAACTATGAATCCAAGCGCTGCAGATATCTCAAATGCTGTAAATAAAGTGCTTGCTGAAGAAATCTTTGTTTTCCCAAACAATAAGAACATCATTTTGGCAGCAGAACAAGCAAAAGACTTGTGCGATAGGAAATTGCACGTTATTCCAACAAAGAATATCCCAGAAGGAATTGCTGCAGCATTAGCATATAACGCAGATGCAAGCGTTGAAGAAAATATTGAAAATATGACATCAGCGTTAGAAAGCGTTAAAGCAGGCTCTGTAACATACGCCGTCAGGGCGACTCACGTTGATGGATTTGACCTTTCTGTTGGTGAAATTATAGGCCTTGACGATAAAGCAATCTTGGCAAAAGGCAACGATGTTAATGGAACAACAAAAGAATTGATTTCCAAGATGATAAATGAAGACATAGTCAATATAACATTGTTCTATGGAGAGGATTTAACGGAAGAAGAAGCTGAAGTTTTGCGTTCTGAACTAGAACAAGAATATCCAAATTGCGAAGTTACAAGCATTTATGGCGGTCAACCTGTTTATTACTATATAATTTCGTTAGAATAAGCGATTTAATCGCTTATTTTTTTTGTCAAATGTTTAAAAAAGTTCATATAAACTTAAAGAGGTTTGTATGAAAGAAAATGTTTTAGTTATTTTTGGCGGCAAAAGCGCCGAACACGATATTTCTATTATTACAGGGCTGCAAGCGATATCAAATGTTGATAGAGAAAAATTCAATGTAATTCCTATGTATATTTCACGCCAAAATAAAATTTATGTGGGCGAAAAACTCTGCTATTTGCAAACTTTTATGCCTTTTAACCCGTCAAATAAAGGCATTTTTGAAGCGAGTTTGATTGCGGGAAACGATAGATTGTTCATTGCAAAGAAGACTAATAACATATACTTTAAAGGTGAAAAAGAATTTCAAATTGTTGAAAATTTAAATACTAAAAATAATAGCAAAACAAATAGCATAAAAAAATTAAAACAAAATGTAAAAATTGATTGTGCTGTGCTTTGTTGTCACGGCAGGAGCGGAGAAGATGGCAATTTGCAAGGGCTTTTGACAATGTGTGGAATCCCTTACACCTCTTGTTCTTGCCTGTCTTCAGCGCTTTGTATGGACAAAATTTTTATGAAAGATGTTATTAAAGCGTCAAATTTTAACACAGCAGAATACACATTTTTTGAAAAAATAGACTACATATTAGAGCCTGAAACGCTTATGGATAGGCTAGAACAAGAAATTGGCTATCCAATGTTCATAAAACCTGCTAATTTAGGCAGTTCTATTGGAATTTCAAAGTGCAAAAACAGAGATGAGTTGGAAGTTGGTATTGAAGTTGCAATCAAGTATGATAGAAGAATATTGGTCGAAAAATCTATTGAAAAAAATATAGAAGTAAATTGTGCGGTTATGGGAAATTCCGCTTATGCAGTGGCATCAAGCATTGAATTTCCTAAACATAAAGATAATTTTTTGACTTTTGATGAAAAATATTTGCAAAGAAAAGATGCGGCAGAAAATAAAAGCAAAAATAATATGAAAATTCCAAGAGAAATGGAAGAAGAGATTAAAGATTTGGCAATTTCGCTATTTAAAAAATTTGATTGCAAGGGCGTTGTCCGCATTGATTTTTTAATTGACAAGGACAGCCATAAAGTGTTTGTGAACGAATTGAACACAATTCCAGGCTCATTAGCATTTTATCTATTCAAGGAAAAATATGATTTTAAAACTTTAATCAACAAATTGATAGACAATGCTAAAAAAATCAAAATAGAAGAAGACAAAGATGAAATGGAATTTATGTCAAACGCATTAAAGAATTTCAATAATGGCATAAAATCTAACAAATAATTATGCAAAAAATATTATAATTATGCAAAATTTGCTTCTATTAATTTGATATATGTTTTTAAAGCATTTATAAGCATTTTAATTTCTTTATCCGTTGTAAAATAGGACAGAGAAACTCTAACAGTTCCTTGACCTTGAGTGCCAAGAAATTTATGTTTGAGTGGCGCGCAATGCAGTCCGCCACGAACGCAAATATCAAAATTTTCGCTGAGATATTCAGCAACTTCAGTTGAATCTATGTTATCAATGTTGAAACTAACAACGCCATTTAGATTGCTAAAATCTGTATAAATTTTAATATGATTTAGTTTTTTTAACTCATTTAGCAGCATTTTTGTTTGTTTTTTCATCTTTTCAAATATTTCATTTTGGTGTTCTTTAACAAATTTAACGCCTGCATTTAAACTTAAAATGTTTGGAGTTGCAATAGTCCCAGATTCATAACATTCTGGTGGCTCGTGAGGTTGATAAACAGAAATGGATTCAGTTCCAGTTCCGCCAAATTTTATAGGGCTTGGCAATGTGTCGCCTTCAATAAGCAAAGCACCAACGCCTTGGCAGCCAAACAGTCCTTTATGGCCAGCTAAGGTTAAAAAGTTGATATTTTGTTTTTGCATATTTATGCGTTTATGCCCCGCTGATTGTGCCGCGTCAACTAAGTAAAGATATCCATTTTCTTTGCAAAATTTGCCTATCAAGTCGATATCACTTTCCGCGCCATCAACATTTGAAATGTGGATTGTGCAAATCATATATGTGTTGGGTTTTATACAACTCTTGATATCGTCAAGGGTGATTTTGCCTTTGTTTTTTGGTTCAACAATCGTCAATTCAATAATGCCTTTGCGTTCCAGTTCAAAAAGAGGCCTTAATGTTGAATTATGTTCAAATGCTGTCGTAATGACGTGTCCGCCTTGACGAGCGGTTCCTAAAATTGCCAAATTTAAACTTTCTGTGCAGCCTGATGTAAAAATCACATTTTCCAATCTGCTAACGCCAAAATATTCTTGCAAAGTTTGTCGCGTGCTAGCAATCTCCATAGCACATTCTAAACTGGCTCTATGGCCGCTTCTTCCTGGGTTGGCACTGTATTTTGTCGCACCATCAAGAAGGGCTGATACAACTGAATATGGCTTTTTTCTAGTTGTTGCTCCATTATCTAAGTAAATCATTTTTCCCCCTTCAAGAAAATAACATTTATTTCCTTTAATCAATATAGTGATATAGAAAAACTTTTTGTGAAAGGGGGAAATTATGGAATATATGATTGCGGCTTTTAGGGCAAGGACAGAAACTATAAATTTTGCTAACATTTTGCGGTCTTATGGCGTTAATGTGATGATAATTTCAACGCCAAGGCAAATAAATGTATCTTGTGGCATATCTGTAAGATTTAATCCTGCTTATATTGAAAAAGCAAGAGAGATTTTAGCGCGAAGAAGATTTGATTCTTTTGGAGGCTTTTATCACGCTAGACAAATTGGTGAAAGAATGATTATAACGCCAGCATAAAAATTATTGAATATAAAGTGTAAAAATAAATAAACTAATTGTATGTATAAGGTTAGTAAAAGCAAAGGTAAAAGCAAACAAAATACATCAAAAGTTTTAGGTGGTGCTTTTATATTGCTTGTTGCTGGAATTATATGCAAACTTTTGGGCGCTTTTTATAGAGTACCTTTATCTAATATTTTAGGAAGCGAGGGTATAGGCGTTTATCAACTTATATTTCCAGTTTATTCGTTGATTTTGATTATTTCTAGCGGGGGAATTCCTGTTGCGTTATCTAAAATAGTTGCTGAATGCAGGGCAAGAGGAGAAACTGAAAGGGCAAAAAGATTTCTGCTCATTTCCTTTTTAATGCTTTTTATTTTATCGGGCATTTTTTCCATTGTCTTTGTTTTTTTTAATGAATATATAGCAACAATTCAAGGCAATTCGTCAGCTTCACTCGGCTATATAGCCGTTTCTATAGCACTTGTTTTTGCGTCGCTTTTGACCGCTTTTCGTGGATATTTTCAAGGCTATCAAATTATGTATCCAACAGCCATTTCGCAAATTATAGAGCAAGTTGTAAAACTAGTTCTAGGTTTAATTCTTGCAGGCTTGTTTGTAAATAGAGGAATTGCTTATGGCGTGCTTGGCGCGTTATTAGGAATTGCAATCAGCGAAGTTTTATCTTTGATATATCTTTTGATAACTTATTTTGTTAAAAAAATAAAAATTGACTTGATTGAGCCTGGAATTAAATATGGCTTTTGGCACGATTTTTGGCTGCTAATAAAAAGAAGTTTTCCTATAACTTTGAATAGTTTAATATTGCCATTAATTCTTGCAATAGACAGTTTTTTAGTGATAAATCTGCTTCTTTCAAGTGGATATACAAGTGCGCAATCAACATCTTTGTTTGGAGTGTATTCAGGAATGGTGAACTCACTTATAAATTTCCCAACTGTTGCTGCGCTTGCAATATCTGTTGCAATCTTGCCTGCAATAGCCTATCAGAATGAAAAAGGGGAAAAGATAACATCTTCGGTGTCCACTTGTTTAAAAATTATTTTAGTTATATCTGTGCCTTGCATATTAGTTTACATTTTGTTTTCAAAAAACATTATGTCGATTTTATATCCTCACGCAACTGATGTTGAAACGCTAAAAATTGCCAGTTATTTGCTTAAAATGTCAGCTATAAACATCTTGACTATATCGTTTTTGCAAGTTTCAACAGCAATTATGCAGGCTTCGGGAAAGAGTTTTGTCCCGCTAATTAATTTGGCATTTGCTGGGGCTATTAAAATCATATTGACGATTTATTTAGTTGCCTCGCCAATGAATATTTATGGCGCAGCAGTGGCTTCAATTATGTGTTATATATTGTCTAGCGGCTTGAATTTGATTTC
Organism: uncultured Bacillota bacterium; assembly: GCA_900545735.1. Classification (GTDB taxonomy): domain Bacteria; phylum Bacillota; class Clostridia; order Christensenellales; family UBA1242; genus UMGS687. The sequence goes on along the minus strand of URAC01000010.1, from coordinate 4,367 downwards.
ATTAAAAGGGCATATTCCTTTTGAGGTGAACGCTAAAAGGGGGGCTAGCATCTTTTTGGCAAGCGGAATTGCAATTTCAATTATGATTGGCATATATAATTTATTAAAACTAATTACAAGCGCTAATTTAAGTTTCATTTTTGCAGGCGTAGCGGCAGTTTTGATATATGCTTTTTCATTAATCATTTTGCCAATTTTTACAAGTGATGAGCTGAAATATATTCCTTATGGTGATAAATTGAGTTTATTAAGGTTGAAGTTTAGGATTAAAAGCCTTGATGATGAAGTTTTAAAATAGATGTTTAAAAATCAATTATATTGTTAAAATTTATATTATGAATAAAAATGAACTGATAAAACAAACGCGAGAAAGAACGACATTGACAAGCAAGGAATGCAAGATGTGCGTTGATGCAATAACTGAGTTGATTTCCGAAGTCTTGAAACGCGGAGAAAAGGTGTATATCTCTGGATTTGGCAGATTTGAATCAAAAGTTGTTCAAGAACGGGAATATTACAATCCAATAACAAATAGAAAAGAAGTGTCGATGCAAAAAATAGTCCCAATTTTTAAAAGTGGCAAAAAATTAAAGGAAAAGATGTTTAACTAAACGGCTTTTCCTTTTTCAATTTTTATAATTCTAGCATTTTCTAAACTTTCATCAACATCTGTGCTGCTTATAAATGTTTGACAAAGTGAGCAAAATTTTAATAATTTTTTTCTTCTATTCAAATCTAGTTCGCTAAGCACATCATCGAGTATTAAAACTGGCGTTTCGCCTGTCTGATTGCGAATAATTTCGATTTCGGCAAGTTTGAGAGATAGTGCTGCTGTTCTTTGTTGACCTTGTGAGCCAAAATTTCTTACATCAATATCATTAACTAAAACTTCGATGTCATCTCTATGTGGGCCAATGCTTGTGTGACTTAAATAGACGTCTTTTTCAAAATTTTGTTTATACAAATCTAGCAAAACTAAATTATATAACTTTTCCTTTTCTTTCAAGTCTATCTCTTCAGTGTTCAAGTCAAAATCAGTTTGATATTTTGCTTTTAAAGTTTCTTCGTTTGAGGACAAAAACAAGTGCGCTTTTGTTGCAAAAGGTGATAAACTTTCAACAAAATTTTGCCTATAAACTATGATTTTGCTTGCAGTTTCTGCTAATTGCACATCATAGATTTCTAGCATTGTTTTTAATTCTTCGCTGTTTTGAATATTTTGTTCATCTTTGATTAATTTGTAACTTTTCGTGGTTTTAATAATTTTGATTTTGTCTTTATAGTTCTTCAAAAGTTTGTTTCGGCTAGCAAGTATTTTTTCATATTTTCCAAGCAAATAAAAATATGTTTTAGATGTTTGGGAAATGTCTATATCCATAAATCTACGCCTATCTTCAGGGCTTTCTTTTATGAGTTTAAGTTCGTCAGGGGAGAAGTAAACGCATCGCAATTCGCCCAACAATTCTCCAATTCTTTTGATTGGAATGTTGTTTATTCTAACGGTTTTTTTGCTTGAATTTGAAAGTATTATTTCTATCGTGCTTTTGCCAAATTTCTTTTCAATTTCAGTTTTAATCTTGGCATTGTTTTCTTGCCATTTTATAAGGTCGTTTTCTTTGTTAGTCCTCAATGATTTTCCTATCGCTGAAAAGAAAATTGCTTCAAGCAGATTGGTCTTTCCTTGTGCATTATTGCCAACAATAACATTGACATCAGGAGAAAATTCCAATTTTAAATTGGAATAATTCCGATAATTATTAAGTTCGATTTTTTTGATTTTCACTTTTTATATGCCTTTTTTCTACGATGTAAAATTGTTATATTGATAGCAATTATATGCGCTAATAAGCTTATTAGGAAGAGAACTAAACAAACTTTTAATACAGTTGCTGAAATATCGATTAAGCCAATAAACATTGGAAGGAACACTGTTCCGCAAATAATGCCTGCAAGAGAGAATGTGCAAACAGCTGTTTTGATTTTTGTAAATGGCATACATAATGAAACCAAATTTAAAAATCCGCAAACAGTCATAGCAATAGTTGCTGCTGTTACTGCTTCGCTGGCAAGAATGCAATTTGTTTCTTGAAGCACAACAACAGCCAAGACATTAAACAGCAATAACAAGCCATAAGGCAAACTTCGTTTTAAAACATACGGAATAAAATCGCCCTGTATTAATTTTTTGTTGGGTTGAAGTGCCAAGAAGAAGGAAGGCAAGCCAATTACAAAAAATTCTAGTAAGAACATATTTTTTGGCTCAAATATGTATTTAACTCTTAATGCTAAAAGTATTACGGACAAAAGAATTATCATAACAGTTTTCATCAAAAATAGGGTAGAAGATTTTTGAACATTGTTGATAACTCTTCTGCCTTCTTCAACGACCATTGGCAATGTTGAAAATTGGCTGTCCAACAAAACAAGATGTGAAATATTTCTCGCAACTTCGCTGCCATCAGCCATAGCAATAGAACAATCCGCTTCTTTAAGTGCAAGGGTGTCATTTACTCCATCGCCAGTCATTGCAACAACATTCTTTAATTTTAATTGTTGAATAATTGCGTGCTTTTGTTCTGGTGTAACTCTGCCAAAAACAGTGTATTTTTCAGCAACTTTTTTAACTTCTTCAATAGACATTCCTTCAAGATTTATAAATTGTTCAGCGTTTCTAACTCCAACGCGCTTAGCAATAGAACTTACAGTTTCAGGGTCATCTCCAGAAATTATTTTTATTTCAACGCCGTTTTCTTTAAACCAATTAATTGTTTCAACAGCATCTTTTCTTATAGTGTCTTCAATTATAATTATGGCATTGGCAACAAGGTCATTTGGCAATTCGTCTTTTGATATAATTTTATTTGAAGTTGCAACAACCAAAACTCTGTATCCTTGAGATGTAGCCAATTTGATATCTTGGAACATTTCCTCAGATATCTTTGCTTTTATATATTCGCTGGCACCAAAAACACAAGTTCCAAAGCCTTCAAAGCAAGTTGCAGTAAATTTTCTATCCGACGAAAAAGGAATGTTGTAACAGACTTTCTTATCGCTTGTATTGCCAAAATAATTAACAAGGGCTTTTGAAGTGCTGTTTGCAGTGTCTTGCGCAGCTAGGACATTTGATATCAAATTCTTGATTTCTTCTTCTTTGGCGTTATACATTTTTGTTGATTTAACAGCCATTGTTCCATCGGTTATAGTTCCAGTTTTATCCAAACAAAGAACATTTGAACGCGCAAGCATTTCAATGGAATAAATATCTTGAACAAGTGTGCGTTTTTGTGCTAGTTTTATAACTCCAACAGCCAAAGCGACAGAAATAAGCAGGAACATTCCCGCTGGAATCATTCCTGTTAAACTTCCGCAGGTGACTTCAACTGCTTTTTGTAAAGTGCTTGGGCCAGACCAATAGTAACTATTGATAAAGGTTAATGCGCCAATAGGAATTATGAAAATGCCAATCCACTTGATAATTTTGTTTAAATCTCTAAACAAATTTGAATTTGGTTGTTTAAATTTCTTTGCAGATGCAGCAATAGACTGAATGTAACTTTCTTTGCCAATTTTATCTGCTCTCGCAAAACATTTGCCGCTAGTTATAAAACTGCCTGCAAATAATTGTTCGCCTTTTTGTTTTTTGATTGGTCGGCTTTCGCCAGTTAATAAACTTTCATTAACTTCAACAGAGCCTGAAAGCACAATGGAGTCAGTTGGAATTTGATTGCCGATTTCCAAGCAAATTATATCGTCTAGGACGATTTGGTCTGAATTTATTTCTATTTGTTGGCCATTTCTAATAACATTGCTTTTTGGCAAGGTTATCATAGATAATTTTTCAACTGTCCTTTTTGAACGAATTTCTTGAAAAATTGCGATGGAAGTGTTTAGCAAAATAACAACTATAAACAGCAAGTTGATATATGATTTAACTAAAAGCAAAGCAACAAATATTACAAGCCAAATCATATTAAAATAGGTGAAAATATTTTCAATAAAAATTTTTAAGTAAGATTTTGAAGTTTTTTGTTTGGTGTTATTGATTAATTTTTCTTTGATGCGTTGATTTACTTGTTCGTTTGATAGCCCTTGCTCTAAAGAAGGTTCAAATCTTTCAATATGTATATTTTCTCGTTTTTTCTTCGCAATTTTAGACATTAGTTTTAGTATCTCCAATATATAAAAATATTTTACTATATATAAAAAAAATATGCAAGAAATTAATTGCAATTTGCTTTACTTAAATTATTAAATACTATAAAATGAAAATATGAATTACCCAAAAGAGCAATTTGAAAAAGAAATAGAAAACATTTCAAATAATTACAGCAAATATAAAATTGAATGTTTGTTAAAAGATTTAAGTG
>URAC01000009.1 GCA_900545735.1 uncultured Bacillota bacterium | reverse complement strand
GTATATTAATTAAAAAGTCAAAATTAAAATTAAAATTTTGAAAAATACATATTGACAACAACTCATTTTGATGTTAAAGTTAATTGAATTAAAGGAGATAGTTATGTATACATTAAACGATTTTAGAAAAGATTATCCAGCAAACACAATGTTAAATAAAATTGAAAATAAGAAAAGCATTTTATCAAGTTTGGCTAATTGTGCTTTGGCAATAGGTGAGTTTTGCATTTATGCTGCTATGGCTAATGTTATTGCTCCAACAGACTTGTATGAATCAGAATTGAAATTTAACTCAATCAACAAAATTCAAGACGAATATATCGAAATGCACGAAAAATATGATGTTACTCACGAAGACATCATAAACGAAATTCAAAGCTTATAATAAGCCTAATTAATCATTTTTTGAATAGTCATTTAATAAAATATCCTTGGAGAAGTTCATGGATATTTTTAATTTGCATAAATTTAGAAAACGCATAGTGGCAGTTGTCATTATTTTAGCAATTTTAATGAGCATTATTTGTGTAAGATTGTTTTATGTCCAAGTTATTAATGGGGGCTATCTCCAAATGAAGGCCACAGAGCAATGGACTCGCGACCTGCCAGTTTCCGCGGAAAGGGGAACCATTCAAGACAGAAATGGCGCAGCGCTCGCTATTTCTTATACGACTTACGATATTTATGTTAGGGGGAGAGAAGTCAAAGATGCGGCAAACACTGCCAAAGTGTTGTCTGAAATCTTATCCCTTGATTATATGAAAACTTTTGAAAAAGTCAGCAATGTAAACATCAGTGAAGTGCTTATAAAAATGCAAGTGGAGAAAGAAAATGCCATCGCTATTTACAACAAAGGCCTGTCGGGGGTCTATTTGTCTGAGAGCAATAGCAGATATTATCCTTATGGCAATTTGATGACTCAATTAATCGGATTTACAAGCATAGATAATGTTGGACAAGCGGGTTTGGAAGCATATTATAACGATATCTTAAAGGGGGTTGCTGGCTATTCGCTTGTTCAAAGCGACTTGCAAGGAAAACAAATATATAACAGTTTGACTTCTTATGTGCCATCAGTTGCAGGTTTTAACATTGAGATGACAATAGATGTCAATATTCAACTTGCAGTTGAACAGACGCTTGAAAAACTGATGATTGAGCAAAAGGCAAAGAGTGCCACAGCAATAGTTATGGATCCAAATACAGGCGAAATACTTGCAATGAGCTCTAAACCCAGCTTTGATTTGAATGATGTTCCGCGTGATGATGTAAACGCTTTGATGGAGATGATGAAAAATCAGGCGATTGTGAGTGTTTATGAGCCAGGTTCGACTTTTAAAATCTTAACTATGGCTAGCGCATTGAATGCTGATGTTGCTCATCTGTCTGACCATTTTTATTGCCCTGGATATAATATCGTTGATGGTCAAAAGATAAAATGTTGGAAATCCGTTGGGCACGGAAGTGAAGATTTGACCGATGGATTATGTAATTCTTGCAATACAGTTTTTACAACCTTGGCTCTCAGAATGGGCTTAGACAGGATGTATGAATATTTTGATAAATTTGGCTTAGGCGAAAAGACGGGAATAGATTTTTTAGGCGAGTCAAGTGGAATAATAATGAACAAAGACAATGTGCAAAATGTGGATTTGGCGCGTATGGGCTTTGGGCAAGCGATTGCTGTAACGCCGCTACAACTTATAACCGCTATTTCCGCTTGCGTAAATGGTGGAAAATTGATGCAGCCTTATATGGTGTCTAAAATATATTCCGATGATGGAGTTATCGTTGAAGAAAATACGCCAACAGTTGTAAATCAAGTTATTTCAAAAGAAGTTTCAGATATTATCAACGATATGCTTGAAGAAACAGTTTCAAAGCCTGGAAAATATACATTTTTGGAAGGATATGAAATTGGGGGGAAGACTGGCACAACTCAAAAATATGAAGATGGCAAGATTGCGGGAACATATATATCAAGTTTTTGTGGAACATATCCAGCATCAAATCCAGAATACATTGTTTTAATAGTCGTTGATGAACCTGGGACAGGGGCATATTATGGCAGCATCGTTGCTTCGCCTTACGCAAAGGAAATTTTTGCTTCAATTATCAAATTGAAGGACATTCAGCCAGATGACCCAAATTATGTTGCTTTAGAAAAAAATATAGAAATGCCAAACATTGTTGGAAAAAGTTTAACTGATGCTTGTGTTGAACTTAGAAATTTGGGTTTAAATTTTGAAATTCAGGGTGAAGGGGGATTTGTAACTGCTCAACTTCCGCCTCCAAAAACTATGCTGTATAAAGGGCAAAGTGTATATATTATTGCAGATACTACTTAAATAAGACAATATATTACATATATCAAATTTAAAAACCATTATTTTTATTTTGAAATATCAGTGAATTTTAGTATAATTTTCCCGAAATCTAATAAGGAGGGAAAATATGAAAAATGCAAAAAATTGGATATTATTTGCAGTAGTTTTAGTTGGTGTGGCTCTTGCATTAACAGGTTTGTTCATTGCATATATGCAAGTTACAGCAACAGTTGCTGGCGCAAGCACAACTTCAACAACAACTTTGTTTGAAAGTGAGTCCTTCACTGAAACAAGCGATTTATCCAGAGCGTGTATGGCATTTGCTATTATGACAGTTATTTTTGCTTGTGTAACATTAATCTTGGCTGCTTTACAACTTAGCAATGTTGCTAGAGTAAATCAACTTAAAATGGTAACCAGCGCTTTATCTGTTGTTTGTGCTATAATTGCATTTGTTTTGATTTGCGTATTTGCAAACGACTATTCAGCTTCACTTGGCGGATTAGCAAGCGCAACTAGTGCACCTGCAATTGGAGCATATCTTCTTGCAATAGGCGGAATTGTTTCTGGCTTATTTGGATTTTTTCCAATCAGTCAACGCAAAAAAAGTAAAAAATAATTTGTAAATATTATGAAATAAAAAATCATGCTATTTGGCATGATTTTTTACTGGCTTTGCGAGTTATAGGGATAAGTCATTTGTGACTTTTGTTTTATTATACAAAGCATCAAATTTATTTAATGTTTTATCTGCTTTTTCAACTTCATTACTAAAGTCTGCAATATTATTTTCAGAATTATCAACATTCAAGTTGTATTCTTTTTGACTGTGTTCAGTCTTTCTTCCTTCAACGCTTTCTTTTACATCAACGATTGCAATTTCAGGGCATTGAGCTTTTAATTCTTTAACTTCTTTTATAAGTGCCGCTTTTACAACTTGATATCCGATGTTATTATCAAATGAGCCATTAAGTGACATCAAATGGTCGCCATCAGTGTTATACATATCAATTTTGCAAATTTTAATTTGTTTGTCTGCATAAGGAAGTGCTTTGTGTGCTTTATCAAGAACTTTGTTTAAATTTTCTCTATCTGTTATTGCACGATGAATGTAAAGTGGGTTAACTTCTTTATTTCTTACTGCTGACATATCGCTATACATATTAGGCAATTTAGCAGCATAGTGAATGCTTGAACTTGTTGTTCCTAAAGAAACGTTTTTAATTTTTTCTTCTTGTTGTTCCTTTAATTTGTTAATCTTTGCACTTCTTGCTTTTGTTTGCTTTTTAGATGACAAGTTAGCAATTTTTGTTTCATCGTTGATTGCGCTTCTATGTTCTTTTAATGTTTTCTTATCATATACAGCGTCACCGATGACATTATTTTTATAATATCTTTTATTTACGCTACCTTTTGAGAAAGCTCTAACCAAATTAAGATTGTTTTTATTTGAAACTTTGCCTTTGCCAATTTTCTTTTCAACTTTGTTAATATCTTTCGCAATGCTTGTTTGCCTTCTATCTGTTTTAGCAGACATAAATTCTTCTTGTTTTTTATATTGAGATTTAACTGCGAAATATCTTTTTGATTGTGCGTTAATTTTTGTTTCTCTGTGCCTTTGTGTTGTTGTTGGGTTAACTCCGTGTTGAACTAAACCTTTGATAACCAATGCAACAGCTGTAAGGCCGACTGCGATGCCAAGAGCAGCGTGGATATAAGTTGATACTTCGACTCCTGAACGAGAAAGATTGTTTATGTTATCAAATGTGCCTGTTTCCGTGCCTGTTTCTGTGTTTCCTGGATTTGCGCCTTCTTGACCATCATAAGCTGATTCAGTTTCATCAGTTTTTTCTTCTTGTTCTTTATTTAATGAACCTGTTGTTTCTTCTTGTTGTTCTAATTCGGCTTCATTATCAGAATGCCTTCCAGCATCTGTTTGATTTGCAAGATCTTGGAATGGGTTGTTTTGAGTTTGTTCTTCTTTTGTAATTAAGCCCATTTCTTCCGCTTCTGCGCGTGATAAATAATGAATGTTGCCTTGTGAATCAACATAAGTATAAGAGACATCAGAACTTTCTTCAGTTGAAGTTTCTTCAGTTGAAGTTTCTTCAGTTGAAGTTTCTTCGTTTTCTGTTTCGTTTTCTATTTCTTCATCTTTATTTAAATTAGCAGACATTTCTGTTTCGTGAACATTGCCATTGCTATCGGTCCAACGAACTACAAACGTTTTTGCCATAATACAACTCCTTATTCGGGGATTATTATATGATAAACAATTTTCTTTGTCAATAGTAAATTTAAAAAAAGTCAAATTATTTTATTATATATATAATACTTTTTATTTGTTCTATAATCATTATTAATTATATTCAGGTTGGAACAAGTTATAAAAATTTTTAAACTTTTTTTCGAAAAATAGTTGACTTTGACTAAAAAATGTTGTATTATCAATTCGCTAATACGAATGGGCGAAGCATAAGGTTACTCAAATTGCTAAGCGAGCGCAAGGTGGGAGAACTTATGTGGACTAGTGAAAACTTAGATTTTCGCGCCCCGCAAAAATTCGTTAATTTTTTTTGAGTATTGGCGCGACACACACGGCATCGTTGTATAAATAATAATAAAATAAACAATCAGATGCAATTATTCATTAGTTAAATGGCGTGCAAAGTCAACTTGATTGATACTGGCAAACATAAGAACGAAGTCGCTAACGGGGTTAAATAGATTAAGACAGGAGGATTTTAAAATGGCATCGCAAAAAATGAGAATCAAACTTAAAGCCTATGACCATGCTTTATTGGACCAAGCTTGCACAAGAATTATTGATGCAGCAAATAAAAATGGCTCTAAGGTAGCAGGACCTATTCCACTTCCAACAGACAAAGAAGTGGTTACAGTCATTCGTTCACCACACAAAGATAAAGATAGCCGTGAACAATTTGAGTGCAGAACTCACAAGAGAATGATTGATGTGTATAGTCCAACACAAAAGGCGATTGAATCGCTTATGAAACTTGACTTGCCAGCAGGCGTTGACGTCAAAATTAAACTTTAAGGAGAGAAGATATAATGAAAAAAGCTATATTAGGTAAAAAACTCGGCATGACACAAATCTTCACGCCTGAAGGTTTGGTTGTTCCAGTAACAGTTGTTGAAGCTGGTCCATGCTATGTTGTCCAAAAGAAGACAACAGAAAAAGAAGGTTACAATTCAGTTGTTGTTGCATTCAGCAAAACAAAAGAAAACAGAGTAAACAAACCAGTTCTTGGATTACTCAAAAAAGCAAATGTTGAACCTTCAAAAATTTTGAAAGAATTCAAATTTGAAAATTCTAACGATTATGAAATCGGTGCTGAAATTAAAGCAGATATCTTTGCAGAAAAAGATATGGTTGATGTTTCAGGAAGAACAAGAGGTAGAGGATTTACAGGAAATATCCAAAGATGGAATGCTCACCGCTTAAAAATGACACACGGTGTTGGCCCTGTTCATAGAGAAGTTGGTTCTATGGGTGCTAACTCAACACCATCAAGAGTGTTTAAAAACAAAAAAATGCCAGGTCGATATGGTTATGAAAATGTCACAATCCAAAATCTTGAAGTTGTTAAGGTTGATGCAGACAGGAATATCCTTTTAATCAAAGGTTGTGTTCCAGGTCCTAAAGGTTCAATCGTAATGATTAAAGAAGCGGTTAAGGCTTAAAAGGTGAGGCAAAAGATATGAAATCAAAATTATACGATATGTCCGCTAAGGAAATTGGAGAAATTGAACTTCCAGAAAACGTATTTGATGTTGCATATAACGAACCATTAATTCACGAAGTAGTTGTTGCATACAATGCAAATCAAAGACAAGGAACAAAATCAACTCTTACTCGTAGTGAAGTTAGAGGACACGCTAAAAAACCTTACAGACAAAAACACACAGGTAGAGCAAGACACGGTTCTACAAAATCACCAGAATACAAAGGCGGCGGCGTAGTATTTGCTCCAAAGCCAAGAGACTTTTCAAAGAAAGTTAACAAACAAGTTAAGAAAATTGCATTCGCATCTGCATTATCTGCAAAACTTGCTCAAAACGACATTATCTTTATTGACGAATTCAAACTTGATGCTGCAAAAACAAAAGAAGTTCAAAAATTCTTAGATGCATTCAAACTTGACAATAAAGTAGTTGTTGTAACTGATGTTCCAAATGCTGATGGTGTAAGAGCAGCAAACAACATTCAAAATGTAGAACTTCAAATTGCTGAACTTCTTTCAACATACGATGTTGTTGCTAACAAAACAGTTGTTTTAACTAAAGCGGCTGTAAAATCATTAGAGGAGGCATACAACTAATGAACGCATATGAAGTAATTAAAAAACCTCTTTTATCAGAAAAGAGTTATGCAAAAATCAGCGATAAGGTTTACACATTTGTTGTAGCAAAACAAGCAACAAAAGTAGAAATCAGAAAAGCTGTTGAAGAAATCTTTAAAGTTCAAGTTGAAAAAGTAAATACAATGAACGTTAAAGGTCAAGAAAAAAGTCAAAATACAAAAAAGGGAAGAACTGTTGGCAAAACTAGCGATTACAAAAAAGCTATTGTAACCCTTAAAAAAGAGTCTAAGCCAATTGCCTTCTTCGAAAGTTTATCTTAATAAGGAGAAATAGAAATGGCTATAAAAAAACATAATCCAACAAGCGCTGCTCAAAGATTTCTAACAACTGCAACTTTTGAAGAAGTTACAACTAGAAAGCCAGAAAAAAGCCTTCTTGCAGTTAAGAAAAAGAACGCTGGAAGAAATGCTCAAGGCAAAATCACAGTTAGACATCAAGGTGGCGGAAATAGACAAAAATATAGAATTATCGATTTCAAAAGAAACAAAGATGGAATTCCTGCAAAAGTTGTTTCTATTGAATATGACCCAAACAGAACTGCATACATCGCACTTTTAAACTATGCTGATGGCGAAAAGAGATATATCTTAGCACCTATCGGACTTACAGTTGGTGAAGTATTAATGTCAGGCGCTGATGCAGAAGTTAAAGTTGGTAACGCATTACCACTTGAATTGATTCCAGTTGGTTCAGTTATCCACAATATTGAATTACAACCTGGAAAAGGTGGACAACTTGCTAGGTCAGCAGGTGTTGAAGTCCAATTAATGGCTAGGGAAGGAAAATATGTAACTGTTCGCCTTCCAAGCGGTGAAATGAGAAAGATTCTTGCAAATTGCAAGGCAACAATCGGAACTGTTTCAAATCCTGACCACGAACTTGTTTCATTAGGTAAAGCAGGAAGAAGCAGACATATGGGTAAACGCCCAGAAGTCCGTGGTGTTGTTATGAACCCTAACGATCACCCACACGGCGGTGGTGAAGGTAAGAGTCCTGTTGGTATGAAATCACCAGTTACTCCTTGGGGTAAACCAGCACTTGGATTGAAGACAAGAAAGAGAAACAAATCATCTAACAGATTGATTGTTAAAAGGGCTAAGTAAGGGAGGAAAGTATGAGTAGATCATTAAAGAAAAGTCCATATGTTTTTGAAAAACTCTTAAAGAGAGTTGAAGAAAACAATAAGAGTGGAAATAAAAAACCAATCAAAACTTGGTCAAGAGCATCTGTTATCTATCCAGAATTTGTTGGAACAACATTTGCAGTTTACAATGGCAAAAAACACGTTCCTGTATACTGCACAGCAGAAATGGTTGGACACAAACTTGGTGAATTTGCACCAACTAGAAACTTCAAAGGCCATGCAGGACAAAAGAGCTCAGGCGGTAAAGTTGCTGCTATGAAGGCTAAGAATTAGGAGGCAAAGAAATGGCAACAAGAATTAGAGAAAAAGCAGAAAAAAGACAAGCAAATAAAGACACTCGTCCATTCGCTAAAGTTAAATATGTTAGAATGAGCCCATCAAAAGTAAGAATCGTTTTAGATTGCGTTAGAAATAAGGGCGCAGAAGAAGCAGTTGCTATACTTGCTAACATGCCACAAGAAGCAGCAGCAGTAAGTTTGAAACTTTTAAAATCAGCTATTGCTAATGCAGAAAATAACAAAGGAATGAATAGAAGCGACCTTTATGTTGCAGAAGCATATGCTTGCCCAGGACCTACAATGAAGAGATTAAATATTCGTGCTAGAGGTAGAGCAGACAGAATGCTTAAGAGAACAAGTCATATAACAATTATTCTCGACAGTAAGGAGGCTAAGTAATATGGGACAAAAAGTTAGTCCAGTCGGGCTTAGAATAGGTGTCAATAAAGGTTGGGAATCATCTTGGTATGCTAATAAGCAAGATATTGCTAAATACATTTTAGAAGATGACAAAATCAGAAAATTTATTGACAAGAAATATCATAATTGCGCAATTTCAAAAATTGAAATTGAAAGAACAGCAACAAAAGTTACTGTAAACCTTCACACAGGCAGACCTGGAATGCTTATTGGCGTTAAAGGTGCTGGCGTTGAAGAAATAAAGAAAGAAATTTCTAAGATTATCGGACCAACAAAAAATTTGGTTGTTAATATTAGAGAAATCAAAAAACCTGATTTAGACGCAAAATTGGTTGCTGATTCAATCGCTAGCCAACTTGAAAAACGTGTTCAATTCAGAAGAGCATTAAAATCTGCAATGCAAAGGGTTATGAAATCTGGCGCTAAAGGTTGCAAGGTTCAAGTTAGCGGTGTTGTTGATGGTGCTAACACTATTGCAAGAACTGAATCATATATGGAAGGTTCATTGCCACTCCATACATTAAGAGCAGATATCGACTATGGCGTATCATCTGCATTCACAAACTATGGCAAACTTGGTGTTAAATGCTGGATTTATAAAGGCGAAATTTTAACTAAGGGTGCAAAACAAGACAAAGGAGGTATAAACTAATGTTAATGCCTAAAAGAGTCAAAAGAAGACGTGTTCATCGTGGTAGAATGACAGGCGTTGCAACTAGAGGAAACAAACTTGCTTATGGCGAATTTGGACTTGTAGCAACAGAACCATGTTGGATTAAATCAAATCAAATTGAAGCAGCTCGTATCGCTATGACAAGATACACAAAGAGAGGCGGTCAAGTTTGGATTAAAATATTCCCAGATAAACCTGTTACTAAAAAACCTGCTGAAACTAGAATGGGTAGTGGTAAAGGTTCACCAGAATTCTGGGTTGCTGTTGTAAAACCAGGCAGAATTTTATTCGAACTTGCTGGCGTTCCAGAAGCAACAGCAAGAGAAGCATTAAGGCTTGCTTCACACAAACTTCCTTGCAAAACAAAAGTAATTAAAAGGGAAGAAAATATAAACGAAGGTGGTGCTAGCGTATGAAAATAAAAGACATTAAGAGCCTAACAGATGCAGAGTTAGTTTCTAAAGAACAAGAACTCAAAGCAGAACTCTTTAATCTTCGCTTCTCACATGCAACAGGAAACTTAACAAACCCAATGCAACTTCATAATTTAAAGAAAGAAATTGCTAGAGTTAAAACAGTTATCCGTGAAAGAGAACTTAAAAAGGTTAATGGGTAAGGAGAAAGGTTATGGAAAAAGAAATCAGAAATAGAAGACCACTTAGACAAGGCGTTGTTGTTAGTGCGGGAAAGATGGATAAAACTGTAGTTGTATCTGTTGTTGAAAATAAAAAACACCCAATCTATAACAAAGTTGTTAAGAAAACTAAAAAATATAAAGCTCACGACGAAGGCAATATCTGTGGACTTGGAGATACAGTTGAAATTCAAGAAACTAGACCTTTAAGTAAAGATAAATATCACAGAGTAACACGCATCGTTGAGAAAGCGAAGTAGAAGGAGTGTAAGAATATGATACAACCTCAAACAAGATTAAAAGTTGCTGATAACACAGGTGCAAAACAAATTATGTGCATCAGAGTGCTTGGTGGCTCATACAGACGCAGCGGAAACATTGGTGATGTTATTGTTGCTTCAGTTAAAAGAGCTATACCTGGTGGCGTTGTTAAAAAAGGTGATGTTGTTAAAGCAGTTATTGTTAGAACATCAAAAGGTTTAAGACGTCCAGATGGTTCACATATTCGTTTTGACGACAATGCAGCAGTTATTATTGATAACCAAAAACAACCAAAAGGAACACGTATTTTCGGACCTATTGCAAGAGAACTTCGTGATAAAAACTATATGAAGATAATTTCACTTGCACCGGAAGTTTTATAGGAGGAAAATTAAGATGAATATTAAAAAAGGTGATACAGTAGTTGTTATCGCAGGAAAAGATAATGGTAAAAAAGGCAAAGTCTTAGAAGTTTCTCCAAAAACAAATAGGGTTGTTGTTGAAGATGTAAATGTGCTTGCAAAGCACAAAAAGCCTAGATCAGCTCAAGATAAAGGCGGAATTATCAAATCAGAACACCCAATCGATGCATCTAATGTTATGGTTGTTTGCTCTGCTTGCGGAAAAGCAACAAGAGTTGCACACAAAGATGTTGATGGAAAAAATGCAAGAGTTTGCAAAAAATGTGGTGCTAGTTTAGATAAAGCATACGCAAAAGCAGTTAAAAAAGATTCTAAAGAAACTGCAAAATCAGAAAAGAAAGCTCCAGCTAAAAAAGCCGCTCCAAAAGCAAAAGAAGCTAAGAGCGAAGTAGAGGAGGGATAAGACTATGGCAGAAAATAGATTAAAAGAAAAATATGTTAAAGAAATCGCTCCTGAACTTATGAAGTTGGGCGGATACAAAAATATAAATGAAGTTCCAAAACTTGAAAAAATTGTTTTAAATATGGGACTTGGTGATGTTAAAGATAACTCTAAGAGTTTCAACATAGCAGTTGATGAACTTGCAGCAATTTCTGGACAAAAACCAGTTGCTACAACAGCTAAAAAAGCTATTTCTAACTTTAAAGTTCGTCAAGGTATGAAAATTGGAGCAAAAGTTACACTTCGTGGAAAGAGAATGTATGAATTCTTTGATAGAGTAACAGCTATTGCTCTTCCAAGAGTTAGAGATTTTAGGGGCCTTTCCAGAAAATCATTTGATGGTCATGGAAATTATGCTTTCGGAATTAAAGAACAACTTATTTTCCCTGAAATCAATTATGACAAGATTGAAAAAATCAGAGGTTTAGACGTTTTAATCGTTACAACCGCTAAAACAGACTCCGAGGCATTAACGCTTCTTGAAGCACTTGGAATGCCTTTCAGGGAAAGATAGGAGATAGATATGGCAAAAACAGCATTAAAACAAAAACAACAAAGAACTCAAAAATACAAAACTCGTGAATATACACGTTGCACAATTTGTGGACGTCCTCACTCAGTTTTGAAGAAATACGGCCTTTGCAGAGTTTGCTTCCGTGAGAAAGCAAATAAGGGTGAAATCCCTGGCGTAAAAAAGGCTAGTTGGTAGGGAGGAAGATATGGTAGTTACTGACCCTATAGCAGATATGTTGACAAGAATGAGAAATGCAATAACAGCTAAACACGAAAGTGTTTTAGTTCCACTTTCTAAAGAAAAGAAAACTATTTCAGAAATTCTTGTAAATGAAGGCTATATTAAATCATTTGAAATTGTTGAAACAAAAGAAGGAAAATTCCTTAATATCTCACTCAAATATGATGAAAATGGAAACAGCGTTATTTATGGACTTAAAAGAGTTTCAAAACCTGGTTTAAGAATATATGCAGGCGCAGATAAACTTCCAAGAGTTATTAATGGATTAGGAATTTCAATAATTTCTACAAACAAAGGAATTTTAACAGATAAACAAGCAAGAGAAGCCAAAGTTGGCGGAGAAGTTCTTGCTTATGTGTGGTAGGAGGGTGATATGTCAAGAATAGGAAGAAATCCAATTACTCTACCAGCAGGTGTTAGTGCAGTTGTTGAAGGCAACAAAATTACTGTAACTGGACCTTTGGGAACGCTATCACAAGAATTTGATTCAGTTAATGTTAATGTTGACAACAATGTTATTACATTAACTAGAAAAAATGATGAAAATGAAGTAAAAGCAAAACACGGTCTTTATAGAGCACTTATTGCTAATATGGTAACTGGTGTTAAAGAAGGATTTGTTAAAAATCTTCAAATTAAAGGCGTTGGTTATAAAGCTTCAAAATCTGGCAATAAACTTGTGTTAAACTTAGGTTTTTCACACCCTATTGAAGTTATTGAGCCAGAGGGCGTAAAAATTGAATGCCCAACTGCTAACGATATTAAAATTAGCGGTATTGACAAACAAAAAGTCGGACAAGTTGCACTTAACATTAGAAATCTTAGACCAGTTGAACCATATCACGGTTATGGCGTAAGATATGAAAATGAAGTTGTCATCTTGAAGCAAGGTAAAGCTGCTGGTAAAGGTAAGAAATAAGGAGTAAACATATGATTAGTAGAGCAAATAAAAATCAAATTAGAAAAAACAGACATTTGCGCATAAGAAATAAAGTTTCTGGCACAACTGAAACTCCAAGACTTGCAGTTTATCGCAGTTTAAACGGCATTTATGCTCAAATTATAGATGATACACAAGGCGTAACCCTTGTTCAAGCATCAACACTTGATAAATCTCTTGAAAAAGAATTGTCAGGCAAAAACAGAACAGAACAAGCTAAAGTTGTTGGAGCAGCTGTTGCTAAAAGAGCACTTGATAAAAATATCAAATCCGTTGTATTCGACAGAGGTGGCTATCTCTATACTGGAAGAGTAGAAGCTCTTGCAGATGCAGCTAGAGAAGCTGGCCTTGAGTTTTAGGAGGAAATATGAGCGAAGAATTAAATGAAAATGTACAACCTGCTGTTGAAACTGAAGTCAATAACGAAATCGTAAAAGACGAAAAGAAAAGAAGAGATGATTTCAAAAAAGACAGAAGGCAAGACAGACGCGAGAGAAAACCTCGTGAAGATAGCGAATTTGACAAAGTTTTAGTTTCTGTTCGCCGCGTAACAAAAGTTGTTAAAGGCGGAAGAACTATGAGATTTTCTGCCGTAGTTGTTGTTGGCGATAGAAAAGGAAATGTTGGAATTGGAACAGGTAAAGCAAAAGAAGTTCCAGCAGCTATTGATAAAGCAACATTGCAAGCAAAAACAAACATGGTTAAAATCAACATTGTTAACGGAACAATTCCTCACGAAACAATTGGAAAATATGGCACAAGCAAAGTTTTGATGCTTCCTGCTAAAGAAGGTACTGGTATTATTGCTGGTGGTAGTTCAAGAGCAGTTATCGAACTTGCTGGTATCAAAGATATTGTTACAAAAATCCATGGCTCAACAAACAAAATCAACTGCGTTAGAGCAACATTAAGAGGTCTTAGTGGAATCAGAACAGTTGAACAAGTTGCAAGACTTCGTGGAAAAAATCCTGAGGAAATATAGAGGTGAATCATGGCAAATAAAGAAAAAATGCTTAAAGTTACTTTAATTAGAAGCGCGATTGGATATAATAAAAATCAAGCAAAGATAATTGAAGCACTTGGTCTTAAAAAATTAAATCAAACTAAACTTTTACCAGACAATGACAGCGTTAGAGGAAGTTTATTCCACGTTCGCCATCTTGTTAAAGTGGAAGAAGTTTAAAGGAGATTGATATGTATATTCAAGATTTACAACCAGCACCTTACTCAAGACAAAAAGAAAAAAGACTTGGAAGAGGAATAGGTAGCGGACTTGGCAAAACAAGTGGTAAAGGTCATAAAGGACAAAACGCTAGAAGTGGCGGTGGTGTTAGACCTGGATTTGAAGGTGGACAAAACCCACTTGTAAGAAAGATGAAAATTAGAGGATTCAACAATTACAATTTCGATAAAGTTTATGCAACAGTTAATGTTGGAGATTTAGAGAAGTTTGATGCAAACACTGTAATCACACAAGAATTACTTTACGAAGAAAGAATTATCGGAAAAATTATGCCTTACGGACTTAAAGTCCTTGGCAATGGCGAATTAACGAAACCACTTGTAATTAAGGCTAATAAATATTCTGCTTCAGCTAAGGAAAAAATTGAAAAAGTCGGTGGCACCGCAGAGGTGATTTAATGTTTAAGAATCTTATTAATGCATTTAAAACAAAAGAGGTGCGCGTTAAATTATTATTAACGCTTCTTTTGCTTTTAGTTTATAGAATTGGTTGTGCACTTCCAATTCCAGGGCTTACACCTAATGCCCTCGTTTCAGTTACAGATAGTAACTCATTTTTAGGGTTGTTAAACTCTATCAGTGGTGGTTCACTCTCTAATGGTGCTTTCTTGGCACTTGGTGTTTCACCATATATTAGTGCATCTATTATTATTCAATTATTATCTATCGCAATCCCAAGTTGGCAAAGGCTTTCTAAAGAAGGGGAAGAAGGTAGAAAGAAAATTGCTAAATATACTCGTTATGCAGCATTGATTTTATCAATTGCTCAAGCGGTAGGTATCGTTTTAGGATTTAGCGAAATTATTGATACTCGCGCTCTTTGGACAGGCGCTCCAACTTGGTTAATTAGCACTTTTGTTGCAATTACTTTGGTTGCAGGCGGTATGTTTACTGTTTGGCTTGGCGAAAGAATTAGCGATATCGGCGTTGGCAATGGATTGTCATTATTGATTTTCGTTGGTATTTTATCATCTGCTGGAACATCACTTTTGAACAGCATTGTAGGTGTTAAATCTAACCTTAATCACTTATGGAATATCATTATTTTCATTGTTGCTGTTATCATTATTTTTGCACTTATCGTATTTGTTGATGGAGCTGAAAGAAGAGTTCCAGTTCAATATGCTAAGCAAATTAAAGGCAGAAAGATGTATGGCGGACAAAGCACAAATATTCCAATTAGAGTAAACGCTTCAGGCGTTATGCCAATCATTTTTGCTAGTGCACTTTTAACATTCCCACAACTTATAATGAGTATTTTCTGGCCAAATAGTTCAGCAATGCAATGGTACAACACATATATGGGCGCAGGTTCATGGCCATACATTGCATTAACTGCATTATTAATCTTGTTCTTTTCGTATTTCTATGCGCAAATTACATTTAGTCCAGATGATATTAGTAAACAAATTCAACAAAATGGTGGATTTATCCCAGGAATTAGACCTGGAAAACCAACTTCAGATTATTTAAGGAAGATATCAAACAGAGTTATATTATTCGGAGCAATATTCCTTGCTTTCATTGCACTTGTTCCAAACCTTATTTTCAAAGGAATTAGTGGCGGAGACGCTGGCTTAATTAATGGATTTAGTGCTACAGGATTGATGATTATTGTTTCAGTTGCACTTGAGTTTGATAAACAACTTGAAGCACAGATGCTCATGAGAAATTATCGAGGATTTTTGAAATAGGAGAGATAATGAACATCGTTTTATTTGGAGCCCCAGGCAGCGGAAAGGGTTCCCAAGCATCAAGAATTAATGCTAAATATGGATTGGTGCATATTTCAACTGGAGATGTTTTTAGAGATAATATGGCTAAAAACACTCCTCTTGGAAAAATCGCTCGAACATATATAGATAAAGGCAATCTTGTGCCAGATGAATTAACGATTGAAATTGTTAAAGATAGGCTGGCACAATCAGATTGTAAAAATGGATTTATTTTAGATGGATTTCCTAGAAATTTAGCACAAGCCAAAGCACTAGAGAAAATTGTCAAAATAGATTTAGTCATTTTTATCGATGTTTCGATGAGCGAAATTGAAATTAGGGCTGTCAACAGAAGAATTTGCCCAAAATGCGGCAAAATCTTTTCAATGATTGAAAAATACACAACGGTTTGCGATGAATGTGGTGAAACTTTAGTTCAGCGCGAAGACGATAAAATTGATATTGTCAGAACAAGAATTAAAAATTACTTAACGCAAAGCGAGCCTGTTGTTGATTACTACAAAAGAAAAAAACTTTTGCACACTATTTTAAGTGGTAAAAGTGCCGATGAAACTTTTGTTTCAGTAGACAATTTACTATCAAAATATATGAAAAAAAAGGATAGAAAATGAAAGAGTTATCGCCAGCAGAAATCGTCTTGATGAGAAAGGCGGGAGAGATAACAAAAAATGCTCTTATCTACGCAGAAACCCTTGTAAAACCGGGAATTTCTACGAATTCTCTTGACAAAATGATTTCTGCGTATATAATAGAAAATGGTGGAATTCCTTGCTTTAAAAACTACAATGGATACCCTGCATCAACTTGTATTTCAATAAATGAAGTTGTTGTTCACGGCATACCATCGGAAAGGAAATTGAAGGAAGGAGACATAGTTAGCATTGATGTTGGAGTCGACTACAAAGGCTACAAAGGAGATGCTGCAAGAACATTCCCGGTTGGAAAAATTTCAGCAGAGAAACAAAAATTGATTGATGTAACAAGAGAATGTTTCTTTGAAGGAATTAAACAACTTAAAGTGGGAGAAAGGCTTGGCAAACTTTCGCACGCTATTCAAGAGCACGCAGAAAGCAATGGTTTTAGTGTTGTAAGAGAAATGACAGGGCACGGAATTGGTGCAAAGATGCATCAAAGCCCAAATGTTTTAAATTATGGCAGAGAAACCGACGGACCAATCGTTCAAGCAAACACTTGTATTGCTGTTGAGCCAATGATAAATATGGGAAGAAAAGAAATTTTCATACTTGATGATGGTTGGACAACAATAACTAGAGATTTGCAGCCATCAGCACACTATGAAAACACCGTTTTGATTTTGGCGGATAGAGTTGAAATCTTGACGCTATAAAAGAGGAAGTATGGCAGTAGAACAATTTGATGTTGCCTTATCGCTTGCTGGAAGAGATACTGGAAATATTTACTTAGTTTCTCAATTAATAGATGAAAATTATTGTTTGTTAATTGATGGAAAAACAAGACCAATATCTAAGCCAAAAAGAAAGAAAATCAAGCATATTCAAGTTATTGGAAATGCTGCGAGCGAATTTGAAGGAGTTTTTGAAGACAAATCAAAAACAAATGATGCCAAAATTCGTAAAATTCTTAAAGAATTTGAGAAAATCATTTAAAGGAGATTGTATGTCAAAGGAAGATGTTATTGAATTTGAAGGTGTGGTTGAAGAAGTTTTGCCGAACACAACTTTTAAAGTACGCTTGTCAAATGGTCACGTAATAACAGCATACATTTCTGGTCGTCTTAGAATGAATTATATAAAGATTTTGGAAGGCGATAAAGTGAAAATCGAAATGAGCCCTTATGATTTAACAAAGGGCAGAATAACTTGGAGAGCAAAAAATTAAGGAGAAAGAAATGAAAGTTAGACCATCAGTTAAACCTATGTGCGACAAATGCAAGGTTATAAAAAGAGAAGGCAAAGTTATGGTTATTTGTTCAAAAGACAAGAGCCATAAACAAGTTCAAGGTTAAACCGTCAAATCTCGGGAGCGAAGCGGCTGTGCAGAAATGCATTTCGCGACCGTTATTTATATATTAATTAAAATTTTTCGGAGGAATAAAATTTATGGCAAGAATTGCTGGTGTAGATTTGCCAAACGATAAGAGAATCGAAATTGGCTTAACTTATATCTTCGGCATTGGAAGAGTTACTTCAAACAAAATTCTTGAAGCAACAGGAATCAATCCAGATATAAGAGTTAAAGATCTAGACGAAAATGATATTGCAAAATTAAGAAACGAAATTGAAAAAAATCACACGGTTGAAGGTGATTTAAGAAAAGAAGTTTCTTTAAATATCAAAAGATTAACAGAAATTGGCGCATACCGTGGTATTCGTCATAGAAAAGGACTTCCAGTTAGAGGACAAAACACAAGAACAAATTGCAGAACAAGAAAAGGCCCAAGAAAAGCTGTTGCTGGAAGCAGTAAGAAAGGTAAATAAGGGGTGAGATATGGCAGCAAATGTTAAAAAAGCTAAGAAAAAAAGAATTAACAAGTCCATAGACAAAGGTCAAGTTCACATTAAATCATCTTTCAATAACACAATGGTTACATTTACAGATATTGAAGGAAATGTGCTTTCTTGGTCAAGTTCTGGCAAACTTGGTTTTAAAGGCTCAAAAAAATCAACTCCTTATGCAGCGCAACAATGCGTTGAAGAAGCAGCTAAAGCAGCTAAGGAATACGGAATTAAGAGCGTTGAAGTTTATGTTAAAGGTCCAGGAAACGGCAGAGAATCTGCAATTAGATCTCTTCAAAACTGCGAACTTGATGTTACTTTAATTAAAGATGTATCGCCAATCGCTCATAACGGTTGCCGACCACCAAAAATTAGAAGGATATAAAAGGAGAAAATTATGGCTAAATTGATAGGAGCAGATTGCCGTCAATGTAGGCGTGAAGGATGCAAGTTGTTTTTGAAAGGCGAAAGATGCACTTCAAAAAAATGCGCTTTTGAACGCAGACCATCACTTCCAGGACAACACGGCAGCGCTAGAAAAAGAGTTACAGAATATGGACTCCAACTTCGTGAAAAACAAAAAGTTAAAAGAGCTTATGGCATTTTAGAAAAGCAATTTAGAAGATATTACGAAGAAGCCGTTAGAATGAAAGGCATTACTGGTGAAAATATGCTTTCATTGATTGAACGCAGATTAGACAATGTTGTTTACAGAATGGGAATTGGTTCATCAAGAGCAGAAAGTAGACAAATTGTAAATCACGGACATATCACAGTTAATGGCAAACGCGTAAATGTACCTTCATTCATTGTTAAAGTTGGCGATGTTATTGAAGTTAAAGAAAATAAACGCGAACTTGAAATGTTCAAACAATTAAAAGGCATGAAAATCGTTATGCCAAAATGGTTAGAATTTAACAGCGAAACATTAAAAGGTAAAATTTTGGCTCTTCCAACTCGCGAAGATATTGACCTAGGAATTAAAGAACACCTCATCATTGAGTTGTATTCAAGGTAATAAAGGAGAATAAATAAAATGATAATGGAAATTGAAAAACCAAACATCACTTGCGAGGAAAAAAGTGGCGGATACAGTGCAAGATTTATAGTTGAACCTTTGGAAAAAGGCTTTGGCATAACTCTTGGAAACGCTTTAAGAAGAACACTTTTATCAGCATTACCAGGCGCAGCAGCAATCGCAATTAGAATTCCAGGTGTTGCTCACGAATTCTCAACTGTTGCTGGCGTTTATGAAGATGTTGTGGACATCATTTTAAACATTAAAAATCTTGCTGTTAGAACAACTAACACAGACAGAGATTTTGAAACAAGTTTGTTTTTAAAAGTTTCAAAAGCGGGAGAAGTAACTGCAAAAGATTTTGCGCCAAACGACCAAGTTGAAATTTTAAATCCAGACCTTCATATCTGCACAATAGAAAATAATATTGATTTTGAAATGGAAGTTTTAATTGGCAGAGGCAGAGGATATGTTCCAAATAACTTAAACAAAGAAAGAATTGAAACAAGGCCAGAATACATCGCTGTTGATTCATTGTATTCACCAGTTAAGAAAATTAACTATTCTGTTGAACCAACTCGTGTTGGACAAAGCATTGATTTTGACAAACTTGTTTTGGAAGTTGAAACAAACGGAACAATCAGCGCAAGAGATATCGTTAGTTTGGCAGGAAAAATCTTGCAAGACCACATTTCAATCTTCGTTGACCTTTGCGATGCTATGTCAAAAATGAATATTTTAGTTTCAAAAGAAGATGACCAAAAAACAAAACTTTTAGATATGCCTATTGAAGAGATGGACCTTTCAGTTCGTTCTTACAACTGCTTAAAGAGAGCAAATATCAACACTGTTGAAGATTTGACAAAGAAGAGCAGGGAAGACATGTTAAAAGTTAGAAATTTAGGTTTAAAATCAATAGATGAAGTTTACGAAAAACTTACTGAATATGGCCTAAGTTTTAGAGATTCAGATGAATAAAGGAGAAAACCATGGTAAATAGTAAAATTGGAAGACCAACAAAGGAAAGAACTGCTCTTCTTCGCAATCAAGTTTCATATCTTCTTTGGAATGAAAAAGTTGAAACAACACTTGCAAAAGCAAAATCAGTTCGTAGCCTTGCTGAAAAATATATTACTCTTGCAGTTAACACTTATGAAGATACAGTTAAAACAGTCAAAACTGTAACAAATGAAAAAGGTGTTAAAGTTAAACAAGAAGTTATTAATGACGGTCCAAAAAAATTGAATGCTAGAAGAAAAATGATGGCTTATCTTTATGACCTTCAAGAAGTTAGAGGAGATAAAGAAAGTAAAGCAGCATTTAGAGCAAAAACTAAAGACATCAACCACCCATTGATTGAAAAAATGTTCAATGTTTATGCTCCAAAATATGCAGCACGCGCTAAAGAACTTGGCCAAGGTGGCGGATACACTCGTATTACAAAACTTGGTGAAAGACGCGGCGACAATGCTGAAATGGCAATCATCGAATTAGTATAAAAATATTAAAAAAACTGCTTAAAATAGCAGTTTTTTTATTGTTTTTAAGCATATTAGTTAATATTTTTATTGAAATACAAAAAATTTTTGATATAATATAAATATGAAAGAAGTAGTATTATACACCGATGGCGCTTGTAGCGTAAATCCTGGAGTAGGCGGTTGGGCATATATTTTGGAATATAAAGGCAAGCAAAAAAAAGGTGCTGGTGCAGAAAAGGACACAACTAATAATAGAATGGAACTTATGGCAGTTATTCAAGGATTAAAAGCCTTAAAAGAGCCTTGCAATGTTCAACTTTTTAGCGACAGCGCTTATGTTATCAATGCCTTTAAAAATGATTGGATTGTTTCTTGGCAATTAAATAACTGGAAAAATTCGCAAAAAAAGCCAGTGTTGAATAAAGAATTATGGGAAGAGTTGATTGAACTTGCAACGAAGCATAAAATTGAGTTCAACAAGGTTAAAGGGCACGCTGATAATGAACTTAACAATCTATGCGATAAAATGGCAGTTGAGCAAGTACAACTTTTAAAAAATAAAATATCAGAAAATTAGAGAAAAATAGGAAAAGCGGGAAACCGCTTTTTTTTGTTGGCAGTTGAAATTGAATAGTTAAAATTTGCATTTTATAATTGCTTTGGAGTGTAAAAGTGAAACGAGCAAGCAATAAAACAATAGCAAAAGAATTGGACAAGGCGCTATATAAAAAGGCGATTGGCTATGAAACTGATGAGGTTGTGGAGGAATATGTCTGCAACGAAGATGGAGATTTTAAACTTAACAAAAAGAAAGTGACAAAGAAATATATCTGTCTCTTATACACATCTCCGAGCCCACGAGACTAGGCATGAT
>URAC01000008.1 GCA_900545735.1 uncultured Bacillota bacterium | reverse complement strand
CTACACGAGCCTTATCGTCGGCAGCGTCAGATGTGTATAAGAGACAGGTTAAGGAGTTACTATGATTATTTTAGCGTGCGACCATGCAGGTTATCCACTTAAAGAAGAAATTAAAAAATTTTTTAATAAAGAAAATATAACAACAATAGATGTTGGAACATATAGCACAGAATCAGTAGATTATCCAGATTATGCCAAACTTGGCAATGCCAAAGTTTTAGAAAGCGATAACAATATCGGCATTTTTATTTGCGGAACAGGCATTGGAATGTCAATTTGTGCTAATCGCAATCCAAAAATAAGAGCAGCACTTTGCTGGTCACCTTCTATTGCCGCATTATCAAGACAACACAACAATGCCAATGTCCTTGTTTTGCCTGGCAGATTTATGACCAAACGCAAAGCAATTAGGATTGTTAAAGAATTTTTAACAAGTCAATACGAAGCTGGAAGGCACGCAAAAAGGCTTAAAAAGATTAATTAATGGAGAAAAATATGAAAACCACATTTGTTTTCACAGGAAAAAGAAACTATAAAAAAATCCTTGAAGGCTTTCAGTCAAAAGTCAATCTTTCCACTTATGATTATGACATACTTTTTTTAGACAATGAATTGCGTTCTAACACGAATGAATTGGAAACACTTTTCCCTGACCTGTCCTTCAAAATAATGATTTTTGATAACTATTCAACAGAAAACGAAATGGTGGAATATTTGTTCCAAAATCAAAATTTAAACGATGTTATTATTGTAAAAAGTTCTTATGAAAATATTAATTTTGAAGATTTTAACAACATATTAAAAGAAGCCTCAAAAGGCCGAGATATCGTTGTTTCTAAGCAAAATAAACAAGCCAACTTCTTTTCAAAAGTTTGGAAAAATATCAAAAGGTTTGTTGTTAGATATCTCTTTGGCTTTAAAATGTATAACAGTGAAGCAGACATCATTTATTTAAGCCCACTTGCAGTATCCATAGTAAAACAATCGCCTAAAAGGTCAGCAATGTTCACAAAAATGAACACTTGGGCAGGCCTTGAAGCCTATGAAGTGTTAATAATGGAACAACCAAAGCAAAAATCTGAAATAAAACTTTCTAAAAATTATTTACTTTCTTTAATCTCTGCCGCAGCAGTCTTTTTAGGAATGATTGTAGGAAATATTTTGTTTTCAGTTTTAAATGTTAAACTGCCCTTTTTAGCAATGCTTTCATATATTTTAGTGGAAGTTTTAATATTTGGATTTTTCACATTTTATGGCCTTAAAGCATTGTTTATTAAGAAATATGGCAAATTAAATTTCATAAATGAAGCGATTTTAACACAAACTATAGATAATACGCTTTAATATAAATTATTGGGGGTAAAATGGAAGATAGAATAGTAAAATTAGCAAAAAATATTGTAAATTATTCAATAAATTGTCAACCAGGCGAAAAAGTTTTAATCCAAGCACGCGATGCTGACAAAAAAATTGTAACCGCTCTTATCAGAGAGGTTTATAACGCTGGCGGCTTGCCTTTTGTCAACGAATCTAGCGCAGAAATCAATAAAGAAGTTTTGAAAAATTTATCCAAAGAAGCTGCAAGAATAAAGTCTGAAAACGAATTGGCTTTGATGAAACAAATGGATTGTTTTATTTCAATCAAAGGCGAAAACAATAAGTTTGAATTAAGCGATATAGGCGAAGAACAATTAAAAATCAACAATCTTGCCTTTGATAAAGTGCATAAGGAAAGAGTTAAAAACACAAAATGGGTCATTTTAATTTCCCCAACCCCTGCTTTTGCACAATCTGCTAAAATGAGCACAGAACAGTTTGAAGATTTTTATTATAATGTTTGCACTCTTGATTATTCAAAGATGAGCAAAGCGATGGACGCATTGGTAGATTTAATGCAAAGAACTGATAAAGTTAGATTGGTTGCTCCTGATACAGATATTTCATTTTCTATAAAAGGCATTCCTGCCGTCAAATGTGCCGGCGAAATGAACATTCCAGATGGAGAAGTCTTCACTGCCCCAGTTCGAAACAGCGTTAATGGAAGAATTCATTACAACATTCCAACAACCTATAACGGAACCTGCTTCAACGGAGTTTGTTTAGATGTAGTTGCTGGCAAAATTGTTAAAGCAACTTCAGATAACACAGATATTTTAAATTCAATTTTAGACACCGATGCAAATTCTAGATATTTTGGAGAGTTTTCGCTTGGCGTCAACCCATTTATAAGAAAGGCTTGCAACGATATCTTATTTGATGAAAAGATGTGCGGCTCAATACACTTCACCCCTGGCAGTTGTTATGAAGATGAAGCTCCAAACGGCAATGTTTCAGCAATACACTGGGATATGGTGCTTTCAATGATGCCAGAATATGGCGGTGGAGAAATATATTTTGACGATGTTTTAATTAGAAAAGATGGCGTGTTTGTAATTCCAGAATTATTGCCATTAAATCCAGAAAACTTGTTATAAAAATATAAAAAACATACAGAATAAAGAAGAGGAGAAAGATATGAAAAAAACAAAATTAGCGATTAACGGATTTGGAAGAATAGGAAGGCTCGTTTTAAGAATAGTCAGCGAAATGGATAATTTAGAAGTTGTTGCAGTAAATGACCCATTTATTGATGTTGACTATGCAGCATATATGTTAAAATATGACACTATTCACGGCCAATTTAAAGGAGAAGTCGCTTCAAAAGACAATCATTTGATTGTCAATGGCAAAAAAATTGCTTTTTATAACGAAAAAGAAATTGAAAATTTAAACTGGGCGGAAACTAACACTGATATCGTCATTGAAGCTTCAGGAAAATTCACTAAGGCGGAAGATGCGAAAAAACATATCGACAGCGGCGCAAAAAAAGTTGTTATAACAGCAGCAGGCAAAAATTGCCCTATGATTATCGTTGGTGTTAATGAAGAAGAATATGATAATTCTATGAACATTGTTTGCTCATCAAGTTGCACAACAAATTGCCTTGCTCCCCTTGCAAAAGTTTTAAACGATAAGTTTGGAATTAAAGAAGGTTTGATGACAACAATCCATTCTGTAACGCCATCTCAATTAACTGTTGATGGCCCATCAAAAAAAGATTGGCGTGGCGGAAGAGCCGCTTCTTATAACATCATTCCATCATCAACTGGCGCAGCTAAAGCAGTCGGCAAAGTTATTCCAGAATTAAACGGTAAATTAACTGGATTAAGTATGCGCGTTCCAACACTTGATGCTTCAGTTGTGGATTTGACTTGCACACTTAACACTCCAACAACTTATGAAGAAATCATTGCCGAATGCGAACGAGCATCAAATAATGAATTAAAAGGCATTATGGGCGTTACGCACGAAATGTTAGTTTCTTCCGACATTATTGGCGAGCCAAGAACCTGCGTTGTTGATGCAAATGCTGGCATAATGTTAAATCCAACTTTCGTTAAAATGATTGCTTGGTATGACAACGAATATGGCTACACAGTCAATTTGTTAAATCTAGTAAATTATATTGCAAAAAGAATGTAAAAACAGGCCTTGCCTGTTTTTTTTATGTCCTTATTTTGCTGAAATTGGTCAATATCTCATAAGAAATTGTCTTTAATTTTCGCGCCATCATATCTGCATCATCTAAAACAATAACTTCATCGCCAATTTGAACATCTATATTTGTAACGTCAATCATCGTTAAATCCATACAAATTTTTCCAACAATCGGACATTTAATTTTTGTCTTTTTATTGCCTTTTTTGATAACCACTTTTAAATAGCCAACTTCGCCATAAGCACGAGATAAGCCATCAGCATACCCCACAGGTACAACAGCAATTTTCATATCGCTTTTTGCTTTAAAATTTGTGCCGTAGCCAACATATTCCCCTTTCTTAACATTCAAAATGTTTACAACTTTGCTAATGATTTTCATAGCGTGCTTTAAATTTTTCAACTTGCCCTTATCTCCATAACCATATAATAAAATTCCAACCCGAACCATATTATAATCAACAAAATAATTTGGCAGTTGATAAACGCTCTTCTTTGAATTTGGCTCAAAAATTACACCAGAACCACCAATATGGATTATTGGATTTTGATTATTTGGGATTTCCTTTAAAAACCTATTGAAAAACAATTTTTGCTTTTCAAAAATTGCAACATTTTCAACACAAGGGAAATGTGTGAAAATGCCTTCAACTTTTATATTGAATTTCATCGATTGCTTATAAATATATGAAAACTCACTCAGCTTATTTATTCCAAATCTATTCATTCCGCAATTTATTTTAATATGAATTTTTGTCTCTTCATATAAATTTTCATTGTTAATTCTTGCATAATTATGCAAAAATTCTAATAGTTTATCAAATTGTTCTTTTGAAACTATCGCAAAAGAAATTTCATTTTTTATTGTTTTTTCAAAGTCTGATGTTCGGCCGACAATCAAAATATCTTTTTCATTGGATATCTTTTTTACTTCTAACGCTTCAGTTAAATTTGCAACGCCAAAGAAATCAACATCGTCTTTCAATATTTCTACAACATTTCTTAAGCCGTGCCCATAAGCATTTGCCTTCACCATTGCACATAATCTACAATTAGGTCTTAATGCTGATTTTATTAAATCAACATTGTGCAGCAATTTTGTTTTTGATACAATTTTTTTTGTGAAATTACCCATATAGCAATATATTTATTTCTATCAAAATTTGTTAATAAAAAATACATCGTTAATTGATGTATTTTTATTAACATATTGCATATTTATACATTATTTTTTGAGTTCAAATTCAAAGCCAATAACGCCAAGTTCGTTGATTTCTTTATCGCTATAAAATCTTTTCATAATTGCGTTTGCTTGGTCAACAGTCTTCTTTTGGAAGCCGCATTTATCCTTGCCATAATAGGAAATCAAATCTTTAAAACTATAAAATTTCTTGCTGTTTAAAACTGTTACAACTATTTGTTTTTTAGGATTTTTATCCACTCTATAAACAATCGTATCCCCCGCTTTGATGTTGTTCCTGCGAAGGTCATTCAACCTTAAATCAACTGTTTTATGGCCCAATTTTATCTTCTTAAATGGCTTTTTGCTTATGTTGATAACATAAGTTTTAAATTCGCTTTCTTCCTCATTTAATTTTAAAATTTCACGATAAAATTCAACAAAACTATAAACTATTTTAACAGCGGGATTATCATAAGTTTCAGATAAAAAACTATACATCATAAAGGTTTTTACGCCTGCCGCACTTGTGCTATCGCAATTTCTAGGATTGTCGTCAAAAAATACTTCTATGTTGTTTTCTTTGCACACTTTGCCCTTATCATCTGCGTTTGCTATAACTTTGTCAAAAGGAATTTTATGCTTTTTTAACCACTTAATAGTGTATTTAACAGGGTCTTCAAATTCTTCATAATTTCTTGCTGTTACAACATAAATTTCGTGCCCTTTTTCACGCAACAAATCTAAATATTTCTTTGCTAACGCCCTAGGCTCTGTGTTGTTAATTTTATTAAAACAATCACGCCAAAATTTACTGCCTATCTCATTTCCCCAATTAAAAGCTAGCGCATAATAATCTGTCTTTGGATTTTTTAAGCCAAAAGAAAGATTGTTTTCCAATTCATATTCCTGACCATACGCTATAACTCTGTCAACTAAATTTGTCAATGTTCCATCAACATCAATTCCAATTCTCATTAAAACTCTCCAAAATCTTCAACATTTTTCTTTTCATCTTCTTTATTAACTTGCAAGCCTAACGCCTCATAAATAGGATTTTTTATCTCATCTTGAGTGTAATCCGTTTTTACTTTGATTTTTATAAGTGGCAATTCAGCTATCTGCAACGCTTGGACAACTTCTGGGCTAGTTACATCAAGTTGTTCATCGCCAATGCTGCCATCAAAGATATCAATCGCAACTTTTGGCTTCATTGTCATCTCATCAAATATTACTATATCTATATACTTATTTGCAACCATATTGAACAAATCTTTTCTACCAACAGGCTCCAAAATAGTGTCTAAGCCAATTTTAGGAAAAGCGATATAGCCTTTTGGCAAGACTTTAGAAACCAAAACTAAAACTTTAAGTTCTTTTCTATATAAAAATTTGTCAACGACATCAACAAACGCGCCTTTTAATTCAGCCGCATTATTATTTTCCACATTTTTTTTGTTTTTAGAAGTTAATTTTATCTTTTCTTTTTTTACTTTTTCTTTTTTCTGCTTTGGCTCTTTTCCCTTCTTAAAAAATTGATGTTTTTTCATAAACTTGAACAACAAAAATACAAGTATTAAGACAATTAACACAGCGGCTATAATCACAAATATTTGCATAATTCCTCCCTAATTTACCAGTTTATTGGCTCAATGTTGTTTTTAATCAAAAATTCGTTTGATTTTATAAAATGATTGCAACCAAAGAAGCCATTATATGCTGAAAGCGGACTTGGGTGAGCACAAGTTAAAACTAAATGCTTACTCCTATCTATATTTTTCCCTATTGAAATTGCATTTGCACCCCAAAGTAAAAAGACAACCGGCTTTTCGCGTTTTGACAGCAATTCAACGACCCTAGAAGTAATTTGCTCCCAACCCATATTTTTATGCGAATTTGGCTCACTATCCCTAACCGTCAACACGCTATTTAACAGCAAAACGCCTTGTTTTGCCCAAGCGGTCAAATCTCCATTCGTGCAAGATTTTTTGCCAGTTTCATTTTCAATTTCTTTATATATATTAACAAGCGAAGGTGGAAGTTTAATTCCATTTTGAACGGAAAATGAAAGCCCGTGCGCTTGACCTGGTTGATGATATGGGTCTTGCCCTATAATTACAACTTTAACATCGTCATATTTAACTAAATTTAAAGCATTAAAAACATTTTCTGGTGTAGGATAAATTTTTCTATTATTATATTCGTCAGTTAAAAAAACTTGTAGTTTTTTAAAACTATCCGATGTCAATTCAGGCTTTAACAATTCATACCAATTTTTTGTTATTCTAAACATATTTTACCTTTGTTATTAATAATCCTTTCTATCTAAAGCATCGGATAAAAGCAGCGCTTTGATTTCAGGTGGCAATTCCGCAATCATTTTGCCTATATCACTTGTTTGATTTGATGAAAATTCGTCATCATTCAAATAATCTTTTATTTCGCTTTCGCGAACTGCATCAAAAGATTGATTATCAGTTGCATTTTGCATATTAGATGATGGCCTATCATTTGCGAATAATTTATCAAAGATATTGTCATACTCGCTGTTTAACCCTTCGCTTGACAAATTTTCTTGCTTTTTTGCATTAAAATCAGCATTAAAAAAGCCATCAATGTCCAAATTGTTTTCTTCAACTTTTAAATCTGGGTCTTCCTTAATTGGCTCATTCGCCTTTTCTTGAGCTTCTTCCTTTGCTTGCTGTTTGTCTAATTTCTTTTGCTCTTTTTGATTTTTCTTGTCTTGCTTGATGCTTTCTTTAAGTGTTTTTTTATCTTGCGCTTTTGCCTTAGATTTTTCAACAGATTTTTTAATCAATGGCAAAAACAAATAGATTAAGCCAATAATCGCTATTAGAACAATAAACATTATCCACCACATTTTTGCCTCCTTAAAAATTTATGGCGAAAGAAAATATCTTTCGCCAAATTTAAAACTTTATTAGCCATTTTTCTTTTTGCTATCTATTCCTGCAATCGAATTTCTCATAGCAGTGTCTGAATTTAAGTTTTGAAGTTTGTAATAATCCATAACTCCCATTTGGCCGTTCTTAATTGCATTTGCCATAGCCTTTGGAACTTCTGCTTCGGCAGCCAAAACCATAGCCTTCATTTCTTGCGTTTTAGCACGCATTTCTTGCTCAACAGCATACGCCATTGCACGACGCTCTTCCGCTTTTGCTTGAGCAATAGACTTATCCGCTTCGGCACGGTCTATATTAAGTTTAGCGCCAACGTTTTGTCCAACGTCAATATCTGCCATTTCGATAGACAAAATTTCATACGCTGTTGCAACGTCAAGACCTTTGTTAAGCACTGTTTTTGAAATGATGTCTGGATTTTCCAAAACTTCTGTGTGAGTTTCAGCAGAACCAACTGTTGTAACGATACCCTCACCAACACGAGCTAAAATAGTTTCTTCTCCAGCTCCTGAAACAAGCCTTGAAATGTTTGAACGAACAGTTATCTTCGCTTTAACCCTAAGTTCAATACCGTCTTTAGCTATAGCAGAAATCCAGCCAGTTTCAATAACCATAGGTGTAACGCACATCTTAACCGCTTTTGCAACATCACGACCAGCAAGGTCAATCGCTTTGGCTTGGTCTACTGAAAGAGGAATTTTAGCACTGTGTGCAGAAATCAATGCAACAATGATTTTTTCAATATCACCACCAGCCATATAGTGAGTTTCAAGGTCAACAATGTCTATATCAATACCCGCTTTTTTAGCTTGAATATAAGCGTCAATGATAGGCCCAACCTTAATTCTACGCATTCTCATACCAATTAACCTAGTCATTGATACGTGTGCTCCGGAAATAAGAGCAATAAACCAAGTTTTAAGTGGAACAAGACACATTAATACGATAAAAGCAACAACAATTACGCCTAAAACAACGAATAATGCAATCAATCCACCAGATAATCCAAGTTGTGTTAAATTCATACTAAACCTCCGTTTTTTCTACAATAATTTTTATCCCTTCAACCTTGACGACTTTAACATATTCCCCAGTTTCAATCATCTCGGCTGTTTCGCAAATGCCTTCATAAACCTTTTCGTCTATCATAAACTTTCCAGAAGGCCTAAGCGGAGTTACCGCCACACCGATTTCTCCAACCAGGTTGGCAAACTCACTTTTTTGGGCATAATCAGTTGGAACAGCTGTTTTCTTTTCTATAAACGGCGTTTTGCCCAAAAGCCCAAACCTTGCAGAGCGAATGAACAGCAAAAACACGATTATAAGCACAAGCGAGAAAATCAACACCAAAGCAACAACTTGAATGATGGATTTTGTCAGC
The DNA here is from genome assembly GCA_900545735.1 of uncultured Bacillota bacterium. Taxonomy (GTDB): domain Bacteria; phylum Bacillota; class Clostridia; order Christensenellales; family UBA1242; genus UMGS687. Next base: position 13,506 of record URAC01000008.1, on the reverse strand, counting down.
ACGGCGTGAGTTACAATTCCAGCGACAATGCAAGTTAAGCCCGATATACCAAAGAAGCCAAAACCAGGCACAAAAAACTCGATAAACACAAACAAAATGCCAATGCAAAGAATTAAAATCACATACCATTGCATACTTGTGAATAATTGAGATAATTCAGCCCACATATATATCTCCTTTCGCTAGAATTATAACATATATTTAGTATAAAAGTAAATACTTTTTTTTAAAATATTTATCAAAACCCTTGACAAAAAGTCAAAACTTGATTATGATATCAAAGAATTTATACCTTAAAAGGCGGTGATTTTGCAATGTCAATGGTTAAAGTTGGTGAAAACGAAAGTTTGGAAAGCGCTTTAAAACGCTTTAAAAGAAAATGTCAAAGAGACGGCATTATCGGCGACCTTAGAAAAAAAGAAGCATATCTTAAACCTTCTGTTAAGAAAAAGAAAAAACAAGAAGCAGCAAGAAAAAGAGCACGCAAACATATGTAAGAAAAATCACAACAAAACGTTGTGATTTTTTTATACAGGCGTTACTACGCTAAGCTTGTAATCATAATTTTGACTTGCAAATGATATGTCTTTCTCTATGTCAAAAACCATCTCATAAAACGAGAAATTAACCTTCCTTTCATCAAGAACCGTTACACCACCAAAGCCATTTTTTGATGGAATAACCTTGTATGCGTAAGCTAAATTAAGTTGAGATTCAACTATGCCGTTGACAGGCGAACCTTCTGCCTTCAACTTTGGGTCGCTTGACGAATTGTTAAATTTGTCCAACTTGATTGCATCTAATTGCAATGCGTTTGGGTCGTTGCGGTCATAAAGTTCAACAAACTGCTCTGGAACGTCTTCCACGCTGCAACCCACTTCAAAATCCGTGTAATACCCTTCTATTTTGTTGCCGTTATTGTCCTTTTCAGTCGTCTTATACAAATACCCCTTGCCCTCAACATACTTGTGATATTTGCAATCTTTATTTGCATAAGCCATATCATAAGGCTCAGATTGATAAAAATCTATCTCGTCTTGCTCCCAAGTGAACAACTTGCCAGTGCCCGTCGTTGGGTCATAAGCATAATATCTGATATACACTTTTATCGCCAAATCTGGATTTGGTGAAAAAATCTGCATCCAAATTCCACTCAAGGTTATTTCCTTTGTTGGCATAATAACAACACTTTGATATTCCGACATCGGACTGTTGTCAAAACTGTGCGCCTCTGAATTACTGTCGCCAAACATATCAAACGCGTCAGAATTTGAGAAGAACATATCTGTATCATAATCACGAAGGAATGACGCCGTTTTTGGTCTAAATTGAAATCCCAATTCTTTGCCTTCAGCATCTAATTTACCTATATCTTCTTTTGGATGATGCCCATTCTCAGCTGTATATGATGCTACAAAGTCGTAAGTAATATTTATGCCGTTTTGATTGTATGTGTAAACAAACTCTTCAGAGCCGTCATACACAAAGTCATACACCATTGCAGTAACTCTGCCAACATAATAACGATAGTTGTAAAAATTTTTGCCATTTTCAACATAGTTTACATTTTCGGTATCGTTGTTATAATAACTCGAATTTGGTCCAAACTGTTCATAATCGTTCTTCACAACCTCAGCACCAATCACATTGTTTAAAATGTATGTTATAAGCGAGTCCGCATCAGTTTTTGTCAAGCCCGAATATGTCGCAGTTGAGGAATAAGTTTCTTTTAAAGAATTTAAGTAATTATTAACAGAGCTTGGAATTTCAGTTATTAATTCTTTTTCTAATTCTTCAGGAAGATCAATAGGTTTTTGTTCGTTTCTATCTATATAATAAAGATTAATCGCTCTATAAATAACAGTATTATTAATTGATTGGTTATTACATTTTGTTATTTTTATTTCAAAAACACATTTATGTGTTTCATAAGAAGTACTCAAAATTTTAATTGGTTCAATAATATTATCAACATACTCCACCTCAAACATTGTGCGGTTGTCGGTGCCGTTTTGCGAGTAACCTAAAAGTGTTTCATAAAGCACAATTTGCAAAGGTGTTGCATAATAAGTTGAAAGTTGTGGGTATGCCATTCCAATATACCCTTCTACGAAATCTTTATACATGCTAGCCTTTGCATTTTGTTTGATTTCTTCTAGGGTAGTAGTTTCATTTGGATTTAATGTCCAAAGCCATTTATCATTTTTTATTATTGTTCCATCTGCAAGTGTTGCTTTTCCATCAGTTCTTTGATAAATTGTTTGCCTTATGCTATCTGGGAAAAATGTTTCAAGATTTCCGTTTCCATCACCTGAGCCATAATAATTATCAAGATTTGTTAAAATATCAAGAAAAAAACCATTTTGAATTATTTCAATATCATTGCTTTGCCCTATTTGACTTTTGGAATAAACAACCTTAAAGCCATCAATAAATTGCTTGTAAAAGGAAGATTGCCCAGGGGTTGAACTGCCGCCACTCCCGCCAGCACCGCCACCAAAATCTCCCCCGCCTAAACTTTCTTCAGATTCACATCCAGCAAAAAGCATTGGCATAAAAGCCATAACTATTGCAAGCAAAAATGAAAATACTCTTTTCTTCATATTCATAGTTTATCATATATTCAAAAAAATAGCAATCTTTTATGTAATTTAATAAAAAAGAGTTGAATTTATCAACCCTTTTAATTATTCAAATTGAAATTCGCCTGAATTTGTTTTTACACTTCTGCCTTGCAAATAGTTTCCAAGTTCACTTGACAAGGTGCAAATCCAAGTTTCTGCACTTGTTTCAGCACTTGCAACTTCAAGTTCTGCAAAATCTTGGCAAGAATTTACTATTTTTTCTAAATAACCATTTTTGAATTTTTGCAAATATTCTTCTTGTGTAGAACAAGTTCCCGCTCTTCCTGACAAACTAACTGTTAATACTTTATTTCCTGAACGAATTGTAATGTCTGTTTGTCTGTAGCCACCAGTTTTAGCTTCAAATTCCGTTGCATTTAAAACAGTGTAATTTGAAATGTCAATGCCATTTTCTGTTATGTAATCTAAAACTTCTTGTTGTTCAAGTGCAAAACTTGCAATTTCATTTGCCAAACTTTCTTCTTGGACCGTTACACCCTTGTTATTTTCTGTTGTAAAAGCCAAAGAATTAATATTTTCTGAAAGATTTTTATAACTTTCTGCATTTTTCAAACTTTCACTATTTAATTCCATAAATTTGTTTATGCCTTGTTGAGTGCAATTTAAATAAATAGTTCCAGTTTCATTGTTAATTAATCTAACTTCTACATTTGAAATATTAAAAGTTGAAAACTTTGCCAAATTTTCATTAAAATAACTTTCAATTACGCCTGGCAATTCTTCTTCAAACATTGTTTTGTATTCTGCCTCTGTTAATTCAACTGGGCCTGGGTCTGGAATTGGGTCTGGGTCTGGTGTTGGAGTTGGGTCTGGTGTTGGAGTTGGGGTTGGCTCTGGGTCTGGATATTCTATTATTGTGCCGCCATTTTGATTTTGAGCATTTTTGTTTTGAATAATTTTAACAGCAGCCACTGAACCGCCAATAATTGCTGCAAGACCAAAAACTGCGCCAATAATTATGCCTACCTTTTTTCCTTTACTTGCCATAAAATTCTCCTATAATTCAATTTTCGCTATTATTTTAACACACACAAGCAACGTTGTCAACACCTATTTTTTTCATTTTTTCTATGAAAAAGATTGACAATAAATTATAATAGTTTTAAAATAATCAAGTATTTACAGGAGATGCTTATGAAAATAGTTTACAATGGAAAAAGCGTTGAAACGGACGCACAATCAATTAGGGAATACATCAAGGAAAATGAGCCTGCAGATTTTGCAGAATGTTTGGCTGCCAACGTCAACGGAAAAACCACTGATTTAGGCGCTCCGCTTGTTGATGGAATGAACATTGTTCCACTCACCTTTGCAGATGAAGAAGGCAAGAAAGTTTTATGGCACACAACCAGCCATGTTCTTGCTTATGCGGTTAAAAATTTATACAAAGATGTTAAACTTGCCATTGGCCCAGCCACTGACGAAGGTTTTTATTATGATTTTGACACTGAAGCAGAGTTAGACGCAAGTCTTATTGAAGCGGAAATGAAAAAAATCATCAAAGAGAACTACAAGGTTTATCGCAAGGAGATTACGCGCGGAGAAGCGTTAAAACTTTTTGCAAACGAGCCATACAAAATTGAACTTATTGAAAATTTGGAGCCTAACGCTGTTATTTCGACATATCAAATTGGCGATTTTGTTGATTTATGTGCTGGTCCTCACCTTTACGATTTGTCTAAAATCAAGGCATATATGGTCAAATCCATCACAGGAGCATATTGGCACGGCGACAGCAAAAATAAGATGTTAAAACGCGTTTATGGCATATCTTTTAGGTCAAAAGAGGCATTGGAAGAATATAAAAATCTTTTGGAACTTAGAAAGCAACGCGACCACAACAAACTAGGCCGCGACCTTGAGCTTTTCACAACTGTTGATTATATTGGACAAGGTTTGCCAATTATACTTCCAAAAGGTGCAAAAATTTTGCAAATTCTTCAAAGATTTGTTGAAGATGAAGAATATAAGCGCGGTTGGCAACTCACAATGACTCCATTTATGGCAAAGAGTGATTTATACAAGATATCTGGCCACTGGGACCATTATCAAGATGGAATGTTTGTTTTGGGCAATCCTGAAAAAGACAAGGAAGTATATGCACTTCGTCCTATGACCTGCCCATTCCAATATCAAGCATTTTTGAACAGGCCAAGGAGTTATCGTGACCTTCCACTTCGTTACAATGAAACATCAAAATTGTTCCGCAATGAAGACAGCGGCGAGATGCACGGTCTTATTAGGGTTCGTCAATTCACATTGTCTGAAGGCCATTTAATGTGCACTCCTGAGCAGCTTGAAGAAGAATTTAAGAGTTGTTTGGAACTTGCAATTTATATGTTAAAGACTTTAGATTTATATGACGATGCTTCCTATCGTTTCTCGCAATGGGACCCTAACAATCGTGAAAAATACATTGGCACAAAAGAACAATGGGACGAGGCGCAAGGCACGATGGAGAAAATCCTCAAACACCTTGAAATTCCTTATGTTGTTGGAGTTGGCGAAGCAGCATTCTATGGTCCAAAGCTAGACATTCAAATCAGAAATGTTTATGGCAAGGAAGACACTCTTATAACGATACAAATTGACCAAATGCTTGCTGAGAAGTTTGGAATGGAATACACAGATAAAGACGGCAACAAGAAAATTCCAGTTATTATTCACCGTTCCAGCCTAGGATGTTATGAAAGGACTCTTGCATACTTGATAGAAAAGACGGGCGGAAACTTCCCAGTTTGGCTCTCACCTACACAAGTAACAATACTTCCAGTTGCAGACAGACACTTAGACAGAGCAAAAGAACTTGAAAGTGCATTGAGAATGCAAAATATCAGAACAGACTTAGACTCACGCAGTGAAAAAGTTGGCTATAAGATTCGTGCTGCACAACTTGAAAAAGTTCCATATATGGTTGTAATTGGAGATAAAGAACTTGAAGGCGACACTTTGACAATAAGGAACAGAAACGGAGAAACATTTGAGATGTCCGAAACAGACTTTATAAAGTTTGTAAAGGAAAAAGACTCAACACGCGATTTGAAGTTATAAAACTAAAACTCTCTATTATGAGAGTTTTTTTAATAAAAAAATCACCCAAATTGGGTGATTTTTTATCTTACTTTCATTTTCTTTCTTAACAAGAGGAACAACAACACGCCGACTGCCACGACCACGCACGCAACGACAATTAAGATAATTGTAATTGTGTTAAGTGGGTCGACGATTTCAACCTTATAAGAATAAATCAATTTGCCGCTATCAGTATAAATTTGAATAAAATATGGGCTTGTTTCTGTAAGCGTAACTTGGACATTTGTTTGATAGTTTTCGCTTTCGAAATATTCTTTATTTAGGATTAAAACCTCATTATTATTGATAACGAGTTTGCAATCGCCAATCATTTCATAAAGGTTATTTGTATTCAAGCGGACAACGATATTTCCAGTTGTGGTTGTGCCCTCTTCCTCAGACACTTCAATGTCTGGTTTTAAATTGTTAAGCCAGAATTTGAATTCAAACGATTGACTTGGAACATCGTTAGTTGTCATTTTGATTGTATAAATTCCGTTGTCAAATGAACTATTGCCCATAATTACGGACATCAAAATTTCGTTGCCATTTACAATTTGTGACACGTCAAGGAGCGCATCGTTATATTTGATATAATCAATCTTATAGTTGTTATAATTCAAATAGTTGAATGCCCAACGAGAATCGTTTTCATTGATAATTGTAAACGCCACCTTTTCAATGCCAAGCTCGTTATTGTTTTTAAGCGCATTGAAATATACAACATAATTGCCAGGTTTTGTGAACACATAATTGCCATCGCTATTTTTGCTTGCAGCGACATTTTCGCCGTTGTAAGTTACAACAATCGTTGGATTCTGTTGATAATATGTCAATGTTGCCGTTGGAACATTAATCACAACGCTGCCATTATAAACTGCGTTATCTATTGGCAATTCGCCATTTACATTGAAAATAACTGACTTAATAAAGTTGATTCTATATCTATCTCTAGAACCTGTTTGAGAAGATATAATTTGCGAATTTCCAGCCAAATCTGTAAACATAATCACATAGTTGCCAGATTTGTCTAAATTAAGCCTTGCAGTGCCATTTTCCCCTTCGCTAGCAATTTTATCGCTCCAAGTATTTCCACCATCTCTTGAAATTTGATAATAGATGATATTTTCTTTGATGCCATAATAACTATTCCATTGCAAAGTTATGCTTGTTTCAATATTATTTTTGAATAGATAAATATCTTTATTAAATGTTGTTATGGATTGAATTTCAACTGCTTCTGGGTCTGTTCCAACAAAATATGCAAATGAATTTCCTAAAATATTTTGCGTTAATGGAATGACAGTTATAGCAATTTTTCTTGAGAATTTAACGCTTGAGCCTGCCCCAGCAATGTTAGATTCTATCAAATAGATGTAAGTTGAATATGAACCTTCTGTTTTTGTTTCAAGAAGCGTTGCAACAACTCCATTATTTACTGATATTTCATAGGCATCTGAATTAATAATGTAATGATAATTTATTATTTCAGTTCCGTTATAATATAGATTTCCCGTTGGAGCGATAACCTTATAAGGATTTGAAACATCGCTTGCATCATATTTTACAACTGAATAGAAAGTTACATCATAACTTGCTATAACGAAATCTCTCTCATAGGTAGCAGCAAGTGCCCCATTTTCGTTGTAGTTTTGAATTTTGATGTCATAAATTCCAGGTGTTGAAACAGTGTATGAACTTGGAATTTCAACATAGCCTTCACTTGAACCACGAAGCCTTAAATAAACTTTTGATGTGTAACCATAACTTTCTGAAATTTCATTTCCTGTTAAATATGAAATATACACATCATCAGAATGAGTTATAGTTTTGTTAAACAATTCTTGAGAAATATCTTCTCCGTTAGAATTTCTGAGAGTTATAACTGGGAATTGATTGTAAATTGTGATTGTGTAAACAACTTCGCTAACGCCAACATCTAAATCGTTAACATCTGCACCAGCATTTTTGAAATCTTCAAGATTTGCTTTTGCTGTAACCCTATAAACTACAACGCCACCATTGTATCCATTTCCGCTTGTTTTAACGGCTTGTAATTTATATTGTGTGAAGCCAGTTCTGTTGAACACACAATTCTCGTCTGCCAAATTTACTTTGACGAATTGAACATCGTTATTGATCTTTCTTTCAACAGTTATTTCATAAGAATTTGAAATGTTGAAGAAAATATCTGTTGAAACTAATATGTTGTTTTGAGATTGTATCGCTGATGTTATATCGCTTTCGCTGTCAACAGCTGAAGAATATCTATCAATATTTGGTTCATTATACATCATCAATTTTGAATATTGAACGCCATAATTATCTTTAAACACAATTAGGAATACAAAATTGTCCCAATTTAAGCCGTTTGGAGTGATGTAATAATAAGATTGTGTTGAAACACTAACCTTTTTCAAAGCATCTGCTCCATCTATAGTGTAAGTTGTTAAAACCGCTTCACCTGTTTGTGGATTTTTATTAAGCGCCAAGATTTTGATTGTGCTTTCATCAATTTTAATGCTTGCGTTGTCGCCACCCCTTACAATAAAGCCTAATGAAACGGCATCAGGAGCCATTGAAGAATTGATTTCTTCCTTCCAATCCAAATTTTTGCCTATTTCTTCAACGCTTATATCGCCAACATAATTGATATTTGCCACCGCATTGTATATTTCCACTTTATAAACAGTGTTCCTGCTTGTCAATTTTACTTCTTCAAGCAAAATTTCTTCGCCAGTTAATGAATAAGCCTTGCCATTAGCGTTGAATGGAGTTATCAAATAGTTGTTGCCATTTATAGTCAATTTAATATAAGAATAATTGCTGTTTTCAAAGGATACTTTTTTAACTGCAAATAGTTCACGACTTGTAAGCGAAAAACTATTTGATGTTAAAACTTTATTCTCAACTTTGTCTACGCCAGTTTGTTCGCGTATTACATATTCCAAATTGATTGAACTTTCGTTTTCTCCGATATAAACTGAATAGATTGTCATATTGCCTGCTAAATCAAGTTCAACAATCTCATAATAGCCAGCAGTATTTAAAATGCTTGAATCTTGAATGCTCTCTGCGCTTTCAAATTTTTGCCAACCGTTAATAACTGCAAATTGTTCATTGAAGATATTGCTTGCAACTGAATTTTTATTTAATGGACAGCCAATTTCTAAACTATTAGTAGAGTATTTATTGTCAAATTGTCTAATAAACACCCTATTTGTGTCTGCCTTAACATTTCCAGCAAACAAACTATTTACTAATACATCTTTTGTTGTTGCAAATGTGAAATATCTATAAATTCCTTCTATTGAAGAAATGTTATATCTTTCAGAAATTTCTCTTAGCAAATTCTTGTTAACATTATTTCCAATAATCTTATCATTGTTTATCAAAGCGTCTATCGTTGTTGAAGGCGCTGTTTTATCAAAAATTATTGTCCTTGCAATTGTATAATTTCCATTTGGGAACAATGCTGCCAAAGTTGAGTCTGTTCCATAAACTTCGAAACTCATTGTTATTGTTAGATTATTTGTCCCATCTGGAACCTTTAATACAAACGAATTGATGTTGTCGTTTGTTGTTATGTCTGAAACATTTAAAGTAGTTGCGCTGCCGTTTGAGAATTTATAAATGATATTAGTTTTGTCAATTTTGACCATATATTCACTTACTAAATCTTGCCAAGCAATCTTAATTTGTTCAGCATTAGAATAATAATATGTTCCATCAGACAACAATTCCTTATCTTCCATATTTTCAAAAGATGGATATTGTGCCGTCATATCAAAATCAGGCTTATCTCCTGCTATTTCAAAATTAAAGTAATAATTTTGCAAATATGGATTAGTTCCCATTGAAGATGAAGAAGTGTTTAAAATACAATTAATCTTAATTGAATAGATGCCTTCTTGCCACTCCGACTTTTTATTGAGTTCGTTTTGAGTTAGCCAAGCAGAAGCGTTTGAATCTGTTACATTGTATACGTTAAAGACATAGTTATTTTGCGTGTTATCTTTATCTGTGTTTTCATTTTTGAGATAATAGCCAGCAAGTTTGTAATATCCATCTTTTACATAAGAATAGACATATTCAACATAATCGCCATTTGCTTTTTTAGGGCTATAAATTGAAACATAAAGTTTGTATGGTGCAAAGGTATTTTCATTGTCCAAATCTGTTACAAGCATATTATCATTGAAAACGCTATTGTTTAAAAAACCATATTTTGAAATTGGAATATAAAGCCCAACTGGCAACTTGTTTGCCCTAACAACCGCTTTATCTGAAGATTGTGATTGCATAAACAAACTTTCAAATTTAATTTCTTCGCCAGTTCCATCAAAGAATTTAATATAAGCATTAGCGCCAATTTGTGGGCTATTTTCCGCGCCTGTTGGAGCGGAAATAATTGCATTTCTATCAACAAAGAATGTCATAATTCTTTGACCAAAGTCTGTTCCAACAACTTGAGAAAGATTTACATCTGAAATTGTTGAAGTGTATGTTCTTGTCAAAACATATTTTCCAGCCAAAGTTTTGCCATTGACAACATTTAATGGAATTTTAACTTCGCCATCTGAATCTGTATATTTTGCTGCAACGCTTGATGTAATAACAATAGTGCTAGTTGGATTTGTAGCATATTCATAAGTTTTTAATTCAGAATTATAAACAAGCTCAAAATACTCTAAAACTAAGCCGTTATTATCTAAATCAACATAAGCGTCCATATCTGGCGTCAATGTTGCCCAAGTTAAATATAAAGTGTCATAATTGATTGCATTGTAATAGATTATTCTTTGAGAAGGCGATGTTTCTTTGTTGTCGCTATCTAATTGTGCTGGATTAGTTTTTTGAGCGGCTGGTTTTAAATTTTCATTATTGTCGCCAAATATGTTCATTCCAGTTTTATCAGTGTTTACTGTAGCGTCATAAATCTTTTGCATTCCGCTCTCATCAACGATTGTGTAATAATATGTTCTTTCTATAATATTGCCGCTAGCATCTTTTTCAATTTGAATAATATCATAGCCATCAAATTTGTTTGTTAGCGTTTTATCAATCTGTTCATTTCCACTTTGATAATAAGCGTTAACTCGCTTAATTGAAAATTGAACAAAGGTTTCTGAGCCATCATTTACAAGCCTGCTATTTCCGACAATTTGAGATAAATATTCGTCTTCTGTTGAGCCATTATAACCCTCTAATTTAACAAGTTTGTGCGTTCCAAAGAAAATCCTTGTATCCGCTGCGATATTGTTAAAAGATTTAATAATTTCATAAGTTGTTGCACTGCCATTGTTTGTGCCTTGCAAAACAACAGGGATTGAATTATCAAAAATTATTGAGAAGTATGCAACATTGCCCGCTTCATCTTCCAATTTGAAAATATATAGACCTGGCAAGTTTAAAACTTCATTTGCTGTTACAAGTTCTTTAGTTTGTGCTTTAGAATATGCAGTTTTTGGATTATCCGCATTCAATCTTATCAAACTATCTGCAACAACAGCTGTATTTTTCTTATAATCATTTGCATTTGCAGAATATGTGCTGTTTTCCATTGCATATCTGACATAATTTGCTGTAATCTTAGCCCCACTTGCCTTGTTGTTCCAATATAGTGTGAATGGATTAGATGTTGTATAAATCACGCCATCAACAGCATTCATTTGTGAGCCATTAATCAATGAGAAATGTTTCGTTCCAGATTGTGCAACCACCTTATTTGCTTGAATGCCAGAAATGCCTTGATTATCAATATCAAAATATCTCTTCGTGTTGCTTGAATTGCCAAAATAAACAATCAATCTATAATGACCATCTTCAGTAATAGCATAGCCATTTTTTTCACTTATTGTTGTTTCATTTAAGGTTATAGCTGCCCACTGTGCATTTTCCTCAAAGCCTTTTCTTTGAAGGTCAAAAGTCGTTGGAAGGTCAAATTCGGAATTTTCAACCAACTTTTCAAAGAAAACACCATTTTTATGATATGAGCCTTGATAAACATTTGCTCTATCATAATATCCGCTCATAACTTTGTTTCCTGTTGCTGTTCCATTGTCTGCCAATTCAACAATGTTGATTGTTGGTGTTTGGTCTTTAATTTGGAACAAGAACCATTGAGTCATTTCAACATTATCTCTAGGAATAGCTGTTGAGCCACCCCAAATTTTATAATTTGAATATGCGTGTGTAACTTTAACTAAATAATAGCCAGATTCAGTTAAATTTGATGTAATTGAATAATTATCTTTTAGTTCAAAACTATATGTATTTTCCCCAGTTTCGACTAAATCTTTTGTGTAATAAACAGCAAACTCTTTTAGAGTAGAATTAGTCAAAAATCTAACCTGAGGTTGATTTGTTGAGGCAATAGTTAAGCCACTCAAATCCATTGTAATAGTAGATGGGCCGATAACTGGCGTTATCTTTCCAGTTATGTCCGCAGAAATATCGTTTGATTGATTTCTAAGTTCAGTTTGTTTAGTGTATAAGTCGTTATAAGTTGCTTGAGTGCCATAAATAGTCAATCTATCCTTCAATGCAAAGGCTTGATTGAGTGATGTCAACTCAACCTTTTCGTTATTTTGTTTGAAATAAACTGCCTTGTAAGCAATATCATAAACGCCGATATCTTTGAATGTTAACTTGATATTGCCATCAGGCATTTTTTCAAAAGTTATATCTCTAGCATAAACATCTTCCGTGGAAGGACTTGGCGTTTTTGTGTAAACAACATTGCCAGTTGTTTTATCATATGAGAAAGTGTAAGTTGTTAATGTTGAGAAAACTGTTTTTGTAATTGTGATTTCATATCTTTCTGGATTATATGTAAGAGATGCTAACTTTTGATTAGCATAGAAATAATAACTTTCGCTATAAAATTGATTTGCGTTTTCGCTATCAACAACATAATTGCCGTTGCCTTCCGAAACATCAACAATGGTGTTAGGTCTATTAAATTCTTTTAAACTTTCAACTCTCTGATATGTTGACTTTTTAAATACATAAAATGAAAAGTCAAAGTTAGTCATTGTTGAGCCGTGTTCATAAGAAGCCTTAAATTCAACAAGCCCTTCTTCATTTGGAGTTGCTTTAACATCTGAATAAGGCGATAAGATGTATCCAAAGAATTTTTTTGTTATCTCACCATCTATTTTTTCTCCAGTTGCAAAATCTGAAACAACTGTGCTCTCATTTGATTTGATGCTTACATTTAAAAAGTCCACATAATCAGAAACAAAACTTCCTGCAGAGCCTATCAATTTTGCTTCAAGTGCTTGAGCATCATTAGCAGATAAAGAATCCCCATCACCTGTTGCCTTGCTTATGTCTTGCCTAGCAAAAGAAAGCATCAAACTTTCCCCTTCTTCCAATAGAACAGTTTCGCCATATTTTACATATTGGATTTTTCCTTCACTATCTAGCGATAAATCATAAGTTGGATAATATTTTCCCTCTTTATATTCAACATTTTTGACTTTGATAGCATAAAATGCAACGCCATCAAGCGAATAATAACCATTTTCATTTAATGCGCCATAATTGTCAGCAGCGTAAACTTCATTTTTTTGATTTGTTAAAAAAATAGTTAAAAACCCAGCCACTGCTAAAATTATTGAAAGCATAATTGCTAGAATTAAATTTTTATTTTTCGCCAAATATTTCATAAAAACTCCAAAATTACAATTTTACTGAGTAATTTTAACATAAAAAGGTTAAATAAGCCAAATAAAATCTGTCTCTTATACACATCTCCGAGCCCACGAGACTAGGCATGATCTCG
>URAC01000007.1 GCA_900545735.1 uncultured Bacillota bacterium | reverse complement strand
CGAGATCATGCCTAGTCTCGTGGGCTCGGAGATGTGTATAAGAGACAGGTTATAATCTCCGCATGGAAAATATTTTACAAGGATTAAACGAAGAACAACAACAAGCATTGCTTCAAATTGACGGAGCCGTGCTTGTAACGGCAGGTGCAGGCAGTGGAAAGACCAGGCTTTTAACTCATAGAATTGCATATTTGATTTCAGAACTTCAAGTTTCGCCATATAACATTTTGGCAATAACATTCACAAACAAAGCAGCTAAAGAGATGAAAGATAGGGTGGAAAAGATGATTGAAGGTGGTGACCGCGTTTGGATTTCCACCTTCCATTCTATGTGTGCAAAAATTTTGCGTATGGACATTGAAAAACTTGGAGATTATGACAGCAATTTTTCTATTTATTCAGACCAAGATACAGACAAGTTGTTTAAACAGATATGCGCAAAATATAACATCGAAAAAGAAGAAAAGCGAAAAAATATTTCATATCATATCAACAATTTAAAAAATAATAATATGACAATGACCGAATACAAAAAGATGTATGAGTATTTGGACGATATTGAAACGATTGAACATATATATTATGATTATCAGGCAGAACTTAGAAAGGCGAACGCTTTAGATTTTAATGATTTGATGAATGTAACATATCAACTTTTCAAGCAATGTCCAGAAGTGCTAGAAAAATATGCAAAGCGTTTTAAATATGTGCTTGTTGATGAATTTCAAGACACCAACACAATTCAATATGACCTTGTTAAGATGTTGACAAGTGTTCACAAAAACATATTTGTTGTTGGTGATGAAGACCAATGCATTTACACTTGGCGCGGAGCAAATTTTGCAAATATATTTGATTTTCAAAAAGATTTTGAAAATGTAAAACTTTTTAAGTTGGAAAGAAACTATCGTTCCACAAAAAAGATATTAAATTTAGCAAACAAACTCATTAAAAACAACAAGTCAAGAATGGAAAAAAATCTTTGGACTGAAAATTTTGATGGCGCGGAAATAGCAACAAAAAATGTGTATGATGAAAAGGAAGAAGCAGAAGCTGTCGCTAGAGAAATTTATGATTTAGTTCAAAATCACGGCTATAAATATAGCGATTTTGCCGTTCTGATGCGTTTGAACGCGCTAACGCTTCCATTTGAAGAGAGATTTTTGGCATATAACATTCCGCATAGAATATATGGCGGATTTAAGTTTTATGAGCGTGCAGAAATCAAAAATTTAATTTCATATTTAAGGCTTTTTACAAATCCACGAGATGATATATCCTTTGAAAGGATAATCAATTTTCCTAAGCGTGGCATTGGCGAAAGTGCGCTAAAATCATTGAAGGAAGAAGCAAACATCTATGGCGAAAGTTTGCTAAATACTTTATTGCGAGATGATTTGGATTTGTCACTTTCAACAATGAAAAAGTTTGAAAGTTTTAAAAGCGCATATTTGATGCTTCGTGAAGATTATGAAAAGATGTCATTGACTGATTTTGTTAAACAATTAATAAGAGAATTTAACATAAAAAGCGCGTATAATTCAAATTCAGAAGAAGACATAAACAGGCTTCTCAACATAGATATGTTCGTTTCGCAAGTGGAAGATTTTGAGAACAAAAATGATAGCGCGTCGCTTGTTCAATTTTTGGAAAGCATCTCGTTAATTTCTGATATTGATGGAATGGACAATGCTGGAAATTGCGTTACAATCGCAACAATCCATTCCGTTAAAGGTTTGGAGTTTAGATATGTTTTTATTGTTGGGCTTGAAGAAAAGATTTTTCCAATTTCGAGGGCATTTGACAACAATGAAGAGATGGAAGAAGAGCGAAGGCTTATGTATGTTGCTATAACGCGGGCTAAAGAAAATTTGATGCTCACTTGCTGCAAAACGAGATATTTATATGGCAAGAGAGATTATCAAAGGCCATCAAGATTTTTAAGGGAAATCAATCTTGCTCCTGCCGAAGAAAACATAATGCCAGAATTTTCTGTTTTCCAAAATAACAGATATGGTCAACAGATTGGCAATTATTATAGAGAGCAATATCAATCAAAAGTTGAAAAAACTTATTATAAAGAGCCCGAAAAGAGCAAATATGATTACAATCCACAATATTTCAAGACTAAATTCGATGAATATGTTGAAAATAAAAAGCCAAAAACAGAAAATAATTTTGAAATTGGGCAGACAGTCTTGCATCCTAAGTTTGGTGTTGGTAAAATAATTAGCATAGACGGCGGGAAGTTTGCCGACATTGATTTTGGCAAAATTGGAATAAAGAGTATAATGCTTGAAATTTCACCTTTAAAGGTGCTAAAATAGGGCGCGAAAGCAACTTTTCGCATCGCGAAAAGTTTAGCCCCGCCTGGCGGCGGGGCTTGCCCAGCGAGCTGGGCGCTTTCGCGCCTAAGGAGAGTTGATGAATTATAACGACTTAATGAAAGAAAAGATATCATCATTTAATGGAGAAAGGAAAAAACTCTTGCTCCATAGTTGTTGCGCACCTTGTTCAAGCGCAGTTATCGAAAGATTGATGCCATATTTTGATATAACCGTGCTTTATTATAACCCAAACATTATGCCTGAAGAGGAATATGAAAAGCGCAAACAGGAACAAATTCGTTTTTTAAATTCAATGAAAATTCCAATGATAAATGTTGAATATTCCCATCAAGATTTCATAAACGCCGTTAAAGGGAAAGAAAATTTGGGAGAACATTCGCCGCGATGTTATGAGTGCTATAAATTGAGATTGTCAAAAACTGCACAAATCGCCAAGGCAAACAATTTTGATATTTTTTGCACAACTTTATCTGTTAGCCCACATAAAAATGTGGACTGGATAAACGAAATAATGCAAAAACTTTCTTTGGAATTTCAAATAGACTTTTTGCCATCGGATTTTAAAAAGGAAAATGGATATTTGCGTTCGTTAGAACTCTCAAAACAAAACAATTTTTATCGCCAAAATTATTGCGGTTGTAAGCTTGATTAAAAATAAATTATCAAATTTAATTGTAATCTTTTGTTTTGTGTGATATAATGCCCAAGATTTAAATTTTAAGGAGAAAAAAATGAGTTACAAAATTACAAAAAAAGAAAAAAATAATTATGAAGTAGAAATCACAATTTCCGCTGAAGAGTGGGAAAAAGCCGTAGAAGCAACTTATCAAGCAGATAAAAATAGATTTTCTGTTCAAGGCTTCAGAAAAGGCAAAGCACCAAGAAAAGTTATTGAAAAAAATTATGGTGAAATGGTGTTCTTTGATGGTGCTTTTGATAGAGCATTTTCAGAAGAATATGGCAAATTTTTAGATGAAAATAAAGACTTTGAACCAATCGTTCAACCTGATGTTAAAATTGACAAATTTGGTAAAGAAGGTTTGGTTGTAACAGCAAGCGTTGCTGGCGTTCCAGAAGTTAAACTTGGCGCTTATACAGGTTTAACTGTTAAGAAAGATTGCAAAAAAACAACTAAAAAAGAAGTTGAAGATGAATTGAAGATGGTTGCTGATAGAAGCGCTAGATTTGTTGATGCATCTGATAGCGAAGCAAAGATGGGAGATTTTGCAACAATAGACTTTGTTGGAATGGTTGATGGCGAAATCTTTGAAGGCGGAAGTGCCACAAATTATAGATTAGAACTTGGCTCAAAAAGTTTTATAGATACTTTTGAAGAACAAATTGTTGGAATGAAAGTTGGCGATAATAAAGATGTCAATGTAACTTTCCCTGAAAATTATCAAGCAGAAGAATTGAAGGGCAAACCAGCAGTTTTCAAAGTAACACTTGAAAAGATTGAAAGAAAAGAACTTCCAGAAATCAATGATGCTTTTGCTTCAAATGTAAGTGAATTTGAAACACTTGAAGAATATAAGAAAGACATTGAAAAGAGAATGAACATCAAAAAAGAACAAGAAGCAGAAAGAAAACTTGAAAACGACTTGATTGGAAAAATCGTTGACGCAAGCGAAGTTGAAGTTCCAGAAATCTTAGTAGAACGCCAATTAGATATGTTCATTAAAGATTTGGAAACAAGGCTTAGTTATCAAGGCTTAAAACTTGATGAATATCTCGGCTATCTTGGAACAGATGTTGAAAAACTTAGAAAAGATAAAAGAGAACAAGCAAAACAATCTTGCAAAACAAGATTAGTATTGGAAGAATTGATTAAAAAAGAAAATCTCTATGTAACTGATGAAGAGCTTAACGCTAAACTTCAAGAAATGGCAGATTTGTATAAAAAAGATTTAGAAGAATATAAAAAATCTATCGACAACAACACAGTTGCATATTTTGAAAACGACATTTTAATGAAAAAATTGCTAGATTTCTTAAAAGCAAACAATACTATTGCTTAACAAATTGGATATAAATAATTGAAGGAGAAAAAATATGTTAATTCCTATGGTTGTTGACCAAACAGCAAATGGTGAACGCTCTTACGATATTTATTCAAGGCTTTTAGAAGATAGAATTATCTTCCTTTCAGGGGAGATTAATGACCAAGTCGCAAATAGTGTTGTTGCACAACTTATCTATCTTGAAGGAAAAAATCCAGATAAGGACATATTCTTGTATATCAATAGCCCAGGCGGAAGTGTTTCTGCTGGACTTGCTATTTATGATACAATGAACTACATTAAATGCGATGTCGCAACAACTTGTGTTGGACTTGCTGCATCAATGGGGGCATTTTTGCTTGCAAGCGGAGCAAAGGGAAAAAGATTTGCTCTCCCTAATTCTGAAATTATGATTCATCAGCCACTTGGCGGCGCTCAAGGTCAAGCAAGCGATATTGAAATTCAAGCCAAACAAATACAAAAAATTAAAGCCAAAATTAATAGGATAATTTCTGAAAATACTGGAAAACCTATAGAACAAGTGGAAAAAGATACAGATAGGGACCATTATATGAGTGCCGATGAAGCATTGGAATATGGTCTTATAGATAAAGTATATGTAAAACGCGGTGTTGAGAAAAAGCCTGAATAATAAGGGTTGATTAAAAACATATTTTTTAACTAATAATAATGTTGAGGTGTTATGGAAAAGGAAAGAAAAACCCTTTGTTGTTCTTTTTGTGGAAAGCCACAAGAGGCAGTTAAGAAACTTATTGCTAATCCTGATGGCAATAGTTTTATTTGCAATGAATGTATTGATATTTGCAAAGATATAATTCAAGAAGAAAAAGTTGCAAAGTTAGATAGTAAAATTGAACTTTTAGCACCTGAAGAGATTAAAAAAAGACTTGACGATTATATAGTAGGGCAAGATGATGCAAAACGCGCTCTTGCTGTTGCAGTTTATAATCATTATAAAAGAGTTAACTATAACATCTTAACAAACAAGTCTAAAAAAGATAAAAATGACGATATTGAACTTGAAAAGTCAAATATTTTGATGGTTGGCCCAACGGGAAGTGGAAAAACTCTTTTGGCAAAAACGCTAGCCAAAATTTTGAATGTTCCTTTTGCTTCTTGCGATGCCACAACTCTCACCGAAGCAGGATATGTTGGCGATGATGTTGAAAACATCTTGTTAAAACTCATTCAAAATGCAAATTATGACATAGCTTTAGCACAACGCGGAATTATTTATGTTGATGAAATAGATAAACTTGCTAAAAAAAGTCAAAATGTTTCAATCACTCGCGATGTTTCAGGTGAAGGTGTTCAACAAGCACTTTTAAAGATTGTTGAATCAACAATAGCATCTGTTCCACCACAAGGAGGAAGAAAGCATCCACATCAAGAGATGCTTCAAATTGACACAACAAACATTTTGTTTATTTGCGGTGGGGCGTTTATTGGGCTTGACAAAATCATTGAAGCAAGGCTAAATGACAGCACTCTTGGATTTAGTGCAGATGTTAAAACAAAAGTTGATAAAGAAGAATTGAACATAATCAAACAAACTCAGCCACAAGATTTAATCAAGTTTGGACTAATTCCAGAATTTATTGGAAGAATGCCAGTTTTTGTTGCTCTTTCTGACTTAAAAGAAGATGCATTTGTTAAAATATTAACAGAACCTAAAAATGCGCTTGTAAAGCAATACAAAAAGTTGTTCAAAATGGACAATATTGACCTTGTGTTTGAGCCAGAAGCTATTTCTGCTGTTGCTCATAAGGCTAGCGAACTCAAAACTGGTGCACGCGGGCTTAGGGCAATTTTGGAAGAGGCAATGCAAGATGTAATGTTTACTTCGCCAAGCAATTTGGATATAGATAAAATTATAATTACAAAAGATGTAATCTTAAATAACGCAAAGCCTGAAATAGTTTACAAAGTAAAAACTGAACAAACAGCATAAAAGAAATTTTAAAATGATAACAAAAAAGTGGGTTTTAAAAACTCACTTTTTTAGTTTGCATTGATTTGTTCTTTAATTGCGTTGACAAGCGTTTTAATTCTGCCGCCATCGCGATATTGTTCTGTGATTTTATCACGCGCGTGGATTATTGTTGTGTGGTCGCGTCCGCCAAATAGTTTTCCAATAGCGACAAGTGGCATATCAAGCATCTCACTAATCAAATAAATGGCAATCATTCTTGGTTCAACAATTTCTTTGCTCTTTTTCTTGCCAACAATATCAGCTTTTGAAATGCCAAAATATTTGCAAGTTGCATCAATAATTGTGTCTGGGCTTAAATCTTCGCGTTTTTCATCTAAATCCTCTTTAAAGGCTTCTTTTGCTTCTTCAAGTGAAGCGGATTTTTTGCCAAGAAGGGTGGCAAAGAAATAAACTTTTGCAAGCAGACCTTCCATTTCACGAATGTTTGTGTCTATCTTTTCAGCAATAAAGTTAATTACTTCGTCGTCGATGATATATCTTTCTAGTTGTGCCTTTTTCCTTAAAATGGCAACTCTTGTTTCAAAATCAGGGGATTGAACATCTTGGATTAGACCGCTGGCAAAGCGTGAGCGCAATCTATCTGACAAAGTTGCAATTTCTTTTGGTGGTCTATCTGATGCGATGATAATTTGCTTGTTGTTTTGATACAAATCGTTAAATGTATGGAAAAATTCTTCCTGTGTTTCATTTTTGTTTGTGATAAATTGGATATCATCGACCATAAGAACATCAACGTTTCTATATTTTTCTCTAAATTTGTTGATGCCTTGGTCTTTATTTGAGCCGTGAAGGCTGTCTATATAATCATTTGTAAACTTTTCACAAGTTACATATTTGATTTTTAAATCTGGTAATTCTTTTCTGATATAATTTCCGATTGCGTGAAGAACGTGAGTTTTGCCAAGACCTACTCCGCCATAGATAAAGAGTGGGTTAAAGCGCTTGCCTGGGTTTTCTGCAACGGAGCGAGCAGCCGCGTAAACAAACTGATTGCTTTTGCCAACAACAAAATTGTCAAAAGTGTATTTTGGATTGAAAGCATTTTTATCTTCTTCAATTTCTTTTTCTACAACTGCTTGATTGATTTCAGGCTTATTTTTCTTTAAAAATTCTTTTTTCTCATCTGGGTCTAAAATTTCAAAAGGTGTGTCTTCGCCAAAAACTTCTTCAATAGCAGATTTTAATTGCTCGCAGTGATTTTTCATAAGTTGTTTTTTTGCATAGGCAGAATTTGTTGATAAAATCAACTTTTCAAACTTATTATAATCTAAAACTTCTAGTGGAGCAATCCAAAGGTCAAAGGAAACGGCGCTGACCATCATTTCAATCTTCAATAAAACCTGTTTCCACATTTCTTGCAGTTCTTTCATATTTCTTCCTTTAACAATTTACTTGAAAGATTATAACTTCTTTTGGCGGAACTTGTCAACATTTTTTAACCCGCTCAAAATTATTATTTTTTGTTTTGCTATTATTTTAAAAACATTGTATAATATTTCAAAGTGAGGGCTTATTATGGAAGGAAAAAGATATGAAGCAAAACGAGATTTTTTAGTTTTTATAGTGATTTTAACGCTTGTTGTTGCAATCGCTTGCATCGCAGTGTTTTTCCCAAGAGAGTTTCTATGGCAATACATTTTTTTGCTTTCAATGTTTAGCGTTATTTTGCTTGTTTATATGTATTCAGTTTTAAAAACTTATTATGTATTTACAGAAGATTATTTGCTAGTGGTTAGTGGCATTTTTAGAAAGAAAATTTTTTATCGCTACATAGAAGATATAACGCCTTGCAAAAGCATAGTAAGTTCTTTATGCCTTTCAGTTGACAGAATAAAAATCATTCGAGGAAAAAGTATCTTCCAAAGAGATTATATTGCGCCAATAAACAAACAAGAAGTTATAGACGAGTTAAAAACTAGGGCGGCAAAAGCACGCGAAATTTTAAATCAAAGATAGGTGTTAAAATGAATAAAATTGTAGTTATAACTGGTGGGACAAGCGGAATTGGAAAACAGACGGCAAAACTCTTTAAAGAGAGCGGAGATAAAGTCTTTGCGCTTGGAACGCACCCAGACCCACTAAATGAAGATGAATATTATTGCGATGTTAGAGATGAACAAGCGTTAAAAGAAAGTATGAAAAGCGTGGCAGAGCAGTTTGGCAAGATTGACATTTTGATTTGCTCAGCAGGATTTGGCATTTCTGGCGCGGCAGAACTTGCTGACAGTGAAGAAACAAAAAGGCTTTTTGATGTCAATTATTTTGGCGTATTAAATGCCGCAAAAGCGTGCTTGCCATATATGGTTAAAGGCTCAAAAATCGTTGTGATTGGCTCTTGTTGCGGGCTATTTGCAATGCCTTTTAGAATAAATTATTGTGCAAGCAAATCCGCTGTCAATATGTTGGCTTATGGCTTGAAAATGGAACTTTCTCATTCCAAAATTGATGTTTGTTGTATTAATCCTGGAGATGTAAAAACTCCATTTATTCAAAATAGGGTTAAGAATTTTGAAACAAACGAGCGTTATGGAAAGAAGGTTGAAAATGCTCAAGCGATAGTTGAAAAAAACAATTCTAAAAGAATGAGCGTTGAATATTGCGCAAAGAAAGTTTATAAAATTGCAAATAAAAGAAAACTCAAAGCAAGTTATATCATCGGAAATAAATATAAAGTTTTCAATTTCTTAGTTAAGATTTTTCCAATTAATTGGTTTTTAAAGGTTTCAAACAAACTTTTTGGCGGAAAATACAATTAGTTTTCAGATTTTTTAAGAGTTATAGTTTTTGAATTTTGGGCGCTAGCCGTGCTGTATGTTGAAACAGGGGAATTTACTCCAAAAAGTTCAACAAGTATGGTGTCAGCGCCTATTTTACATATTTGCGAAAAAGGAATAAAAAGGTCATTTCCGCCCTTTAAAAATCCAAATATGGTCTTTGTGCCTGGCACAACAATGCCTTTAATTTGCCCACTTGGCAGGTCAAAGACAATATCAACAATATGACCAAGCCTTGTTCCGTCAACAACATTGATAACTTCCTTGCATCTTAAATCAAGAAAAGATGTTTCCATTTAACTTCCTTTTTGCATACTTTTGTTGTATATATATGCGATAATCAATCAAAATACCACAAATTTTGTCGAAAATTGGATTAAACAATTATTTTGCCTAAATCATAAATAATATAGATGGAAATTATTGTTAGTTTGGCAATGATTGTTAAAAATGAGCAAGAATTATTGCCTAGGTGTTTGGAAAGTGTCAAAAAATTTGTTGATGAAATCATCATAGTTGACACTGGCTCTACTGACGCTACAAAACTTGTTGCGGCGCAATTTACTGACAAAATTTATGATTTTGTTTGGTGTGACGACTTTTCAAAAGCAAGAAATTTTGCATTTTCAAAAGCGAAAGGCAAATATGTGATGTGGCTTGATGCTGATGATTATGTTTCAGCTGACAATTTAAAAAAGTTGCTAAAATTGAAGCAAAAATTGAAATTAGACGATGTTGATGCTTATATGCTCAAGTATGAAACTGCGTTTGACGACAAAGGCAATAGCACATTTACTTACAATCGCGAAAGAATTTTAAAAAATGACGGCACATTTGTTTGGGAAGGTGCCATACACGAAGTTATTTCTCCACACGGCAGGGTAGAGAATTTGGACATAGCCATAAAACATTTAAACTCAAACAAAGTTGCCGACCCAAAGCGAAATTTAAAGATATATAGGAAACTGATTAAGTCTGGAAAAGTTTTAACCCCAAGAGAGCAATATTATTATGCAAGAGAATTGTATTATAACGGCTATTATAAAAGCGCTATAAATGCTTTTACAAAATTTTTAGATGGCAAACAAGGCTGGCTTGAAAACAATTTAGGCGCTGTTGAAATGTTATATTTTTGTAATTTAGCATTGAAAAACGACGATAAGATTTTGAATATTTTGTATAAAAGTTTTGACTATAGCGTGCGAGCAAACTTTTTATGCTATTTAGGAGATTATTTTTTGCAAAAGAATAAAGTGCAACAAGCCATATTTTGGTATGAAAGCGCACTAAAATGTGAAAAAAATTATGCAAGCGGAGCATTTATTAGTGAGCATTATTATGATATTTATCCCGCCTTGCAACTCTGCGTATGTTATTATAAAATTGGAAATTTTGAAAAATCAAAATATTTTAATAACCTAGTTTTGTCGTTAAATCCTCAACATAAAATAGCATTAGAAAATGACATATTCTTTAAAAATTTGACATAAAATTTAATATGCAAATTTATTTGACTATTTTTCATAAATAGTGCTAAAATAAATTAAGGAGATAAAGATATGGCACTTTCAGTTTTATCAATGGCTTGGTGGGGAATTCTTTTAACAGTTATTGGCTCAATTATTGGCCTGTTCTTGCTTGTTTTGGGAGTTATTGCAATTTATCTTATCATTAGAGGGGAACGCTTTAACAAAAAGAACAAAAGTTGTGTTGAAGATGTAAACACCGTTCAGCCAAGAGAATCAAAAAATGAAACAATAGAATAAAAAAGCAGTTTTTACAAACTGCTTTTTCTTTTATCCAAGCATTACATCTAGCATCATCATAACTATAAAGCCTAAGGCAAAGCCTATTGTGGAAAGGTAAAATTTTTCATCTGCTTGAGCTTCTGGGATAAGCTCTTTTATAACAACATATAGCATTGTCCCAGCGGCAAAAGATAGCACATAAGGTAATATTGGAACAATAAAACCAGTTATAAAAAATGTTATGGTCGCAAAAATAGGCTCAACAATTCCAGATAGTGTTCCATAAACAAAGGCTTTAAACTTGCCCATTCCTTCACATTTTAGCGGCATTGACACGATTGCTCCTTCTGGAAAATTTTGAATAGCAATTCCTATTGCAAGCATCAAAGCGCTTGCCATTGTCATAGCGATATTTCCAAAATATGCGCTTGCAAGTGCAACGCCAACTGCCATTCCTTCTGGAATGTTATGAATTGTTATGGCAAATATTAGCATTTTTGTTTTTTTAGATTTCTGGGGAAAACCTTCAAGATTATTCTTTTTAGTCATTTTGTTGACTATAATGTCAATCACAATCAAAACTGTAAAGCCTAATATTAAACCTATTGTTGCAGGAAGCCAAGACAATTTTGCTAAACTTTCAGATTGTTCAATAGCGGGAAGGAGCAACGACCAAATTGAGGCCGCAACCATAACTCCCGCAGAAAATCCTATCAACAATTTTGTTATATTATTATTTATGGAATTTTTTATAAAAAACACCATAAATGAACCTAAAGTTGTGCCAACAAAAGGAATTAAAATGCCAAATACAATTTCCAAAATCACTCCTTACATTATCTTTTGAATAGAAGACTCAATACATCATAAGAAATACATATTTAATTTGTTACAGGCGATTTTTATTTTGTAAATTCAAAAATTAGTGTAAAATATAAAAGAAAGGGGAAAGTTATGAAAAACGTAAAAATTACAGATGTTCACGCTAGACAAATTTTAGATAGCCGTGGAAATCCAACTGTTGAAGTTGAAGTTTATCTTGAAAATGGAATAATGGGCAGAGCAGATGTTCCATCTGGTGCATCTACTGGTGCTTTTGAAGCTATCGAACTTAGAGATGGTGATAAGTCAAATTATCTTGGAAAATCAGTGGAAAAAGCAGTTGATAATGTGAATACCAAAATTGCTGAAAAAATTTGCGGAATGAATGTTTTTGAGCAAGTTGAAATTGATAAAACTATGATTGCACTTGATGGAACAAACAATAAAGGCAAATTGGGCGCAAATGCAATATTGGGAGTATCTCTTGCTTGCGCTAAAGCTGCGGCAAAATGTTTGGAAATGCCTTTGTATAGATATGTTGGCGGCTGCAATGCTTGCGTTCTTCCAGTTCCTATGATGAACGTAATAAATGGTGGAAAGCACGCGGATAACAGCGTAAACATTCAGGAGTTTATGATTATGCCTGTTGGGGCAAAAAGCTTTAAAGAAGCGCTCAAAATGTGCGCTGAAGTTTTCCATAATTTAAAGTCAATTTTAAAAGCAAGCGGTTATAGCACTGCAGTTGGAGATGAAGGGGGCTTTGCTCCAAATTTTGAAAGCGATGAACAAGCGTTCCAATTTTTGGTTGAAGCGATAGAAAAAGCAGGATATAAGCCTGGAAAAGATTTTTGTTTAGGCGTTGATGCTGCTGCAACTGAAATGTATGATGAAGCAGAAAAAATTGGAAAATCTGGCTGCTATTATTTCTGGAAAACTGGAAAAGTATTCACTCGCGAAGAGATGGTTAATTATTGGGAAGAAATGTCAAACAAATATCCAATCATCACGCTTGAAGATGCTCTTGCAGAAGAAGATTGGGAAGGTTGGAAATTATTGACTGAAAGGCTTGGCAAAAAAATTCAACTTGTTGGCGACGATTTGTTTGTTACTAACACAACAAGGCTTTTAAGGGGTATAAAACTTGGAGTTGCCAATTCAATTTTAATAAAACTTAATCAAATTGGCACTTTAACAGAAACACTTGAAGCAATTCAAATGGCAAATAGAGCGGGATACACAGCAGTTATTTCTCACAGAAGCGGAGAAACTGAAGATACAACAATCGCAGATTTATCAGTTGCTTTAAATGCTGGACAAATCAAAACAGGAGCGCCTTCAAGAACGGACAGAGTGGCAAAATATAATCAATTATTAAGAATTGAAGAGGAATTAAAGGGCGCAGCTAAATATTATGGAATGTCTGCATTCTTCAATATAAAAAAATAAAACTCACTTCAAGTGAGTTTTTTTAATTGTATAAATCTTCAACAATATCCGAAATATCTAACACTTTATCATTGTCATTTATTTCATTTATTTGGCCTTTGTTTACAATGTATGCTTTTCCATAAAGCCAAGTTTTATTTTCTGAAATTAAAATGTAAGAGCCGTCTGAATACGCTATAATTGGCCTAACATAACTATCTTCTATTGTAAGTTCAAAATTTGTAATTCCATCAACTTTATTTCCTATGATATTTGTAAAATGAGGAATAATATTTACTTTTGTTAAGCCAAGACCGTTTAAATATCTCTTATATTTGCAATCTAAAACTTCACCTTCAAGTTCTGGTTGAGCATAGACAATATCTGCGCTATTCATACTGCCTGCGCTGACACCACAAATAACGGCATCGGTGTCTTTAAGCAATTTTTTTAATTTGATTTTTTCAAAAAATTTATTTTGAGTAGGAACATGACCACCACAAAGGAAGACAAAATCAGCATTTTTAATTAGTTGTTTTGCCTCTTTTTTATTTCTACCATCTAAAATTGTGTAATTTTTAAAAGGCAATGTTAAGTTAAATGCTTCAAATGTTATATTGGCATACATATCAGTTATTTCATAATCGTTCTCATTGCTAGCAATTAAAAGGAAATTTTCATATTTTTTAATATATTTTTTAAAATTGTTCAATAAGTTGTTTTTGTTGCCAAAAATTTGTGCGTGTTTTATTTCAAATTCATCTTTATAACTTAATTCTAAACTACTTGTTAAAAATATTGTATTCATACTTTATATTTTAACACAGCACAAAATTTAATCCAAATTATTTCACTTATTGCTATTTTTATTGTATAATCTACTTTGATTGGAGGCAAAAATGACAGATATCGAGATAGCAAAAAATTATCAAATGCAACCTATTGTCAAAATTGCAAAAAAGTTAGGGCTAAAAAGTTCTAATTTGATTTTATATGGAAATTATAAAGCAAAAATAGACCTTCAACTTGAAGATGTTGAAGACAGAAAAAATGGAAAACTTGTCTTGGTTACAGCAATTAATCCAACAACGGCGGGAAACGGCAAAACAACTGTTTCAATCGGGCTTGCTGATGCGCTAAGGCTTTTGAAGAAAAAAAGTTGTTTGGCTTTAAGAGAGCCATCTCTTGGCCCAGTTTTTGGAATGAAAGGCGGGGCTACTGGCGGTGGATACAGCCAAATAGTGCCAATGGAAGATATAAATTTGCATTTTAATGGCGATTTTCACGCAATAACGAGTGCAAATAATTTGCTTGCTAGTTTGATAGATAATCATATTTTTCAAGGGAACGAACTTAATTTAGATAGCGAAAAAATATTCTTTAAACGCTGTTTAGATGTTAATGACAGGGCGTTAAGGCAAATAATTATTTCAAATGGCAAAAACGAAATTCCAAGAAAAGAACAATTCACAATCACTGCTGCCAGCGAAATAATGTCAATTATGTGTATGTCAAAAAACTTGGAAGAATTGAAAGTTAGATTGGGCAACATTTTGGTTGGATTGAACAAAAATGGAGAGCCAGTTTATGCAAAGGATTTGAAAGCGGAAAATGCTATGGCGATTTTGCTAAAAGATTCTTTAAAACCTAACCTTGTACAAACGCTTGGTGGCACGCCTGCTATTGTTCATCTTGGACCTTTTGCAAATATTGCTCACGGCTGCAACAGCGTTGTTGCAACAAATTTGGCAATGAAATTGAGCGATTATTGCATAACAGAAGCTGGATTTGGCTCTGACTTGGGGGCTGAAAAATTTTTGGATTTTAAATGCCGTGAAATGAATATCTCTCCAAATTGCGTTGTTCTTATTGCAACAATCCCTGCATTAAAATTGCACGGAGGAGAGGATAAATCAAATTTAAAAACTGAGAATGTTGAAGCGATTAAAAAAGGTTTGGAAAATTTAAATGCTCATATAGACATATTAAAAAATGTTTATAAATTGCCACTCGTTGTAACCTTAAATAAATATATTTCTGACACGCAAAAAGAAATTGAAATTGTAAGCGATTTTGTTAAGAGCAAAAATTGCGATTTTGCAGTTAATGAAGTTTGGGCTAAAGGGGGCAAAGGGGCTATTGAACTTGCTAAAAAAGTTATTTTAGCCTGCGATAGTTCAAATGAAAACTTTGAATTTGCTTATGACTTAAATGATGATATCAAAACAAAAATTGAAAAACTTGCACGCAAAATTTATGGAACAACAAAGGTCAATTATACTAGCGAAGCAGAACAATCTTTAAAGGAAATTAACAAACTTGGCTATTCAAATTTGCCTATTATTGTTGCAAAAACTCAATATAGTTTGTCTGATAAAGCAGAACTGTTAAACGCTCCAAAGGATTTTGAAATAACAGTGAGAGGTTTAGAAATTAGGTCAGGGGCTGGCTTTATTGTTGTGCTTTTAGGCTCGATGCTTTTGATGCCAGGACTTTCAAAAACTCCTGCTGCGGTAAATATGACAATAGACAACGATGAAAATATAACCGGATTATTTTAAAGTTTTAATTTCGCAAGAACATTCACAATCGCTGCAAGCCATGCGATTTTTAATGTTGAATATCATAATAATTCCGATAGCGCCTATAATTGGATAGGAATATCTTATGATGCTTTCAAAGCCAAATAGGCTTAATATAAAGATTGAAATGGCAGAAATTAAAAATGATGCAAAATTTGATTTGACTTTTAGATGAACGCTTTCTTTTAAAGAATAAAAAGTTGCAAACAAAGTTGTTAATATGCAGGCTAGAATAATAAAAGAATAAATATAGCCGACTGTAGGATTTATCATAAACGCTAAATAAACAAGAGGCAAATCTGCAAATAACAAACTATTATCATTTAAAAGCAAAGTTAAGATGATTGTGGCAATTATTACAAAGATTATAAAACTTGTGATAATCGCCACTTTTTTTATATTTTTTTCTTTAATTTTAGTTCCTAATCCGACTGCGATTTTGCTGTTGACCATCAAATTGCAAGCGGCATATAAAATTGTTGAAATTGTTAAGAAGGCGAAGTTTGAAATGTCAAATGTAAATGCAAAGTCAGATTGAGATGAAACTGTAAATGAAAATGCACAAACTAAAATTGTTGAAATTATAATTATAGGCACTAAAATTTTATTGATTGAAATCAGCCATTTCAAGTCTTTTGATATGATTATTAAACTAAGCAACATTATCAAAATGGACCAAAGATGGACCTTGGAACAATAAACAATGTCATTTAAAAGGGATTCCGCACCTGCAAGCATAGTTGCAGAGAAAATCAAAAAGATGATTGCAAAGCAACTTTCTAAAATAAAATTGTCTTTATGCTTGGTTAAAAAATCAGGCTTATTTTTCAACATTTGACCGTATTTTAGGAGTGTTATCAATCCATAAGCAAACAATATAAAGAAAATAAATGCGTAGAAAATGCTTACAAATCCATACTTAGCAAAAAAAATAACGACTTCTTGTCCACTTGCAAGCCCTGCACCTATTGTCGCACCTAAAATAAGCATTGCTCCACCAAATACGCCAGTGTTCTTTTCCACATAGTAATATATTATTAATTAAAATTTTCTATTACTTATAATAATTTTTTTAAATCTAAACAAAATAAATTTATGAAAAGTTCAATGATTATCTATTTGGTTTTGTCTTTTTTATGTATGGGCGTTTTTGCAACCGTTTTGCCTCAACCTGCATACAAAACTGGTTTTGACGCGTTGACAATTGAAGAGCAAAAAATATTAAACGATGCTTTTGAGGAAGAAAGTTCCAAATTAAATGATGTGTTAAATTACACTGAAATAATTGAAAAGGTGGACAATGTTTCAAATCTTGATTGGTTTGATGTTGTAAATAATTTTTTCACCAAATACACTTTGACGGCAACAGTAATTGATTGTCAAACTAAAAAAGCCTATCAAGTGATTCGCGTTGGGGGATATAATCACGCCGATGTCCAACCAATAGATGCTTCTAACACAGCGATTATGAAAGAAATATACAATGGAGAATGGAGTTGGGTTAGAAGGCCAGTTTGGGTTGAAATAAATGGTTCGTATGTCGCTGCTTCTATTAATGGTATGCCACACGGATACACTTTGGTTGAAGGAAATAATATGGACGGTCACACTTGCATACACTTTTTAAATTCAATGACTCACGGAACAAAGCGTGTGGACGAAGCACATCAAACAGCAGTTGCTTATGCTTATGAACACAAGGCGGAACTGTTGGAATATTTGTTAAATCATTCATCTAAAATGTAATGTTTAAAAAATTTTTTAATGTAAATAATCTAAATGTTATTTTATTGGAGGTTTTTATGAAAAAATTTTTAAGTCTTTCACTTGTATTAATTATGGCTGTTGCATCTTGTTTTGTTTTAATGGGCTGCACAACTGAAACGATTAATGTAAATGTAGTTAAAGAGGCTCAAACAAAAGCAGACACGCTCATTTCAACATTTTATAATAAAGCAGAAAACACAACGCTTCCAAAAGCAAGTGCAGAAAATTTTTATGTTGAAATAAGTTCAGATTTTGACACAAATGTAGAAGTTGTTACTATCAACGGAATTGGTCATACACTAACTGAAAACATCAAATATAGTGTAGGAAATAACAATTTTGTTGAAACGCCTGCTTGGATGAAAGAAGATGGAAAACTTTATGTTGCAGTTCCAACGCTTTATGTTGAAGCAAAGAGCGGTGTAACATCAATTATGGTTGGAAACAAAGAATTTAAAGTTACAGTATTTGAAAATGCTGGAACGCTTACAATGGATAGTGTAACTGTGGTTGGAACAACAGCTGGCGCAACTGCTGAAAAGACGATGGAAAATGACAGGATTGTTGTTAAACATACAAGAACAAGCGGAAAATCTGCTGTAGGCTGGACACTTTCAGTTGGAAAAGAAAAAGTGCCTGCAGACAAGTATGTTTTCACAAAGAAAATAATGTCTAATTCAAGCACTGTTTCTTATGGCGTTGACGTAACTGTTGATAGTGAGTCAAAAGGCTATTCTCAAGCATTATATAATTATTGGCTCAATGGAAACATCTCCGAACCAGTTAATAGAACGATTAATTATACAATAGCAATTCCTGGATATGGAAATATCAACTTCGATATTCAAGTAACGGAAACAGTCCCAGCGGCTTAAAAAATGAGATTTAATCTCATTTTTTTATATTGACAATTTGAAGATTTGTAATATAATAAAAATATGAAAGTTTTTATGAACCTATCTGGAATTTTGAAAAAGACTTATGATTTTAGATGCACTATAGCGAAATTAAAATCAAAATCATTTTTATGCAAAAGAACTATTAAATTAGGCAAATCAGTTATAAAAAGGGCAATCTGTTCTCCAAAATATTTGGTGGAAGGCTTGGTTCAAGGAACAGAAGGGCTCAATTTGTCTTCAGAATTTGCAAAAGCAAATAATTTTAAAAGCAATCAATATCAAGTAAATGAGTATTATGATTCTTGCGGAATTTACGCATATAAGAATGTAGTCAATGGCAAGGAAGTAGTTGAAATGTGCCTTATAAAAACATTTAAAGACAAAAATTCAACTTCAATCTCGCTTTATTATCTTCCAAACGGGGATATAAGAAATGCAGCTTTTGTTGCAAGGGTTTGCAAACATAATAATATAGAGCATATAAATGAAGACGGCACAAAAATCAAAGCGGGAGATATTCATTTGCATATTGCCACAGAAAGTCAATTTGATGAAATTTATAAAACATATAGATGCCGCGGTGATAAAGTTTTGCTTGAAAAATTGCAATCTCCAAGGGCTGTTAATCACAAAGGCTTAAAAGAAGAAGATATGGGCGAGTATGCACGAAAATTATTTCATATCACAGATAAAACGCTAGAAGCAATGTCTACTGTTGTGCAAAAAGATGGCTATTATTTGGAAAATGGAGTTGTCAACAAAGGTGTTAGCAACAAAACGCTTGTTGATGAAATGAGCGCGGCAATGGATTTATAAAAAAACGGGAAGTTCCCGTTTTTTTTAATTCTTATTTGCATATTCTTCATAGGTGCATTGTTTGTCGATGATTTGTGTTGGAGAAACTATATCAATAATCCTATTTGCAACAGTTTCAACAATTTCTTGGTCGTGGCTGGCGAACATCATAACGCCTTTGTAATTTATCATTCCTTTGTTTAAAGCGGTGATGCTTTCAAGGTCCAAATGGTTTGTTGGCTCGTCAAGCAAGAGAACATTTCCCGCTTCAAGCATTGCTTTTGCCATCATACATCTAACTTTTTCACCACCTGAAAGGACATTTACTTCTTTTAACGCTTCTTCGCCAGAGAAGAGCATTCTTCCAAGCCAACCGCGAATGAAAGTGGCATCTTGTTCTTTTGAAAATTGCCTTAGCCAATCAACAAGATTTAGATTGCAGCCTTCAAAATATGAGCGATTATCCTGTGGCAGATATCCAACTTTAACAGTTTTTCCCCAACGGAACGTTCCGCTATCTGCTTCTTCAATCCCCATTAAAATGTTAAATAATGTTGTTACTGCCAAACTATTTGAAGATAAAATTGCAACTTTATCATCGTGATTTAAGGTGAAAGACAAGTTTTCAAACAATCCTTTTTTGGTAAGTTTGTCCACCATCAAAATTTCTTTACCAAGTTCATTTTCAAATTTAAAATCGATATATGGATATTTTCTTGAAGATGGCTTGAAATCTTCAATAGTCAATTTTTCAAGTTCTTTCTTCCTTGAAGTTGCTTGTTTAGACTTTGAAGCGTTAGCAGCGAAACGAGCAATAAAATCTTTCAATTCTTTTGCTCTTTGTTCAGCTTTTTTGTTTTGGTCCTTTGCTTGTCTTGCAAGAAGTTGGCTTGTTTCATACCAAAAATCATAATTTCCAAGATAAATGTTAATTTGACCATAGTCAACATCGCAAGTGTGTGTGCAAACTCTATTTAAAAAGTGCCTGTTGTGAGAAACAATAATGACTGTATTTTCAAAATTTAAAAGATAGTTTTCAAGCCATCTTGTTGTTTTAAAGTCCAAGTTATTTGTTGGCTCGTCTAAAACCAATATATCTGGATTTAAAAATAAAGATTGAGCGAGCAAAACTTTAACTTTTTGTTTTGGGTCGATGTCCTTCATCAAAGTGTAATACAAACTTTCATCAATGCCAATTCCAGAAAGCAAAGTTTTTGCTTCCGCCTCTGCTTCCCAACCGCCAATTTCAGCATATTCCGCTTCCAATTCGGCAGCCAAATTGCCATCTTCTTCTGTAAAGTTTTCTTTTGAGTATAATTCTTCCTTTAATTTTTCAATTTCTACCAATCTTTTATGACCTAAAAGCACAGTTTCTAAAACAGTTTTGTCATCATATTTGTTTTGATTTTGTTCCAAAACGGACATTCTTTCTTTTGGGTCTAATATAACTTCACCTTTATTAGGTTCTAATTCTCCCGTTAAAATCTTTAAAAAGGTTGATTTGCCTGCGCCATTTGCACCAATAATTCCATAGCAGTTGCCTTTTGTAAATTTTAAATTTACATCTTTGAAAAGCACTCTTCCGCCAAATTGGAGCATAACATTGTTTACTTGTATCATTTTTTCTCCTAAATCTTATTTTTACATCGCATTATAGCATATACAAAAATAAGTTGCAAGTTTTTAAAAAATTATTAGGTTAAATTTAATTTTAGTGCTATTATAAAGTCAAATGAAGGGCATTTTGCCTATTGCTAATTGGGATTAAATATGAAACAAAGAAAATATTACAACCACAACTTTGATGTTGGGCTTATTTCTGATATGGCTCAGAAATTGAATTTACACGAAAAAATCGTGGAATTATTGTTTTCTCGCGGATTTACAAGCGAAGAACAAATTAAAAATTTTTTAACGCCAAGTGAAAGCGATTTTATGTCGCCTTTTGGCCTTTTTGGCATGCGTGAAGCGTGTGAGCAAATTAAGTCAGCGTTAAAAGCAGATAAGCGAATTTTAATTTTTGGAGATTATGATGTAGATGGATTGTCAGCCACTGCAATTTTATATAAAACTTTTGAAAAGCTTGGCAAGAAAGTAAATTATTATTTGCCAAACAGATTTGTTGACGGCTATGGCTTAACAAATGTTGTAATTGATAAAATCAAGGCGAAATACAATCCTGAATTAATAATTACAGTTGATTGCGGAATATCTTGCAATAATGAAGTCGAATATGCTAAAAGTTTAGGCATTGAAATGATAGTAACCGACCACCACGAATTGCCACAAGAAATTCCTGATTGCGTTGTTATCAACCCAAAGATTGTCAATCAGGATTATGATTTTCACGAATTGTGCGGAACTGGTGTCGCTTTTAAATTGAGTGAAGCACTTTTAGGACACGATGCAGCAACAGAATTTTTGCCTATTGCAGCCATTGCAACTATTGCAGACATTGTAAGTTTGACAAGGGAAAATAGGGCGATTGTTTATTACGGCCTAAAATTGTTTGAAAAATATCTTCCTGCAGGGTTAAAGGCAATGTTTTCAGAAAACAAGTTAAGCATTAAAAATGTTTGTTCAACGGATATTGCTTTTAAAATAGCACCAAAACTCAATGCCGCTGGAAGAATGGGGGAAGCAAGCGACTCCTTAAAACTCATTCTTGCAAAATCGCCAGCAGAAATTAAAACACAATTAAACAAAATTGCTGAATACAACACTAAAAGGCAGGTTGTTTGCAATCAATGCTATGCTGATTGCATCGAAATGCTTAAAAATTCGAACCTATCAAATGAAAGAGCGATAATTTTATTCAACGACAAATGGGACCACGGAATTTTGGGAATTGTTGCTGCAAGGCTCGTTGATGCCTACAATCGTCCTGCGTTCTTGTTTTCAGAGGAAGATGGAGTGCTTAAAGGCTCTGCAAGGAGTTTGTTAGACATAAATGTTCACGAACTTTTGTCAAGTTGTAGCGATATTTTAGTTACCTATGGTGGACATAAGATGGCGGCGGGGCTGACATTAAAAAAGGAGCATTTTAACGAGTTTTATAAGCGAGTTAATAGTTTTATTTTTGCAAATGTATCTTCAAAGGCTTTTGAGCCAATAACTTATTATGATTTGGACATCAATTTAAACGACTTAACAGATAAATTTTTCCAAGATTTGCTTTTGTTAGAGCCTTTTGGTTTAGACAATTCCAATCCATTATTCAGAATAAATGCTGATGATGCTTTTATAAGCCCACTTAAAAATTTTAACCAACATTTTAATATCAATTTTACTAACAAATTAAATTTGATATATTTTAATTGCGCTGATAAATATTTTGATTTGAAATTTGCAACAAACAAACACTTTATATTTGAACTCCAAAAGGAAAGATATAAAGGGGCATTTAAAGGCATTGTAAAATATTTTGAAGGCGATTATTCTTTTGATAAGACCTTTAAAAGTGATTTAGATGCAATAGAACTTGAACAGCTGAGATATTTAAAATTTGGCGGCGAAATTGATTTGGCTGAATATGATGAAAGCGATTTAATCAACTTTGTAGCAAAAGAGCAAAGCCCATTTGGAACTATTTTTGTAACAAATAAGTTATCAAATTATAATGAATTTATTAATAAATATTGCCTTGACAACATATATCAAAAATTTGTTTTTAACAACTATTCTAGCGGCGGATTTAACGCAATAAGCATTTATCCAACTGATATAAATATGTTTAAAGACTATTCAAAAATAATCTTTTTAGAGCCAGTTTTAGATAAGTCTTATCTTGCTAAAATTTCACAGATTTCAAAAGCAAAAATTTACATTCCTAAAAATGGAACATTTGATAAAAAGTTGTTTTCTTCAATAGACACAAGGCGAGAAAAGATTGGAGATTTTTACAACGCGCTTAAAAGCATAAACGATAAGCCATTTATTAACGAACTTCACGCTTATAACAGAATGTTAAAATTAAAACGCACTTCGTTTAAAAATTTCCACGCTTATTTGATGATTTTTGAAGAGTTAAATTTGATTACAATTTCTAACAACGAAGGGTTTGTTGTATCGATAAACAATAATTGTAAAACCTGTCTCTTATACACATCTGACGCTGCCGACGATAAGGCTCGTGTAG
>URAC01000006.1 GCA_900545735.1 uncultured Bacillota bacterium | reverse complement strand
GATGTGTATAAGAGACAGTCTTTGGAGTGTCAAAAATTAGAAAAAAATTATAAAAATAGCAAAATTTTAATAAATTATGATGATTTAATTGCAATTTTATATTTAGCAAATCATTATTATGGATTAGAAAAGAAAAACGAAGTTAAGTTATTAATTGTTGATGAATTTCAAGAATATGCGCCATTGCATTTTGAGTTGTTAAGACAAATTTGCCCTTGTAATTGGATAGTCCTTGGGGATATTAATCAATCAATTTTTAAAAATCTTGATGAAAAATATTTGCTTAAACTTTCTGTAAATTTTGATTTGGGCGATGTAATTTATTTAACAAAATCTTATAGAATGACAAATCAAATTGCTGAAATGGCAAATAAGATTAAAGATGTTGGTGGAACAAACTTTGACAGAAATGGCGAAAAAGTTGATTTTATAAAAGTAAACGAAATTGCTGAAAATCTAAATGCAAGTCGATTTGAAACAAAGGCTGTTTTGTGTAAAGATGAAAAATCGGCAAGCGAAATTTACAATATTTTGAAACATAAGATTGATTGTTCTTTAAACAAATTTGAACACGGAAAAGTTTTGATTGCAAGTGTCAATAATGTTAAAGGAATTGAATTTGAGCAAGTTGTGGTTTATAACTTTGATAAATTTGATACAAATAAAAAATTAGACAAAAACATTTTATATAATATAATTACAAGAGCGACAAATAAGTTAGTAATTGCTACAAATGAATAAATTTGGTCGAAGTTGACATTTAATCTTTTAATGATATAATAAAAACAGGTGTAAAATGATAGTTGAAAATGAAAAATTAAAACTTAAAGAGTTGAAAGAAGAATTTGCATATATTAAGGAGTGTCTTTGACCCTGATGGCTTGCAAAATAAAATAAATGCTTTAAAAAAGCAACAAGAAAGCGAAAATTTTTGGCAAGATATGGAACTTGCGCAAAAAGTCGGCAAAGAACTTAAATATAATGAAGATAAATTAAACAATATAAAAAATTTTGATAATAAAATTAAAGATTGTGAAACGCTTATTGAACTTAGTGAAAGTTGTCCTGACAGCGAAGCAAAAGAATTTTATGATGAACTTTTAAGTGAATTGCAAACTTTATATCAAAAAAAAGAAGAACTTAGAATTGAAACGATGTTGAGTGGAAAATATGATTCGCACAATGCAATTTTAACTATACACTCAGGGGCGGGTGGCACCGAAGCGCAAGATTGGGCGCAAATGCTCTTTAGAATGTATTCAATGTATGCTGAAAAACAAGGTTTTAAAATGGAAGTTTTAAACTTGCTTGATGGTGATGAAGCAGGAATTAAGAGCGTAACATTTTCGATTAGCGGAGAAAACGCTTATGGCTACTTGAAATGTGAAAAGGGCGTTCATAGGCTTGTTAGGATTTCACCTTTTGACGCCAATGCGCGCAGGCACACCAGTTTTGCTAGCGTTGAAGTTATGCCAGAAATTGAAGAAAGCGAAATGCCAGAAATAAGAAGTGAAGATTTAAAAATTGACACATATAGGAGCTCTGGCGCTGGTGGACAACACGTTAACAAGACAGAATCCGCCATTCGAATTACACATATCCCAACAGGAATAGTTGTTTCTTGTCAAACTGAACGCAGTCAAATACAAAATAGAGAAACTTGTATGAAAATGCTTAGGGCTAAACTTGCGGACAAGAAAGAAAGTGAAGAGATGGAAAAACTCTCTTCAATTAGGGGAGAACTTAAAAAAATTGAATGGGGAAGTCAAATTAGGTCGTATGTTTTTCACCCTTATTCAATGGTCAAAGATCATAGAACAAATTATGAAACTAGCGATGTCTATGGTGTTATGAATGGAGATTTGCAGCCGTTTATTAACGATTATTTGATAAAAAGCAATAAAAAAGTGGAGGAATAATTATGAGATTATATTGCTTAATTCCAAATTATGTATTTTTTGAGAAAGTGGCAGGCAATACAAATCCTTTTATGGAAATAAATGTTGATGATTTAGCAGGAACATTTCACGATTTCTATAATTACAACTTGCCACCATTTTTGCAATATAACGACAAAGAAGATTGGGTTGATAATTCAATTTGCACTTTTACAACGCCAGCACAAGCCAAAAATTATTTAGGTAGCAATAATGTGATGATTTCATTTGAAACTCAAGATGAAGACTATCTTAAATTAAATGGCGATGAACTTTATAATTATATTGCCTATAAAAATAGCGTTGAAGATAGAATGCTTAATTTAATTGAAATGTCAGACGAAGATAAAAAATCAGAAAAGTTATACCAGATGAATGAAAGATTTAAAAAATTTGAGAACAATAAACTTTCAAAAGTGAGCGAAATGCAAAATTATTATGAAGGCTTAGTTGTTGTTCCAGAAATTAAAGTTTCATCAATAAAATCTTATTTTGTTTCAAAAAGCAATAAACAATTTAACAAATTCAGAGAGTTGAGAGATAATAAAATGATAGTTGAAAACAAATGCGCTGAAATGGGGGAATGAAATGTATTTTGACATTGCAAAGCAAAAATTTGAAAATTTGAAAAATAAAGAAGATGTGATTGTTTTGTCCGTTGAAAGTTCTTGTGATGAAACATCTATTGCCATAATCAAAAATGGTCGCGAGGTGCTTGCAAATGTTGTTGCAAGCCAAATTGATATTCACAGGCTTTATGGCGGTGTTGTTCCAGAAATAGCTTCAAGAAATCATATACTTGCAATTTCTAATGTGTATAAAGAAGCGCTTAATGAAGCGAAAATAAGTGAAAATCAACTTGACGCCATCGCTGTTACTTATGGTGCAGGATTAGTTGGCGCTTTGATGGTGGGCGTAAATTTTGCAAAAACCCTTGCTTTTTCTTTGGAGCTTCCATTAATTGCTGTCAGCCATATTAAAGGACATATTGCAGCAAACTATATAACAGAAAAAACTTTGGAGCCTCCATTTATTTGTTTGATGGTCAGTGGCGGGCACACTGCCATATTAAATATAACAGACTATAATCTTCACGAATTGATTGGCACAACGGTCGATGACGCCGCTGGTGAAGCGTTCGACAAAGTTGCGAGAGTTTTAGGTCTTTGTTATCCAGGTGGACCAGAGGTTGACAAGCACGCAAAGCAAGGAAAGAGCGATATCAAATTTACTCACGACATTATGACGGACAGTTTGAATTTTAGTTTTAGCGGTATTAAAACGGCAGTTATAAACTATGTTCACAATTTGAAACAAAAAAATCCAAATCAAGAATTGCCTGTTGATGACATATGTGCAAGTTTTCAAACCGCAGTTGTTAGAGAGTTAGCAACCAAAGCAATTAAGGCCTGCAAGGCGAATAATTCTAACAAATTGGTCGTTGCGGGAGGCGTTTCTGCCAATAGTTTTTTAAGGCAAACATTGCAAACTGAATGTGATAAAAATGGAATAAAACTTTATTTCCCAAGTTTGAAATATTGCACAGACAATGCAGCAATGATAGGCTCAGCAGCATATTTTATGATTAGAGCTGGTCAGGGGCTGTCTGATTTAAGCTTAACCGCAAAGCCAACTGTTGCACTATAAAATTAAAAATCATTAATCTAAAAATTAATGATTTTTTTATATATACCATTTATCAGCCTTTTCAGAAACAACAGTGTTTTTAGAAGTCTTTATAAGTTCAATCGTTTTTGAAGGCTCGCTTTCAATTTCTTGACCGGTTGCATAATTTTTTATTTTTGTTTTTAAATAATATTTTTCGCTTTTATTTTTGCCAAATGGGGCAGTGTAATTCAATTTGCCGCTAATTCCATCAAATGATTTTATTAATTTTGCTTTGTTATTTTCAATTTTATATAAATCATATTTTAAATAATTTTCAGAGTCAAATTCTAATATCACATTGCCATTTTCAACTTTTCCAGTCAGTGTTGGCGCTTGTATTTCCAAGAAATTGTTTGATATTTCTTTTGGTAAATTGAATTTGGAAAACAATTCCTTTTGTTTGTATCTTTCTGGAATAAAATCGTTGGCTTTTACTACAATATGATTGTTTTCAAGTTCCAAACTATCAATTTCTACTTCGGCGATAGAAGAAGGAATTTCAAAGTCCTTTGGTGTGTGCTTGCTGTAGATGCTTTTAAAATAATCTTTGACAACATAAGTTGGCAAAATTCCGCCAGTTATTGAACCAATCTCTTCGCCTTTTAAGTTGCCGACCCACACGCCAACACAATCTTCAGTCGTCAATGCTAGGTTATACGCGTCGCCATTGCTTTCACCTTTTCCAACTGTTCCTGTTTTAGATGCTATTTGATATGGCAAGTCGTTCAATCGCCTTGCTGTTCCAGTTTTTGCACTTTCTAGCAATGTTTCCAAAGTTAAATAATTGGCATCTTCGCGTAAAATTTGGTCATAGGGTTGTTGACTTGTATAGATGGTTTTGTTGTTTTTGTCCTTAATTTCCTTGATAAAACAAGCAGTTTTAAATTTTCCATTATTTGCAAAACTTGAGTAAGCGTTAGTCAAGGTTAATAAATCAGTCCCATAGGTCATTCCGCCCAAAGCGAGGGCATAGCCGTTATCTTCCTTATCAAACTCAATGCCAAATCTTTCTGCATAGCGTTTTGCTTTGTCAATGCCAACATAAGATAATGTTTTTACAGCAGGAACATTCAAAGACTTTGCGACTGCTTCTCGAACTGAAACATAACCTGAATAAGTTTTTGTTACATTTTCAGGACTATAGCCGTTTATGTCAATTTTGTCATCTAAAATCATAGTTGATGGCGAAATCTTATTTTCATTCATTGCAGGGCCATAGACAAGCAAAGGCTTGATAATTGAGCCTGGCTGGCGCTTGGAATTTAAAATTGAAAATGTGCTTTTGCCAAAATATGCTTCAACGCCAAAAGTGGAATTGTTGATTGAAATTCCTGCAATGTCGTTTTTGCCAACATCGCCAAATTTGTCTGTTATAGCCTTTTCTAGAGCATTTTGTTTATCTGGATTTTGATATGTATAGATTTTGTATTTCCCAAGAGCAATCTGCTTTGTTGGAAGATTTAAAATCTTGCACGCTTCGTCAATCGCTGCTTGGCTGTATGAATTTTGTCCATTATTAAAATTTTCATCAATATTCAAATTTAGTTCAGAAAGTTTCGCTGTTGAGTATTCATCTTCTGAAATTTTGCCATCTTTAAACATCTCGCTCAAAACTAAATTTCGTCTGCTAATGCATTTTTCAGGCTTGTTTATTGGACAATAACTTCCAGGGGATTTTATAATTCCCGCTAACATTGCACTTTCTTGCAAATTTAACTCACTTGCTGGCTTAGAGTAATAAAATCTTGCAGCATTTTCAATGCCATAAATGTTGTTGCCAAAATAGATAACATTGAGATAACTTTCCAAAATATCGTCTTTTGACACTTGTCTTTCCATTTCTTTTGCTAAAAATATTTCCTTTATTTTCCTTTCATAAGTTCGCTCGCTAGATAGATGGGTGTTTTTA
This sequence comes from uncultured Bacillota bacterium, assembly GCA_900545735.1. Lineage (GTDB taxonomy): Bacteria > Bacillota > Clostridia > Christensenellales > UBA1242 > UMGS687. The sequence continues at coordinate 18,408 of URAC01000006.1, read as the reverse complement.
ATAAGTTGTTGAGAAATTGTTGAGGCACCTTCTTTAACTTTTCCGCTTGTTATATTTTTAATCAATGCTTTTAGCATTCTTTTGTAATTTACACCAGAATGATTGTAAAAATTTTTGTCTTCTATGGAGATAAATGCAGCTGTCGTTTGAGGATTTAAGTCGTTTATGTTGATGTGTTGATTGTTATACTGATTTTTGTCAGTTATTAAATTGCCATTTTCGTCAAAAACTTCAATTTGAAAGGAAGATGTTGCAAGTTTTGTTCTGTCAAAAGTTTCCTTTTTTGCGGCAGATGAATAAATTGAAAAAACAATAGCAGCTGCTATTAACATAATTGCAAGCAAACAAGCAATTATTATTGATGTCAATTTAAAAGCCTTTTTCACAAATAATATTATTTGTCATTTACATTTTTTTATGAATTTAATTAAGATAAGGTTAAAAATTATTAAAAGATTAAAAAATGCTTGACAAGCGAATTTTTTTGTATATAATTGGTTCGAATTCTAACTATTTGGAGCGGTTGATGCTAATTATTGAAAGTATTAAAAAAATAGAAAATAGCTTAAATAGAATATTTGGGTCTGTGGCTATGCAATATGGCTTGACGGGTAAGCAATTTTTTATTTTAGGCTATGTTTTTAAGCAGAGTAAAAAAAGAGATGTAACCCAAAAAGATATAGAAAATTTTGGGAATGTGCGTAAATCAACAGTTTCCAGCATAATATCTAATTTGGAGAAGAATGGCTTTATTATTAAAAAACCTTCTGAAAAAGATAATAGAATAAATATCATTTTGCCAACTGAAAAAGCTTATGAAATAGAACGCAGGTTGAACATCAAAAAAAATAAAGTTGAAAATGAAATTTTCAGTTGTTTTAGCAAAGAAGAATTAGACAAATGTGCGGAACTTTTGTCCGCTTTACAAAAAAAATTAAAAGATATTGCACAAAGGCCTTAGGAGGAAATATATGTTAAAAATGTTAAAAAAACTTTCTTGGAAAGAATGGATAATGGTTGCTATTAGCGTGATATTTATTGCTGGACAAGTTTGGCTTGATTTAAAACTTCCAGAATTTATGTCTGAAATAACAACTTTATTAACAACTGGCAGCAGCGATATGGGTGCTATTTGGAGAAATGGCGGATTTATGCTTGCTTGTGCTATTGGCAGCACACTTTTAAGTGTTATTGTCGGCTTTTTTGCAGCAAGAATTGCCGCAAAACTTGGTCTAGTATTGAGGGCAAGCATCTATTCACAAATACAAGATTTTTCAAAAAGTGAAATGAAGCAATTTTCAACTGCAAGTTTGATAACTCGTTCCACAAACGATGTTACACAAGTTCAAAATTTTGTTGCTATGGGCTTGCAAGTTATGGTTAAAGCACCAATAATGGCAGTTTGGGCGATAATTAAAATTGTTGGAAAGAGTTGGCAATGGAGTTTAATTACAGCAGTTGCAGTTGCCGTTCTTTTATTGTGTATTATAACAATCTTGTTGTTTTGCTTGCCAAGATTTAAGAAAATGCAAAAGCAAACTGATGATATCAACAGAGTGGCAAGAGAAAATTTGACAGGTCTTAGAGTTGTAAAAGCGTTTAATGCAGAAAAGTTTGAAGAAGATAAATTTGAAGAAAAAAACAGCAATTTAACAGACACAAATATGTATGTTTATAAAAGAATGTCATTATTTGGACCTATAATGTCACTTGTTATGAATGGTGTTTCGCTTGCTATTTATTGGGTTGGTGCATATATTATTCAAGCAGCAAGCGGAATGGAAAAAATCGCGTTATTTAGTGATATGGTTGTGTTTATGTCCTACGCCGTTCAAGTTATTTTTTCATTTATTATGCTTGTAATGATATTTATGATGTTGCCTAGGGCGACAGTTTCGGCTAAGCGTATAAATGAAATTTTAGACACAAAATCAAGCATCAAAGATGGCCAAGGTGCGGCTCCAGTTGAACGCGGGACGGTTGAATTTAAAAATGTTAGTTTCAAATATCCAAATGCAGATGAATACGTGCTTAAAAATATCTCTTTCAAAGTCAATAAAGGCGAGCAAGTTGCGTTTATTGGCTCAACAGGCAGCGGCAAAAGCACGCTTATAGACTTGGTCCCAAGATTTTATGATGCAACTGAAGGCGAAGTGCTTGTTGATGGCATAAATGTTAAAGACTATAAATTGGAAGAACTTTATAATATTCTTGGCTATGTTTCTCAAAAATCAATTTTGTTTACTGGAACTATCAATGAAAATGTTGGATTTGGAAAGAATAAGAATGGCAAGCCAAGCGAAGAAGAAATCCAACTTGCTATAAAGCAAGCACAAGCAAAAGACTTTGTTGAAAAGATGCCAGATAAATATAATGCGCATATATCTCAAGGGGGAAAGAATGTTTCTGGTGGTCAAAAACAGCGTCTATCTATAGCGCGTGCCTTGGCTAGAAAATCAGAAATTTTGATTTTTGATGATTCCTTTTCAGCGTTAGATTATAAAACTGATAAAGCTTTGAGAAAAACTTTAAATAAGGATTTAAAGGGCACGACATCACTTATTGTTGCACAAAGAATTGGCACAATTAAAAATGCCGACCAAATCATAGTTTTGGATAATGGAAATATGGTCGGAAAAGGCAAGCACGAGGAATTATTAAAAAATTGCCCAATTTATAAAGAAATTGCGCTATCACAATTAAGCAAGGAGGAGTTATAAAATGGGACCAAAAAAGACTAATTTTGAAAAAGCAAAAGACTTCAAAGGAGCAATAGTTAAATTAGTTAGATATTGCAAATGCTATTTTCCTTTAATAATTTGTGCAATCATTCTTGCAGTTGCAGGAACTGTTTTGTCTATATTAGGACCTGATTATTTGTCTGACCTAACAAATCATATTACAAACAATATGATGATAGGCATTGATTTTGATTTTGTGTTAAAAATTGGATTAATACTCGTGGCATTTTATTCTGCAAGTTTTATCTTCAATTATTTGCAAAATGTAATTATGGTCTATGTTGCTCAAAAAGCGTGCAAAAGATTAAGAAAGGACATTTCCATAAAGATTAATAAAATTCCTTTCAAATATTATGATAAAACGACATACGGAAATGTTTTAAGCACTATCGTTAACGATGTTGACACTCTTGGTCACACCATTAACAACAGCGTTGTTTCATTGATTGGCTCAATAGCGTTGCTTGTTGGCTCATTGGTTATGATGTTTGTAACTAATTGGATTATGGCTTTTGTTGCCATTGGCGCAACACTTATTGGGTTTGTCATTATAGCTTTCATTATGGCAAAATCACAAAAATATTTTAATCAACAACAACGCTCATTGGCAGATATAAATGGACATATAGAAGAAAATTATTCAGGGCACGATATCGTTAAAGTCTATAATGCAGGACAGGAAACAACTGAGCAATTTAATAAAATAAACGAAAAACTTTATACAAGCGTTTGGAAATCTCAATTTTTCTCAGGAATTATGAGCCCACTTATGAGTTTTATCGGCAACTTTGGCTATGTTGCAGTTTGCATTTCAGGCGCGTTGCTTGCTATGAACGGAATTGTAAGCATTGGCTCTATCGTTTCATTTATGATTTACATCAGATTGTTTACTCAACCATTATCTCAAATAGCTCAAGCGTTTACAAACATTCAATCTGGGGCGGCGGCAAGTGAAAGGGTGTTTGAGTTCTTAGAAGAAAAAGAATTGTCAGACGAAAGCACAAAAGAACTTTATTTGGATCCAAATACAGTTAAAGGCAATATTGAATTTAAAAATGTTAAGTTTGGCTATGATGAAAATAAAATCATTATTCCAAATTTTAACGCAAAGGTTAAAGCAGGGCAAAAAATTGCCATTGTTGGGCCAACAGGAGCGGGCAAAACAACATTAGTTAACTTGCTGATGAGATTTTATGAGTTAAATGATGGCGATATTACGATTGACGGAATTTCTTCAAAAGATTTAAAGCGAGAAAATATTCACGAACTTTTTGGAATGGTCTTGCAGGACACTTGGCTATTTGAAGGAACTATTAAAGAAAACTTAGTTTTCAACAAAGAAAATGTCAGCGATGAAGCAATTTTAAAGGCGTGTGAAGCGTGCGGAGTTGACCATTTTATCAGAACTCTTCCAAATGGATATGATATGATTTTGGACGACAACACAGCCATTTCGGCAGGTCAAAAACAACTTATGACAATAGCAAGAGCAATGATTCAAAACGCTCCTATGTTAATTTTGGACGAAGCAACAAGTTCGGTTGACACAAGAACTGAAGAGCTTATTCAAAAAGCGATGGATAAATTAACTAAAAATAGAACAAGTTTTGTTATTGCTCACAGACTTTCAACAATTAAAAATGCAGATTTAATTTTAGTTATGAAAGACGGAAATATCATTGAAAAAGGAAAGCATAAGCAATTATTGGAAGCAAACGGCTTTTACGCAGATTTATATAATAGTCAATTTTCTAGCAAATATGTCGAAGAAAGTGCTTAATTGTGCATATTTGAATATGTTTAAAAAGGCTGAAATTAATCAGCCTTTTTTGTTTCATTTATAATGATTTGCATTATTTTTTTATTCGCGTTTTGTTGCGAAGATTGTTTCATTGATGTAATCAATTTATCCTTGTTTTGATTGAGCGATTCAAGAGAAGAAATCAAATTTTGCGTTGTTAAATCTTCTTGATATAACACTTTCGCATAGTTTTTTTCAGCAAAATATTTTGCATTTTGAAGTTGGTCGCCACGGCTTTCCGCTTTAGGTAAAGGGATTATAAGCATTGGCTTTTGCAAGGCTAATAGTTCAAATAACGCGTTTGCTCCGCCTCTTGTTACAACTAAATCGGCCATATCAAAGAAATCTTCGATGTTATTAGCATATTCTTGCTGATAGTAATTTGTTATGTTTTGTTGCTGTTTAATTTTTTTGCCTTTTCCTGTTAAATGTATCACATTAAAGCGCTTTGTTAACTCTTCAAGTGAATTTTCAACTGCAAGATTGATTGCTTTTGCGCCCAAACTGCCGCCAAAAAACAGTACATTTTGCTTGCTGTTATTAAATTTGACTTTTAAATTATTTTTATCTCCATTTAACACTTTTTCTCTGATGGGTGAGCCTGCAAAGACGCATTTTTCTTTGCTTTTTGCTGTGTTTTCAAAAGTCGTCAACATTTTGTTAGAATATCGATAAATAATTTTATTTGCTAATCCCATTGTCATATCTGACTCGTGGCTTACAACTGGAATGCCAAGTTGTTTAGCTGCAATAACAGAAGGCAATGAAACATATCCGCCCTTTGAAAATACAACATTTGGTTGTAATTTTTTAAGGACTTTTTTTGCTTGTTTAACAGACTTAATAAGTTTAAATGGAATACAAAAATTTTTTAAATTTAGACTTCTTATCAACTTGACAGCATCTATTTCATAGAAATCTACATCTTTTTCTGAGCCGATGATTTGTTTTTCCATGCCTGATGAGCCTATGTAGGCGATTTTGTCAAAATGTTTTTTTGCCTCTGGGAAAAGCGCCACATTTGGCATGATATGACCGGCGGTGCCACCACCTGTGAATACTATTGTTTTCATATTTGTAGTTTGTGCGACTTTTATTGAATGTATACTATAATTTTTTGTCATTTTAAACGACCCAATGAATCAATTTTAGGCAAACTTTCTTTTTTGCTATTTGATTGTATTTTTGAATTATTTTTGGTGTTAAATAACGAAAGGACAGAGGCTAAATTTTCGTTAATTCCCATTTTTTTGCCAATGGGTGAAGATAGCAGTGAAGGAATGTCCATTTTTTTGGACTTAAATATGCTAAGTAATTGCAACAAAGTGCTTAAATTTGCATTTTGCGAATTATTAACTTGCTCGTTGTTATAGTTTTGTTTGGTTATATTTGAATTTTCATTTTCTGGATAAAGCGCTATTTTGGCATTGTTAAAATTCTCAGTTTTGTTTCCGAAAAACTCCTGAGATTTGTCGTTATTAAAATTAAATAAATTATTGATGTTCAACTTTGCACCTTTCTAACAATAAATATATATGCAGCATATAATAATTTAGTTAAAAAGGAGTTTGTATGGCAAAAAATTTGTATGATTTTGCAGAAGAAAATAGTCAAGCAAAAGTTGACGCATTCAATCAAACAACATCTAAAAATAATGTTGATGAAGCGTTTATAAAAAATAAAGTTCAAGAATATTCTTCTATGAATCAAGGTGATATGATGCAAGAGCTTTTCAGTGAAGTTCAAGCTTCAAAAAACAATGGAACTTTTGATTTTGACAAGATATCTTCTTCTGTCGAAATGGTCAAAGATTATCTTACGCCAGAGCAGCAAAGCACACTTCAAAATTTATTGAATAGAATTAAATAGCGAGGTCGAAGTGAAAAATTTTAGCAAGTTGGATAAAGATTTATTTTCAGTTATGGCTTTGTCTGAAAATATGAAAATTAATTGCATTGTTTATGTTGAAAGCCTAATTTCCGCCAAAAGATATTTTAAAAGCAAACAAAATATTGTTGCAGAATTTCCATTTATAAAAGCAGTGGCAATGGAAATTAAAAAAGACGAAATTTTAGATTTATGCAGCAGGAATTGGGTCAAATTTATCACCAAGCAATCAAGCGTAATGGCGCTTATGAATGTTGCTAGAAAAGTGCTAAATATTGATGAAACTTTGACTGGAGATGGAATCACAATTTGCTATATTGACACTGGAATTAAGCCTCACGGAGATTTTACAATTTGCAAAAATAGAATAATAAAATTTATCGATTTATTTAATAACAAACAAAAGCCTTATGACGACAATGGACACGGAACTTTTGTTGCAGGTGTGGGAAGTGGAAATGGCTGTTTGAGCGGAGGCAAATATAAGGGAATTGCTCCAAAGAGCAATATAATTTCCATCAAAGCACTCAATAGTGCTGGAGAGGCAAGCGCAATAGTGATATTAGAAGCGATGCAATGGGTTTATGACAATTATAAAAAATATAACATAAAAGTGGTCTGTATGAGTTTTGGAAGTGAACCTTTAGGAATAAATGACCCAATTATGAAAGGGGCAGAAGCGCTTTGGGAAAGGGGTATTGTCGTTGTTGCGGCAGCAGGAAATAGTGGCCCAGAATATCAGACAATCAAATCGCCAGGAACAAGTTCCAAAATAATCACTGTTGGCGGAATGAATGATAATAGATTGGATAATGATGAAATCAATCCTAACTTCTTTGAAATTGCAAATTTTTCATCGCGTGGGCCAGCGCTTAGGCGATACAAGCCAGACCTAATTGCCCCAGCAGTAAACATCAACTCTTGCAGCATAGAGCCAAAGCAAAATTACACTTCACTGAGCGGAACGAGCGTAGCAACGCCTATGATAGCGGGAATGTGTGCGCTATTGTATGAAAAAAATTCTTCGTTAAGTCCAGATATGATAAAATATAAATTGCTTGCTAGTTGTAAGTCGTTAACTTTCAATAGAAACTTAGAAGGCAATGGCTTGCCAGATTTGAGCAAAATTAGAGTTTAATCAATCACTCATTTTGAGTGATTTTTTATTTATGTGTTTTAGATATTAAAAATCACTTTGGAGTTTTGTCGATTTTTGCGTAAAAAATAAAATTTGCTTTACTTATTATTTCTTTTATGTTAATATCTATATGTATTTTAAGGAGATGTATTATGGTAGACCAAAAAAAATGTATTGCTTGTGGCGCTTGTATAGAAATATGCCCAGTTGGAGCGATTAGTTGGGATAAAAATGGGAAATCATTTATTGATGTTAAAAAATGCATTAAATGCCATTCTTGCGAAAGCATTTGCCCAGTTGAAGCAATAACTATTGAAGATTAATTTAAGGAAGAAATATGGAAAATAATTCAAAAAGAGCAATAATTGAATTTAGTGAAAATAAAATTAGTTTGGTTATTTTGGAAACAAAAGAACCTTGCTTTTATAATGTAATCGACACATATTCAGACAACATTGCTTTGGCACAAGAAATAATCGATGAAAATTTAATTAGGCCTGTCGTTATCAAAGATGTTATGAGGGTTTTAAAATCTTATAGAAAAATTTGCGACAATTTAGGCATAGTAAACATAATAGCCTTTGCGCCTAATTATTTTTCTAAAGCAAGAAATATCAAAAGCTTGACTGAAGAAATATATAACACTTGCGGCTTTGCAATCAATATTTTAACTCCAGAAGAACAAATGAAAAGTTTGTTTTGTGGGGCAGTAAATTGCACAGATTTAACAAAAGGCGTTTTCTTGCACATAGGTGAATATGAAACATATATTGTTCAATTTAACAGAAGGAACATTTTAAATTCTGTTTCTTTGCCTTATGGGACATATCCACTTGCTAAAATGCAAGAACTTGGCGAAACTGAAAATGTAAAAAAATATTTGGAAAGTTTTGATAAAGAAATCAAAAATATTGCTTTTATTAATGAAAAAGACCCTGAAACACAATATTTAACAAACGGCGTTTTGTTTTTGAATGTTGGCGTGCTTGCTAGAAAGGCAACAAGATATCCTCTTGACCTTGCAAATAACTATGTTGTAACAAAAGAAACTTTTGACAATGTTTACAATCTTGTTTCTAACTTAGATTTAGACAAAACTAAAAAATTGAAAGGCATTTCAGAGGTCGGGGCAGACAAGTTTGTTGCTGGTCTTTCACTAGCAAATGTGTTTATGAACAATCAAGAAGTCGCTCAATTTTCAATTAGCGAAGAAGGTTTGAGAGAAGGTTATTTGAATTACTATGTGATGCCAGAAGTTTTTGATAGACCTTTAAGTGAAATGTTTTCATATAGTTTGGAAAACATAAATGCATTTTTTAAGGTTCCAAATTCAAACAATGAAAAAGTTTATGAGCTTGCAATAAATGTCTTTAAGCAATTAAAGGTTATTCATAAATTGCCAAGAAGTTACATTAAGCCTCTTAGAATTGCAGCATATATGTATGATTGCGGCAAAAGGATAAGTTATAACAATTATGTTAAAAACTCATTCCATATCATATTAAATTCAAAAATTAAAGGTGTTTCACAAAAGGATTTGCTGCTTGCAGCCTTTGCTTGTACATTCCAAGAGTTAGACAACTTTAATTTAACAGAATGGGTTAAATATTCAACTATTGTTACAGAAGATGATTTAGACGCAATTAAAAAGATTGGAATTATTATCAAATTAGCATCAGCACTAGATGCAACAAAATCATCAGTTATCCAAGATTTGTCTTGCGATATTTTAGGCGATTCAATAATAATGAAAACTATTGTTGAAAAAGACGCAAGTTTTGAAATAGCTGAAGCAATGAAAGTAAATTCAAGTTTTAAAAAAGTCTTCGTTAAATTTATTGAAGTAATTTAGGAGAACTATGAAAAAGTGTAGAAGATTAAGTTTAGTTTTGTGTTGTATGTTAATGGTCTGCGTCTTTGCTTTTGCAGGTTGCGCATCTTTGAATATTGGCAATTTTAATCTTAAACCTTACACTGGCGGACAAACTCAAAATGAAGAATTAGTTATTGATACAGAAGGGCTTTCTTTGCAAGAAAAGAAAACAAAAATTGCAGAAGAATATATTTCTATATCATTCACTGTTTTAATTGCTAAAAAAATTGAAACTGTTGTTTATTCATCTCTTGGGGTTGAAAAATCACGAGATGTAAGCGAATCATTTTCTTCATTTGGCAGTGGAACAATCGTTCATAAAGGCGGATATATCTTAACAAATTATCACGTAATCAATTCAGCATTAAGCGAACCATCAACTGTAAATTCAACTAATTCAACAACAAAAGAAATAACCAAAACAACAACTTCCTATGTTGTTTATGTTTCACAAGATGGTGGAGAAACAAATTATGAAGCAACAATTCTTTGGAGCGCATATAACTTCGATTTAGCTATCATTGTATGTGAACATTTTGCTGATTTAAGTGCAGCTCCTATGAAAGATAGGTCAGTTTATTGCACTTCAGAAGACAGAATTAAAGTTTTGGAAGAGATAATTACAGTTGGAACACAATATAATCAAGAAAATTATGGCTCAGCAACAACTGGCACAATTTCTTCAAGCGTAGTTAGGTCAGTTTATGGTTCAGATTTGCAACTCAATTATGAATATCTAATTCAACACGATGCTGCAATCAATCACGGAAATAGTGGCGGCGCGCTTGTAGATATGGACGGTAACTTAATTGGCGTCAACACACTTGGAGTTGACAGTGCAAATTCTTTGTTCTATGCAGTTTCAATCTATCCAGTGATATTAATTTTGCCAACAGTCGTAAAAAATTGGGAAAATAAAGCGCAAGCAACAACTGATGTCACGGTTGGCTTGTCTGCGATAGATAAATTGATGGTTAAAAATGCACCAAGCAGTATGATTGAATCAGGATACGAAAATTATTCAGAAGATGGAATCATCGTAACAAAAGTTGACACAACTTGCATCATATCTGGAATCAAGGTTAAAGACATTATAAAAGAAATCAAATTCGTAAACGGTTCAGAAGTTGAAACTTTCACGATTAATAATACTTATGACTTTTTGTATGCAAGATTGCGTTTGCACGAATATAAATATGCAACAGTAGTTGTTGAAAGAAACGGCATAAATATTGAATTAACTTTAACACAAGGATAAATATGAAATATACATTAGCGATAGAATTTGGCGGCGTTTATACAAGCATATATAGGAAAGAAGAAGGTTTGGTATTAAAAGAGCCTTCTCTCATTTGTGCTAAACAAGAAGGCGACGAATATGTCATATTAGCGATGGGCAACGAAGCAAAAAAGATGCAAGGCAAAACTGACGATAAAACATATATCTTTAGCCCATTCGGCGAAGGCAAAATAAAAGCCCCTGAATACGCCGTTGAACTTTTGAATTATTTTTTAAAGAAAATTGAAGCAAAAAGGCTTATTAAAGAGAATGCAGTATTTTGCGTAAGCACTTCTTTAAGCATTGAAGAAAGAAAAAAATATATTGAAATTTTTTCAAAATGCAAGTTGGGCAAAATTTTAATCGTTCCAAGCATAGTATGCGCCGCAGAAATGAGCGGGATAGAACTTAACACTGCAAGAACAGTTTGCGCGGTTCACATTGGTGGAACAACAACTGAAATTGCCTTGATTAATATGAATCAAATAATAAAAGGCGCCACATTGCAATTAGGCGGAAGAAGTTTAGATGTTAATATTGCTAATATGGTTGCCGATAAATATGAAACTATTATAAGTATCGCATCAGCCCAAAAATTAAAGGAAGAAATCGCTTCACTTTATGAAAATGACACACAAAGTTTTGAAGTGCTTGGCGCAGATGAAACAACTGGCAAGCCAAAAAGGGCAATAATAACAAGCGCAGATGTTAAAAGCGTCCTTGTCCCATTCATAGAGCAGGTTGTGCTTGCTATTGAAACTAGTATCAACACTTGTGCACCAGAAATCGCAGCAGATATAATTTCCAACGGCATATTTATAAGTGGTGGCGTTTCCAAAATTGCTGGCATAGAAAAATATTTGAGAAAAGCATTGGATATTGATGTTAAAATAATTGAAGAAAACGAAAATGCTGTCATATTGGGTGCTGGCAGATTGCTTTCAAGTTCTCAAAATTTACAAGAAATTGCAAATAAATTTTAATTAAAAATCACCGCTAAGTTAACCCGCGGTGTTTTTTATTTGAATATAAAAAATCGAGCCCAAAGCTCGACAATTTGAATTTCAAGCGGTGGTGCTACCGCGGATATAATCGTCGGATTTCTTTATCTGCCAGCTACTAATACCACGCACTTGCTTAAATCCTATTTCCTTCGAAGTAATCTCTTCGCACGAGAGTACCGACCGAAATTGCAAAGCATATTTCGCGTTTGGTCGGTGAAGAAGAAATTGCGAGCATAAAAGCGCTGCATTTTTTGGCAACAAAAAATCGAGCAAAACGCTCGACAATTTCTGACTGGTGCCGAAGGAGGGACTCGAACCCTCATGAGGTTGCCCTCGGCGGATTTTGAGTCCGCTCCGTCTACCATTCCAGCACTTCGGCAAGTGCAACTGCGATTATATTATCATACTTTTTTATAAATTGCAATAAAAATTAATTAGAATTTTTATTTTTTTCTTCGATTTTTTGTTCTAATTGCTTTAAAAATTCAATACTGTCATTAATGTTTTTTACATATGGCAAGACGTCTTTTACTAGAGATTTTTCATTTACTTCCCACACCTCAAACATTTGGCAAGTTGGTCTTTCACAACTATAAAATGGGAATAATTTACATTCTCCGCATTGAGCTTCAACCAATTTGCAATCAACATATTTATAATATTGTCTAAAATGTTTACATACATGACAAACACAATATTCCATTTCTTTTCTCCTAATTTACAAAAAGTTTACTAGAAGTTTTCCTCTAAGTCAAGTTTTTTAGAGGATTTCTTCTAAAAATAATATTTTAGAAATAATCTTCTAAAATATTTATATGAAAGAAATTATATCAAACAAAATTAAGCAATTAAGAATGGAAAGGAACTTAAGTCAGCAAGAAGTTTCAAATGCTATTTGTGTATCGCAAAGGACTGTAAGTTCTTGGGAAAGTGGAGAAAATGAGCCAAAGGCAAGTTACATTGTTAAACTTGCAAAATTTTATGATGTTAGTGCAGATTATTTGCTGGGATTGGAAGAATAAAAATAAGTTGATTTTTTAATTAAAAATCTATCTTGCATAGCAAAATTAATAATTTCGCTTAAAACAGAGTATAAAAGTTTCTTGCACGCAAAGGGTAAAAATGGCACAATGTCAACAGAAATAGGTGCAAAATGGAAAAAATTTGTGAAAATTTAAAAAGATTGAGAATTGAAAAAGGTTTTACTCAGCAACAAATTGCTGAATTGTTAAAAATTGACAGGTCAAATTATGGCAAATATGAAAGAGGGAAATTAGAGCCTAGTTTAGAAATGGTCATTTGTTTGGCAAAATTTTATGATGTTAGTGCAGATTATTTATTGGGATTAGAAGAATAAAAATTTAAAAAATTTTTTAAAAAGTTGGCAAAAAAGTGTTGACTTTTTATTTTTTTTTGCATATAATAGTGCTAGCAGTCTGAAATAGAGAGTGCTAACAAAGTCGAAAAAGGTGAGATTGTGGAACTAAGTCAAAGGAAAAAAGATATTCTTTGTGCAGTGGTGGAAGATTATATCAAAGATGCCAGCCCAATCACTAGTGGTGGGGTAAAAGATAGGCATCTTAAAGATGTAAGTTCTGCTACGCTGAGAAACGAACTTAATGCTTTGGAAGCAATGGGATTTTTAAGGCAACTTCACACATCAAGCGGCAGGGTCCCAACATCGGAAGGATATAGATATTATGTATCATCGTTGTTGGCGGATTTAAAAGTTGATGAAAACAAGATTACAAATGTTCAAAAAATACTTGAACAAAGAACAAAATCTGTTTCTGAAATAGTGTCCGAACTTGCAAAGATTGTGTCAGAGGCGACAAATTATCCTGCAGTTGTTATGATGAACGGCTATGATAATTTGATACTCGAAGAAGTCAAAATTATTCCACTTATTGCTGATAATGCGCTTGTGCTTTTGAGAACGACTCACGGGATTATCAATAACAACTTGAATATAAAAGCAAGTCAAAAGGCGTGTGATGATGCTGGAGCAAATTTAACAAAAATGTTTGCAGGCAAAACTTTAAAGCAAATGATTGATGAATTTGACTCTTTTGAAAAAGCGTTTAAAGACCAACTTGATGAATACAAGAATATTGTTGATAACTTATTAGAGTCGATTAGGGAAGTTTTGCAGCACAAAAGTATGGCGGTTCGTTCAGCTGGTTCTATGAAACTTTTGGCAATGGGAAGTCAAGAAAACATCAAAAACGCTCAAAAAGTCTTTGGATTATTAGAAGATGAAGAAGAATTGACAGAGTTGTTTACTGGTGATGAAGCTGATATTTCCGTTGAGGTCAAAGGTGGAGATAGAGGCGAAGCGGGTTATTCGGTTGTGAAAGCACCAATAATTGTTGGCGGAAAGAATATTGGCTCGTTTGGCGTTGTTGGGCCACAAAGAATGGACTATTCACTTATTGCCTCTGCTATAAAATTTGTTGCTAGTGAAATTGAAAACTTGGACAAATTGATAGATAAGAATTAAGGAGATATGATGTCAAAGAAAAATAATAAAGTTGATGAAAAAGGAAAAAATGTAAATCAGGCAAACGCAACTGAGTGTGAAAATTGCAAATGTGAAAATAAAAAAGAGCAATGTTGTGAAGCTGAAAAATGTGAAGACAAAAGCAATGAATATTTGCAAATGGCACAAAGGTTGCAAGCAGAATTTGACAATTATAGAAAGCGTTCAGCAGACATTGTAAAAAACGCTCGCATTGATGGAATAGTTGAAGCAGTTACAAAGATGTTGCCAGCTATTGATTCGATTGAAAAAGCGAAAGCGATGATTACAGATGAAAAAGTGTTGCAAGGCGTTGAAATGATTGAAAAAGATTTAAAACAATCATTAAAAAATTTGCATATTGAGGAAATTGATGTGCTTAACAAGCCACTTGACCCAAATGTTGCAAATGTAATTGCAGTAACAAATGATAATTCGCTCGATGATGGAGTTGTAACTCAAGTTTATCAAGCAGGTTATAAATTAAACGATAGAGTTTTACGCTACGCCCAGGTAGTTGTAAACAAAAAAAATTAGGAGGTATTATTATGGGAAAAATTATAGGTATCGATTTAGGAACAACAAACTCTTGTGTTGCAGTTATGGAAGGTGGTAAGCCAACAGTTATAGCAAATGCAGAAGGAGGAAGAACAACACCATCTGTTGTTGCTATTAATAAAGACGGTGAAAGGCTTGTTGGACAAGTCGCAAAAAGACAAGCTGTTGCAAATCACGAAAACACTGTAACATCAATTAAAAGACAAATGGGAACAGACCATAAAGTTAAATTAGGCGGAAAGGAATACACAGCACCTGAAATTTCAGCAATGATTTTATCAAAATTGAAAGCAGACGCTGAAAGTTATTTGGGCAGCCCAGTAACCCAAGCAGTTATCACTGTTCCTGCTTACTTTAATGATAGTCAAAGACAAGCAACAAAAGACGCTGGTAAAATTGCAGGTCTTGAAGTTTTAAGAATTATCAACGAACCTACTGCAGCATCTCTTGCTTATGGACTTGATAAAGGCGAAAATAACAATCAAAAGATTCTTGTTTATGACCTTGGTGGTGGAACATTCGATGTTTCAATTCTTGAAATTGGTGATGGCGTATTTGAAGTTTTGTCAACTAATGGTGATACAAGACTTGGCGGCGATGACTTCGACCAAAGAATTATTGATTTGTTAGTTGAAGAATTCAAGAAAGCTGAAAACATTGATTTGTCTAAAGACAAACTTGCAATGCAAAGGCTTAAAGAAGCAGCAGAAAAAGCAAAAATTGATTTGTCAGCATCAACAAAAACTACAATCAGTTTGCCATTCATTACTGCTGATGCTAATGGTCCAAAACACTTGGAATATGACCTTACAAGAGCAAAATTTGATAATATGACAGAAGATTTAGTTGCTAAAACTATTGAATGCACGAAACGCGCTCTTGCTGATGCTAAACTTACAAATGCAGATATCAACAAAGTTATTTTAGTTGGCGGCTCAACAAGAATTCCAGCTGTTTATGAAGCAGTTAAGAATTATACTGGAAAAGAACCTTACAAAGGCATTAACCCAGATGAATGCGTTGCTATTGGTGCAGCAATTCAAGCAGGTGTTTTAGGCGGAGAAGTTAAAGATGTCCTTCTTCTTGATGTTACTCCACTTTCACTTGGAATCGAAACACTTGGTGGAGTATTTACAAAATTAATTGAAAGGAACACAACAATCCCAACAAGAAAATCTCAAATTTTCTCAACCGCTGTTGATAATCAACCAGGCGTTGACATTCACGTTTTACAAGGTGAGAGAGAATTTGCTGCTCAAAACAAAACACTTGGTCGCTTCCAATTAACAGATATTCCACCAGCACCTCGTGGTGTTCCTCAAATTGAAGTTACATTTGATATCGATGCTAACGGCATTGTAAATGTTTCTGCAAAAGATTTGGGAACAAATAAAGAACAAAAAATTACAATTACAGCATCTTCTAATTTAACTGAAGCGGAAATCGACAAAGCGATTAAAGAAGCAGAAGCTCACGCAGAAGAAGATAAGAAGAGAAAGGAATTTGTTGATACAAAAAATCAAGCAGACCAAATGGTTTATCAACTTGAAAAAATGTTGAAAGAAAATGGCGATAAACTTTCAGAAGAAGACAAGAAAAAACTTGAAGAAGCCATTGAAAAAGCAAAGAAAGATTTTGAAACAACAGATTTAGATGCTCTTAAAAAAGCGTTAGAAGAATTGACAAATGTTTCAAATGAAGTTTTCACAAAGATGTATCAAAATGCTCAAGCAAGTGCGCAAGCAAACGCTAATGCATCAAATGCTGATAACAAAAACAACAATAACGACAATCCAGACGAAATAATTGTTGATTAATAGTAAAATTGAAAAATATAATGTAAATATAAGTGCTTATGCACTTGTATTTGCGTTATATAGTGCTGATATGCACATTTTAAAAGGTTTAATATGGCAAATAAAGATTATTATGATATTTTAGGAGTAGATAAAAAGGCGAGCGCAGATGAAATCAAATCTGCATATCGTAAACTTGCAAAAAAATATCACCCAGATCTCAATAAGGACAATAAAGACGCGGCAGAAAAGTTTAAGGAAGTCAATGAAGCGTATGAAGTTTTAGGTGACGAAAAAAAGCGTGCTAATTATGACCAATTTGGCAATGCAGAAGGTCAACCTAACTTTGGAGATTTCTTTGGTGGCAACGGCGGCAGTTATTCAAGCAGTGGCTTTGGCGGCTTTGGTGATATTTTCAGCGATATTTTCTCTGCTTTTGGTGGTGGAAAGGCAAGCAGTCGTGTTGAGCAAGGTGAAGATATTGATGTTGCAATCAACTTAACTTTTGAAGAAGCGGCTTTTGGCGTTACAAAAGAAATTGTCATTCCAAAAATTGAAAGCTGTGCCGATTGTTCTGGAACCGGTGCAAAGAATGGCAAGGAATACACAACTTGTTCAACTTGTAAGGGCAGCGGCAGAGTTAGATACACTCAAAACACTCTCTTTGGAACAACAATTCAAGAAGGTGTTTGCAAAGATTGCAACGGCACTGGAAAGATTATCAAAGAAAAATGTTCAACTTGCGGCGGAAAAGGATATAAAAAGGTTCAAAAAACGATTAGAGTTAAAGTCCCTGCTGGAATTGATAATGGACAAACAATCACTATGCGCGGCGAAGGCAATGCACCTGTAAGAAAGGGTGTAAACGGAGATTTGCACATCTATGTTCGCGTTATGCCACATAAAATTCTAGTTAGAAACGGCTTTGATTTGCAACTTGAAGTTAATATTCCATACACTCTTGCGCTTCTTGGTGGCAAAATTCAAATTCCAACCTTAAACGGAATGTATGACCTTGAAATAAAAGAGTGCACTAATAGTGGAACAGTTATGAGATTGAAAAATAAAGGCATTAAGATGCTCAATCGTGATGCTTATGGCGATTTGCTTGTTACAATCAAAACTGAACCGCCAAAAAATTTGGACAAAAAGACAAAGGAATTATTAAAGCAAATTGCTGAAAATAATTCAATTAACAATTATCCAAAATACAAAAATTATTTAGATAAAATTAAATAAAAATTCACGGGAGTTATCCCGTGATTTTTTAATTGCAAAAATCTATTTGATTGTTTTGTGATAGATACTTAGTAAAGACAAGATATTCTCCATCAAAGTTGCAAGATGAAAAGCCGCAAGTTGAAAATAATTTTTTAGAAATATGATTCATTGGCAAAGTTGATGCTTTGATTTCTTTATAAGTTTTATTTAGATTAAAAATTTTATCGCCATTATTAATCAAATCTTTAACTGCTTGTTTGCCAACACCTTTGTATCTAAATTGTGGATTGACAATGATATTATATAAATTTAAAACTTCGCCAGAATGTTCAACGCCAAACATAAGTGCAACTGCGGGCTGATTATTGATATAGCCAACAACATTTCTGAATTGACCGTTTTTCATATTTTTTAAGCAAGAAGAAATATCTTCAGCTGTTTCTTGCCAATTTTTGCTTTGCATACACAAATTTTGCCTGTCTGCTTCAGACAGCCAAGATTCCACTTCATTTTGAGATTTTTTATCGATGTTTTTCCAATTAATATCTGTCTCTTATACACATCTCCGAGCCCACGAGACTAGGCATGATCT
>URAC01000005.1 GCA_900545735.1 uncultured Bacillota bacterium | reverse complement strand
TCATGCCTAGTCTCGTGGGCTCGGAGATGTGTATAAGAGACAGCCAAAATAACAACTCGCCTGCCTGTTTTAAAATTTAAAGATTTTGAAATCGTTGAAAATGCTAGATTTAAAAGCAATTTTAAAAATATAATTTTCTCCCCTGAAATTTATTCTTTGGAAAATGTTAAAATGTTTATGAAAAATTGCTTAAAACAAAACAAAAATCCATTTTTGGATATCCCAAATTTTGCGCTACAAGAAGATATATTGTTGCTTAAAAACATAATAAACGAAACTAAAATTCCAATAATTGCCAACAATTATTTTGCTCTAACTTTCGATACTGAAAAAGTTGCTGGTGCAGCATTAAATGTTTATAACTCAATAAGTGCAAAATATTTAGATATGCCGATTATAACAGCGGAAAGCGATATCTCCACGCGAATAAATTATCCATATATGACCTTAAGACATTGCCCAATCAAACAACATTTAAAAACTGATTGTTCGCATTGTTTGTATAATAAAAACTACAAATATTTGATGGAAAATGGCAAAATTTTAACTTTAAAACGCAAAAAACTCGCGACTTGCACCTTCTATTTAACTTAAAAATCCACCCCTCGGTGGATTTTTTATAATCAATACAAAACTAAAATAGATTATTTGTTAAACAAAAAACGAACACAGAGGTGTTCGAATCTTTGGTGTCGATAGAGAGACTTGAACTCTCAAGTTTATAAAAAACACAAGAACCTGAATCTTGCGCGTCTACCATTCCGCCATATCGACAAATTATTTCAGATGTGTTTCTATAATTTTTTCAATTTGTTCGACAGTTGAAAGTAAATCTACATTATCTATGACATAGTCAAAATTTTGTTTAAAACTATTTTCATATTCATATCGTTGAATACGCTTTTCAATGTTTGGCTCGCCCCTGCCGATTAAACGATTGATTAATTCTGCCTTTGGAGCGTCTAAAAATATTGAAATAACTTTGATATCTTTAGGCAATTTGTCAACAAAAGACTTTTGACCTTCAACGCCAATATCTTTTATGATTATGTTGTTTTTATCTTTCATCAATTCAACACTTGAATTTAATGTTCCGTAATAATTTCCGTGAATCTCTTCGTGTTCAAACAATTCATTATTTTTAAGTTTTTCTTCAAATTCTGCTTTTGTTAAATGAATATAATCTGATGAAACAAGTTCAGATTCGCGCCTTTCTCTCGTTGTGCAAGTTTTAAACATTTGTAATTTTGGATTTCTCTTTAAAAGTTCTCTAATAACTGTATTTTTTCCTACTCCTGAGCAACCTGAAACAATAATAAACATAATCTCTCCAAATTTGTTGCTATTATATCAAAAATAATAAAATTGTCAAATAATTTGCTAGCCTGTCATTATTTGAAACTTAAATTCATAAATTTTAGTATGAAAAAAATTCGCGTCGCTATAGTCGGATACGGCAATTTGGGCAAAGCTATGGAAAACCTGTTGCTTAAACAATCCGATTACAATTTGATTGGCATATTTTCAAGAAGAAAAATTAAATCCAACCTCAACACTCCTTGCTTTGATATGGTTGAAATAAAAAATTTTAAATCTAAAGTCGATATTATGATTTTATGTGGCGGCTCGGACAGCGACCTTTTAAAGCAAACGCCAGAAATATTGCAAGATTTTAATGTTATCAACACTTTCGACACACACAAATTAATTAAACAAGAAAAGGAAAAATTAGATATCATTGCGAAAGAAAATCAGCATTATGCAATAATTTGCTGCGGCTGGGACCCTGGGTTGTTTTCACAAATTAGAATTCTATTTGACGCAATCAGCAGGCAAAATTCTTTTACATTTTGGGGTAAAGGCGTCAGTATGGGCCACTCAAATGCGGTTAAAAAAGTATTAAATGTCGAAAATGCTGTTGCATATACAATTCCCAACGAAAAATCATTAAAAAAACATCAGCCAACGCACTTTCGCAAACTGTTTGTCGTCGCAAAAAGCGAATATAAAAAGCAAATAAAAAATGACATATTGAGCAACAAAAATTATTTTTCAGACTACCCTGTTACTATAAAATTCATTTCAAAAAAATGCTTTGAAAAACATCATAGATTGCGACCGCACGCAGGCAAAATTATTAACCATTTTAATATAGACAATTTCAAAAACTCGCTCAATTTTAATGTAAAAATGCAAGATAACGCAAGTTTTACGGCTGCAATCGTGATTGCTTACTTAAAAACCTTTGAAAAACTAAAAGAAAACTTTGATTTTGGCACATACACGCTGCCAGAAATTCCAATCAGTTATTTGAATGATAACTTTTTAGATTTAACTTAAAAGGAGCATAATATGAAGATTTTTGAAGGCTGCTGCACAGCGCTAATCACACCCTTTGATAAAAATAACAAAGTAGATTTTAATGAATTTAAAAAGATAATCGATTATCAAATTCGCTGCGGAATTTCCGCATTGCTTTTCCTTGGAACAACTGGCGAAGCTGCAACTATGACAGACAATGAAAAATTGGAAGTTGTTGATTTTGCTGTAAAATATGTAAATCACCGCGTCAAAGTGCTTGTGGGCGCTGGAAACAACTGCACGGCAAAGGCCATTGAAACCGCAAAAGCCTACGAAAAACTGGGCGTTGACGCTTTGCTTGAAGTTACTCCATATTATAACAAAACATCTCAAACTGGCTTAATCGCGCATTTTTCAGCCATCGCAAACGCCGTTAAAGCGCCAATTATTCTATACAATGTGCCATCAAGGACTGGAATTAATATTGAAGTCAACACAATTTATGAACTTAGCAAAGTTGAAAATATCGTTGGCATAAAACAAGCAATTTCTAACATTAATGAAGTCCAAAGAACAACCCAAATTCCAAATTTTGCAGTTTATTGTGGCGAAGACGCATTAAATCTTGCCTTTTTGGCCGCTGGTGCAGATGGTTTCATTTCAGTTGCAAGCAACATTGCCCCAAAAGATGTTATAAAAGTTTATGACAATTTCAAACAAGGAAATTTAACTGCCGCTCGCGAAACTATGAATAACTTGCTCCCACTAATCAAACATCTTTTCATTGAAGTCAACCCTATGCCAATAAAATATGCAATGAATTCAAGTGGCTATCAAGTTGGCACTTGTCGCCTTCCACTTGTTGAAGTTTCCAACGAAAATAAATCTAAAATCGACCAAACTTTAAAAGATTATGACCTTTCACAAAATTAAAAAATCACTCAATCGAGTGATTTTTTATTTTTCTTCAATTTTGACAACAATGCGTCTATTTTGTTTTTGTGCCAAAGATTTGACGATTGTTCTTATGCTTGTTGCAATCTTGCCGCCTTTGCCAATTACTTTGCCCATATCTTCTGGAAGCACTTTAATGCGAACAACATCTACTGTGCCTTCAGTTTCAACTGACACTTCTACTTCTTCTGGATAATCTGCAAGGCTTTTTGCTATATATTCAACTATTTCTTTCATATAACTCACCTACTATTTATTTTCTATAATTCCAGATTTAACCAAAAGTGATTTTGCTGTTTCTGTTGGAACAGCGCCGTTTGACAACCATTTATTTGCCTTTTCAGCGTCAATTTTGATTTCGGCAGGGTTTGTTAATGGATTGTAAGTTCCAATGATGTCGATAAATCTACCATCTCTTGGAGACCTTGAATCTGCAACTACAACTCTGTAAAAAGGTGATTTCTTATCTCCTTTTCTTGTTAAACGAATTTTAACTGACATATTTTCCTCCTATAAAATTTATATATTTAGCATTATTTGCGAAATACCTATTAAAATCTAAATCCTTTCTTGTTTTTTAATTGCTTTAAAAGTTCTTTTGATTGCTCCATCTGCTTTAACAAGGCGTTTACATCTTGTATGCCCGTTCCGCTTCCTTGCGCAATCCTTTTCTTATGGCTTGCTTTTAATATTTCCGGATTTCTTCTTTCCTTAACGGTCATAGACTGAATTATTGCTTTATTTTTTTTGAAAACATTTTCATCTATGTCTGGCATTAACTTAATTTTTGAACCAAGACCTGGAATCATAGCAAGCAAATCTTTCATATTGCCCATTTTTTGAAGGTTTTCCATTTGGACGAGATAATCTTCAAAATTGAAACTGTTTTGCCTAAATTTCTTTTCAAGTTCTTTGGCTTGCTCTTCACTAACCGCTTCTTGAGCCCTTTCAATCAATGTTAAAACATCGCCCATTCCTAAAATTCTGCTTGCAATTCTATCTGGATAAAATGGCTCTAAATCGCCTATTTTTTCCCCTACGCCGCAAAATTTTATTGGCTTGCCTGTGATTGACCTGATTGAAAGTGCCGCGCCACCACGCGTATCACCATCTAATTTGGTGAGAATAACGCCTGTGATATCTAACCTATTGTTAAATTCTTCGGCAACAGTGACCGCATCTTGACCAGTCATCGCGTCAACAGTAAGCAAAATTTCTGTTGGCTCAGTTTCTTTTTTGATGTTTTCAAGTTCTTTCATCAATTCTTCATTGATGTGCAAACGACCGGCAGTATCTATAATAACAGTGTCATAACCTTGCTTAATTGCATAATTAATCGCTTCCTTAGATGTTTTTACAGGGTTTGCCGTTCCACGCTCAAAGACTTCTGCGCCTGCCTGTTTTCCAACAACTTGTAATTGATTGATTGCGGCAGGTCTATAAACATCGCAAGCAACAAGGAGTGGCCTTTTGCCCGATTTTTTCAAATGATAGGCAAGTTTTGCACACATTGTTGTTTTACCTGCACCCTGCAAACCGCACATCATTATAACTGTTGGAGGCTTTGATGCAACATTAAGTTTTTGATTTGTGCTGCCCATCAAATTTGTTAATTCTTCGTTTACAATTTTAATAACTTGTTGAGCAGGTGTAAGACTTTTCATAACTTCATCGCCGACCGCTTTTTCAGAAACGCTAGCAATGAATTTTTTAACAACCAAATAATTAACATCGGCTTCTAAAAGAGCAATTTTAACTTCGCGCATTGCATCTTTAATTTCAAGTTCTGTTAACTTGCCGCGATGAATTATTTTTGAAAAAGCGTGATTTAATTTTTCGCTCAAACTCTCAAATATAGCCAAAATTTACCCCTTTTTTAATTCTGTTATTATCTTTAATGCACCGACTTTACGCTCTATTTCTAACAATTTCTTTTCAGATTTTTTCAAGCTATCAAAAATTGCTTGCCTTGACACATTTAAAATTTCTGCAATCTCTGACAAAGTTAAATCTTCATTGAAATATAAATTTGCAACTTGCTGTTGTGATGGCGACAAAAGTTTGCCGTAAAGTTCAAACAAATCTCCAAACAAAACAGTTTTTGTAAGTTCTTCCATATTGTAAAGCCCTTTTGCTTTACAAGCATAACATAAAAAAAAAGAAAATGCAAGTGTTTTATGCATTTTTCTTTTTTCTTTTTTTGCTAATTATATAACCTATAACTGACAATATTAATACTGATGCGGAAACAATCAATGTGATGTTAAGCCAATTATCATTATCTGCAACAACAATGAATACGCCCATCTCTTCCGTTTCAAATTTGATTGTTCCATTCTCGTAAGTTGTGTTCAACAATGTTTTTGTTCCGTCAGCATTTAAACGGAAAACTTGTACATTGTTTAATCCATTGGAATAAGGCTTAATATTAACTGTAATTTTACCGCTTTCTTGAATATCTTGCTCTTGGAGTTTTAATGACAAGTTATATGCCCCAACGATGCTTTTTGAATTTCCAAAATCAGCAATTTCCGTGCTTGTCGCATCATATTTTGTTGCAATTAATGTTGTTCCTTCTTTTAATAAAGTGTTTGAGTTAGACGCTTCAATAAAAAGTTCATTTGCAACATCTTGTTCAGATGCTTCAACAACGGCATTTGTAATATTAGCTGTCAATTCCGTTGGATATGTTAAGTAATAATTGCCGCTATCCTCACCTTCAAGCTGTCCGCCATAGACAATAACTGGTATATTGTTTCCAACACTTGATTGAACAAATTTTGCAACAGCATCTTTTTCATAAGCGAAATAAACATCATCGCCATTTATTACGCCAGATAGTGTTGGAGTTCTAAGATATGCGACATCTGTGCCGTCATAAACTTTGTCCATAGCAGAAGTTACAAGGGTCAACTCCTTTCTAGTAATTGAAAGTGTTGCGCTTAACATTTCAATATCATAATTTGAATTTTCTAATTCACAAATTAACTTGTATGTTCCAACATTTTCGCCATTTTCTCTTATAATTGCACCACTTAATGTGTCGTGACCAATTATTGAACCTTCAACGATTTCGTATTCAAAGATAGGGTCTGCTGAGCCATAAACTTTAACTAAATTGCCCACTTTAATGACCAATTTTAATTTGTTAATAATTAATTTGCCTTCGATATATTTAATATTGTAATTTTCTGCGTGTAAAATTGAAGAATAAATTATATATTCGCCTGCGGCACTGCTTTGAGTTCTGTAAAGCGAAATTGCAAGTTCGCTATTTTCTATATCTCCAACTATAGAATATGTGAGAGTTGGAATTTCTTCTCCGTAATTAATTTCAAAGCTATCTGCTGTTATTGTTACATCGCGCTTTGTGATTTCAAAATAATTAGTAATTATTTCAACATCATATATGTCGCCTTCAACATTTGCATTGATTAAATATTTTCCAACATCAACGCCGCTCTCTTTATATAAAGTTACAACGGGTTCGCTGCCTTGCAAAATATTTCCACTCAAAGTGTAAGTCAATTCAATATTGTCAGTGCCATCAAATATTTTTGATGCAGGATTGATTTTGATAGTTATCTTTCGTTTTTCAATAACAAACTTTGCGCCTGTATAGATAATGTTATAATTTTCTGCAGCCAAAGTTCCAACTAAGATATCATATTCGCCTGGCTCATTGCCTTCAACCCTTGTTAGATTGCCAGTTATTCTGTCACCCAAAATAAGTCCGCTTACTTGATAAGTCAATTCAGGTTCGATTGTTTCATCATAATATTTAACAACGCTATTTGCTGTGATGTATAAATCTTTTGGTACAATTTCAAAGTTAGCACCTAAGAATCTTAAATTGTAATTTGAATTGACTTGAAGAGTGCCGATTGTTATTGAATATACGCCAACATTTTCACCGTTTGACCTAACCAAAGAGCCGGTAACAACATCTTCCAACTTATCATTAAACTTTAACATACCATTTGACAAATAGAATGTTAATTCTGGGTCTTGCTCTCCATAAGTTTTTAAAATTGAGTTCGCTTTTATTGTAATATCAACTGGAGTGATTGTCAAAATGCCAGGATTGATAACTACACTATAGTTGCTATCGTCTAATATGCCTGTAATTTTATATGTGCCCACATTTTCGCCAACTTGCCTTACAAATTGAATGTCAAGTTCAATATCATCTCTACCAACAACGGTGTAAGTGAAAACTGGGTCTGTTGAGCCATAAACTTTTTCTATATCATCAATTTGAATAGTCAATGTTTTAATATAGATAGTTAATTTTCCACCTTCAAAAATTAAGGTATAATTTTTTGAGCAGCCTTCTTGTAATGCAAGCGTTCCAATAAGATATTGATAAACTCCAACATTTTTGCCGCTTTCACGCGTTGGTTTTCCTGTCAACACATCTTCCAAATTAACGCCTAATGGCAATGGTGTGCTTGAAGAAAGATAATAAACAATCTCCCCTTCATCTTCGCCAAATTCTAATGAGTTATCATCAACAACTATTTTAATTTCTCTTTTATAAATTTGGAATGTTAAATCAAATTCATAACTTATTTCATAGTTTGGATTGTTTTCATCGGTCAAAGTATTCTTCAAAATGCTGTATATACCAACATCTTCACCATCTTCACGAGATAATGTTCCAACTAAATTTTCGCCTTCAACAATGTTTATTACAACAAAAGGGAAACCGCTATCAACTTCGCCATAAATTTTGCTTAAATATTGTGAATCCATCAAAATATTTACATTGCGCTTATTAATCTTGGCTGTGGAAGAAAAATTAAAATGAATTTCATAACAATCAACATTATTCCCTTCAATAAGTGCAGAAGAAAAGTCAGTTATTTGTTCGTTGCTGCTTGAATAATATTTTATGTTTTGAATACCTGCGTTTTTATTTTCAAATTTAGCACTGATTTCTAATTTTAATCCGTCTGATAGAACATCATTAGAAATAGCAACTTCTAAAACACAATTTGTTGTTCCGTCATACTCTTTGTCTTTGGCAATGATAGAAATATCTAATTGCCTTTTTTTAATGACTAGGTTTGCACTAGTAAAGTAAATTTTGTAATTTTCATTAACTTGGCTTGTTAAATTAATTGCGTAATTCCCTACT
Source organism: uncultured Bacillota bacterium (assembly GCA_900545735.1). Taxonomy (GTDB): domain Bacteria; phylum Bacillota; class Clostridia; order Christensenellales; family UBA1242; genus UMGS687. Next base: position 17,303 of record URAC01000005.1, on the reverse strand, counting down.
TTTTCTCCAACTGTGCGAGTTAATGTTAAACCAAGTTGGTCACCGTTTATTATCGTTCCGCTAGTTAATTCATAATTAAATTGTGGGTCATTATCGCCATAAATTTTTTCGCAAGCGATAGCGGAAATAAAAAGTTCGCGCTTTGTTATTACAAACTTTGCAGTTGTAAATTTGATATTATAATTCTTTGCGCTAAGCGTGCCTTGTGTGATTGTATATTCACCTACACTTTCACCTGAAGTTCTGCTAATATTCCCGGAAATGCTGTCACCGCTTAGCAAATCAGACAAAACATAATTATATTCTAAAGCGCCGTCTTCATCGCCATAAACTTTGCTTGATGCAACAGCACTTATATTCAATTCTCTTGGCTCAATATTTCCTTTAATTGTTGTTGCTTCAACAATCAATTCATAATATTGAACATCAGAACCTGTCAAGTTTATGTTTAACTCAACATCGCATTCGCCAACATCTAAACTTGAATATTCTCCGCTCATAGATAATGCAATGTTATGTCCGGTTAAGAAAGAGCCTGTTTTATCATAATGCAATTTTGCTAAATCAATTTCGCTTATTTTATCATAAGTTTTGTTATCAATATATATATTAGAAATTTCAATTTTTCTTTTTGAAATTGTTAAAAGTCCATTTACGAACTCAATATTATAATGGGCATTGTATAATGAACCGATTGTGATTTGATAAGTGCCAATTTCTCCAGAAGTATCCACTTGCAATTCGCCAATAAGTGCTTCGCCTGAAAGCATATCGCCTTCAATGTCATAACTTAATGTTGGAATAGCATCTCCATATTCAATATTGACATCGTGCGCTCTAACAACTATGTTTCTTTTTAGAATGTTGGCGGTTGCTGATGGCAAATTGCCAACAAGTTGATACATATAAGCATTTTCACCAACAAGCTTTATTGAACCGCTTATTTGAATTTTGATGTTTTCTCCAGGCAACGAACTGCTAAACTTTGTGGTTAATTCGCTAGTATCAACAGTAACGCCGTGCTGTAAATCCCCGCCCGTAAAGACAATATGGTCTATTTCTGCGGCATCTGTTTTATCAAATACTTTATCTTTTATAACTATATCTGATACAGATATTGTTTTTTGCAAATATACAAAAAGGCTTTTCGAAGTTGTTCCAACTGAAACCCTAACTCTTATTTTGCCAGAAGCTGTTACATTATATGATAATGAACTGCCTGTTTCATCATCAATTCTAAGAAGTGAATAGCCTTCTAAAACTTCAATAAAAACTGTTTGAATTTTATTTTGTGCAATTTCATTGCTTGTTCCAGTAATTATTGCGCCTTCTTCAAAATTTGCCTTCGCACTAACAGCAACTGTTGATGAATTGATTTCAAAAGTTATTGCATCACCATAGATGTATTCTGTTGAATCAGTAGATTTTAAGCATTTTGGCCTTACAACAATTTGTCCGCTATCTCCGCTAACGCTCAAATAATTGCCTAAAACTTGACCATTTTGCTCGCCAGATACAATTTCCCATTCAATTTCGTGTATGCTTTGATAATATCTAATTAAACTTTCACCAGACAATTTAGATAAAAAGTGGCTTGCTTTCAACTTGATTAATGAGCCCTTTGAAACTGTTGAGCCTTGTGTTTCAGTTGTGATTTTATCAATTTCAATTCCAAAATTTATTGATGGTTCAAAAATTCTAAAATTTGCAGGCACCCAAGCTGTTGCTTTTTCTAAAGTTGAAAATTGGAAGGTCAAAACATCAGACTTGCTATTTAAAAATACTTTATTTGTGCTAACCCAATCTGGAGAAAATACTCCGTTTGAGTAAACTTTATTAGATGTGGCACTTTCTGAAACGCTTCCGTTTGACAATGTTATTATAAGTTTTGACTTATCTTTATTTTCCAAAGCGAGTAATCCCGCACTTGCATAAGCGTAATAATGACCTGTATCTGCCAAAGTTAACATTTCACCCGACAAATTTATTTCTGCTGTGCCCTTTGCATAATCTGCACCAAAGTAATTGTCATTATTTGAAACAATCGCTCTATATTCAGAAACTTCTTCGCCAAATTGATTTATGTAAGTTATATCCTTTGAATAAGTTGCTCCAAACAAATAGTCAAAATAATGATAAGGATAATAACCTTGATAACCTGTAAGAACATAATTTGTTATTTCTTTTCCTGCAATTTCCGCTTGTAAATTTCCTATTGTGTTATAATTTGCAGTAAAAAAACTCACGATTAACATCGCGATTAAGACAAAACAACTTAAAAAAGCGGCTTTCTTTTTCATAGTGTTATTAATATATCACATTATTTATTACTTTTCAATACCTAAAAACAAAAAAATCTCTAAAATTAGAGATTTTTCTTTATTCAATTACATTTTTTCTGGAATGTCAAGTGCCAACAAGTTGCATATTGTTGTCAATGCTTTCTGAACAACTTCTAATAGAGATAAAAGTTCGTTTTTTCTACCAATATCTTTTTGAGAAAGTATCTTTTCGTTTGAATACAATGTGCTAAAATTGCTTGCTAAATTATAGGCTGATTGGCAAATTCCCGAAGCAGATTTATCTTCATAGCCATTTTCAATTTCAACAGATAATTTTATTAAACTAAGCAAGATATTTTTTGAAATTTCGTCTTTGACGGCATATTTTCTTTCAAATTTCCCTGCCTTTTGCAAAATCGAATTTATTCTAACAAGTGAATATAAAATATAAGGCCCTGTTTTTCCATCAAAAGAACAGAATTTTTCAATATCTAACACATAATCTTTTGTTCGGAAATTAATCATATCTCCAAATTTCAAAGCGGAAACACCTATCATTTGAGCGAGTTGTCTATCGCTTTTGCCTGTGTTTTCAACAAGTTTTTTATCGCTTGCTTCCGTTACAAGTTCAATGAGCTGGCATAGGTGCATTGTTCCGCCATCACGCGTTTTAAATGGCTTGCCATCTGTGCCATTAACTGTTCCAAATGGGAAATGAACAAGTTTGAGATTGTCATTGCCAATATGTGCAAGTTTGCATACTCTAAAAACTTGATTGAAATGCATACATTGACGGTTGTCTGTTGTGTACCAAATTTCATCTGGATTGTATTTTTCAACACGCTCTAAAATTGTTGCTATATCCGTTGTTGCATATAGCCCTGCACCCGCTGAAGAACGCACAATTACAGGTGGCATTGGTGCATTATCATCTTCACGAGCGACATTGACAATTTCCGCGCCTTCACTCTTTTCAATTAAATTTTGTTTGTTTAAAATTTCGAATACTTTTGGCACATAATCTTGGCTATCGCTTTCGCCATTAAATAAGTCAAAAGACACATTCAATTTTCTATATTCACTTTTAATTGCTTCAACGGAAATCTTTCTAATATCTTGCCAAATTGAATAATAGATTTTATCTTTATTTTGCAATTTAGTTGTTATGTTTTGAGCATACTTTTTAAACTCTTCATCTGTCTTAGAACGAGCGCTTGCTGCAGGATAAATTCTATTCAAATCTTCCATTGTGATGTTTGGTTTTTTGCCCTCATTTTTAAAATAATAAGACAAGTCAAACTTTTCTTTCAATCCTGCTATAGTAAGCCCCATTTGCAATCCCCAATCGCCCAAATGGACATCAGAAATAACATTATCACCCATAAATTTTGCAATTCTTTTAACCGTTTCACCGAGAATTGCACTTCTTAAATGGCCCACGTGCAAAGGTTTTGCAACATTAGGTCCGCCATAGTCAATTATTATTGTTTTTGGCTGTTTATGAGTTTTGGTAAGCAACTTTTCAGAGGTCGCAAAATCATTTAAAATCTTTGTTAAATATCCTTCGTTTAAGGAAATATTGATAAAGCCTGGAGCGCAAACTTCAACTTTGAAATTATCACTTTTCAATTCTTGTGCAATATTTTCTGCAATTTTTATTGGTGCATTTTTAAGCGCTTTTGCAAGCGCAAACGCACTATTACTTTGAAAATCGCAAAGTTCAGGTCTGTCAGAAAAAGAAAGGCTAACAAGTTCGGTTGGATAGCCCAGTTTTTCAAATGTTTCTTGCAATTTTTGCTTTATTTCTTCAATAACCTGCATTTTTAAATCTCACTTCTTTTTTCTAACGCTTTTGTCAATGTAACTTCATCTGCATATTCAAGTTCAGAGCCCATACTTATGCCTTGAGCAAGCCTTGTAACTTTTATTCCAAGCGGCTTTAAAAGCCTAGCAATATATAGTGCTGTGGCCTCGCCTTCAACATCAGGGTTTGTTGCCATTATAACTTCTTTTGTTTTTAAACGATTTACTCTTTCCAAAAGTTCTTTGATGCGAATGTCGTTTGGTCCACGATTTTCAAGTGGATTGATTGTCCCGTGCAAAACGTGATAAACTCCATTAAAATTTTTAACTTTTTCCATAGCAACAACATCTTTTGGCTCTTTGACAACGCAAATTATGTCGGGATTACGCTTTGCACAAATAGCGCAAATTTCACCATCAGTGTAATTTCCGCATTCCTTGCAATATTTGACTTTTAATTTTGCATTTAAAATTGATTCTGCAAATTCTTTCGCATTTTCTTCATCATTTTTGATGATTGCATAAGCATAGCGTTCCGCCGTTTTTAAGCCAACGCCAGGCAAAGACCTAAACGCAGAAACCAATCTTTCAATAGGGTCTATATTTTCCATATTACATTATTCCTGGAATTGAAGGAGCATTCTTTTCTTCTTCTTTTTCAATTTGACTTACGCAGTCATTAACTGCTGCTAAGACTAAGTCTTCCAACATTTCAACATCATCAGGGTCAACAATTTCAGGCTTAATTGAAACTTTTTTAATATGCTTATTTCCAAGCATTGTAACTTCAACCATTCCACCGCCTGATTTTGCTGAAAATTCTGTATTTTCAAGTTCTTCTTTGGCTTTCATCATATCTTCTTGCATTTTTTGTGCTTGTCTCATTAATTGATTTAAGTTAGCACCGCCAAATCCGCCATTAAATCCGCCTCTATATCCGTTCATAAAACCTCCAAAATTAATTTTTAATTATTAAATATTCTCCAACATTTTCTCTTAATACTTTTATATCATCTTCAATGAGTTGACTAGGCTTGTCCGCCAATTTGAAAACAGGCTTTAAGTTATATCCCAAAAATTTTATTGCATTGACTATTTCTGCCACATTTTCTTCCTTTGAAATAATAGACAACAAATACTCTTGTTCAGTTGAGATTATTAAATTGTCCTTTTCAATTTCAACGTTTGTTATATCTCCACAAGCAACGTGAAGTGCTGCGAGATGTTGCTCTCTGAGCCTAGTTATAATCTTTCCCCAAACGACTTTTGCGCTTGGCAATGTTTGATTTTTAATCAAATTTCGTTTTTTTTTAACTCTTCCAAGCCTTCAATCGCTTTGACCGTTGCCACTTCAACAAGCGTTCTTGGCGACATTGAATATTTGAGTTCCGCTTCAATTTCGCTAAATGTTTTCATATAAAACATTAAGTTTTCCGCGCTTTCCTTTTCACTTTGCGCTTTAATCAACTCAAAATCTTCTACTGGCATATTCAAAATTTCTTTTGCCGACTTTGCCGTTTTTGCAACAAGCAAATTTCTAAAATGAATTGTAGTTTCTTTTGCAAAAACAGATATATTTTTGCCTGAAAGCACAACTTTATTGATTTCTTCCAACGCTCCGCCAATATCTTTTGATATGATTTTATCTGCAAAATCAACAAGCTTGTGCGTGTCGCTTGTTCCTAAAATTTTAACTGCGTTTTCATAAGTTACATTGCCGTTTGAGAAAGAAACAATGCTGTCTGCTATGGATAACATATCTCTCACACTTCCTTCCGCTGCGGACACAATAGCATCTATCGCCTTGTCATCATAAACAACATTTTCTTTTTTGAAAATATCCTTTAAATGATTGGAAAGTTCAGTTGTTGAAACAAGTTTAAAATCAAATCTCATACATCTAGATAAAATCGTTGCTGGCAATTTATGAATTTCGGTTGTTCCCAAAATAAACACAACGTGTTCAGGTGGTTCTTCCAAAGTCTTTAAAAGCGCATTAAACGCACTATCTGTCAACATATGAACTTCATCGATGATATACACTTTATATTTTCCGTTGGTTGGCAAAAATTTGATTTTATCCCTTATTTCTCTTATTTCATCAACCCTGTTGTTAGATGCAGCATCAATTTCAATTATATCTAAATTTGTAGGCTCAGAAAGCGCCTTGCAAGTTGCACACTTGTAGCAAGGAAGTGAGCCCTCTTTGCTTTCACAATTTATCGCACGCGCAAAAATCCTTGCAGTGCTGGTTTTGCCCGTTCCGCGACTGCCCGAAAACAAATATGCGTGCCCAATTTTGCCACTTTTAACTTGATTATAAAGCGTTCTTGTGATGTGGTCTTGCCCTATAACCTCGTCAAAAGTTTGAGGTCTGTATTTTCTATAAAGTGTTAAATGCAAAATTTTTCTCCTATCAAAGTTAATGATATAACATTCTAAAAAATTAATCAAGCAAAACGCCAAAAATTACTCACAAAAAATAAAAAGCGATTTCTCGCTTTTTATTTTAATCTTGGATTGAAGAATATCCACCGCCTGAACCAGCTCTACCATAGATATATGTGGAATTATATGTCACTCTAATTCTAATTGTAACGCTAGTGCTCATTGCAACTGTAGATTTACATACTAATTGGCACCAGTAATTTGCAACAGTGAACCACGCAGGCATTATACCATTTTCTTTTGATTCAAGAATTAAATTATTTTCTAATTCAATTTCTTCCACATTTGTTCTATCGTCAGTTATGCCAATAGTTAAGCCGCCTTCTTTTATTATAGAGTTAACATTCGTTCCATTTCTATTGTAAATTCCCCACGCTGCAGTGTTTCCGCTTGGTCCGCTTACAACTGTTGGAGCGGATGCAAGTTGATTAAACGCAACATATACATATGATTTATCAAAAGCATTACCTTTTGCATTTAAATATAAATCAATATATGTTCCTCTTGCAACTGTAATTGTTTGTCCATGGGCAAATCCACTTATACTTGTAGATAATGAACCTTTGCTCCAATCACCACTATCACTTCTAGTTACTTGAACATTTTTTGGCAATAATTTAGTCGAAGTTAAAGATGTAGGAATTGAAGTATAATCGCCTGAATAATCGCTAGCCAAACAGAAATGGAATGGCAACGTTATTGAAGTTTTCATAGCCTTTGGCGTTATTAATTCATAGAAATCAAATTCGCTACCTACACCAGTTAACATATTAGAGACATTAGTTGTTGCACTCATATTAAAAGTACTTAAATTCAAACTTGTCAAACTTGAACAACCACGGAACATATAATTCATATTTGTTACTTTTCCGGTATTAAATGATGATACATTTAAACTTGTCAAACTTGAACAATCACGGAACATATAACTCATATTTGTTACTTTTCCGGTATTAAATGATGATACATCTAAACTTGTCAAACTTGAACAATTACGGAACATATAATTCATACTTGTTACTTTTCCGGTATTAAATGATGATAAATTTAAACTTGTAAAACTTGAACAATAAGCAAACATATAACTCATACTTGTTACGTTTTCGGTATTAAATGATGATAAATTTAAACTTGTCAAACCTGAACAACGATAGAACATATAACTCATATTTGTTACTTTTCCGGTATTAAATGATGATACATTTAAACTTGTCAAACCTGAACAATAATAGAACATATAACTCATATTTGTAACATTGCTTGTGTTAAAGTTATTAAAAGTTATTGAAGTTAAACTTGTTAATCTATATGAAGTTCTTGAATTACTAAACAAATAACTTGAATCGACTGGTGCGTAAATTGTTACAGGACTATAGAAAATAATATCATATTTACTGCTATCAGATGAATTAGCTTTTACATAAGCATATATATCATTAACATATAGTGTGTGTTGAACATATGCAGTTGCTCCATCGGTGGCAGTTGCGCCAACTGATAAAATTGTATAACCCGAACCTGTTGGTTTGGTTTTTGTAAATTCAATTGTAGCGATTTTTGTTACATCTATTGATGTCAAAGCAGACTTCCAATCTTTTCTTAAATAAGAAGCGGTATTTTGTGCGAATTTAAATTGAATTGTTGCATCACCAGGGCCAAATGTATACTTTTGCGATGTATTCATATTGTTCGAAATCGCGATGGTTGAGGAACTTCCGTTACCAAATCCACCTTTTGAACCACTTGCTTGCGTTAATTTTGTTAAACAATAGCCATCTGGTGATACAATATCATTCAAATCAAACGCTATTGACTGACCTGCATAGCCACTTCCAATTAGAATTGTTCCTTGTTTTCCGTTGTAAGTTCCGTTGCCAGTATTGAAATACAAATTGTAAATTATTGGCGTAATAACTTCCCAATGAGAAACTGTTCCAAGATTTGCAAGGCTTGTAAAATTAATGTGTAAGGTATCATCTTTTGTTGATTGTGTTATGGCTCCTGCTTGGGCTTGAACATAATCGGAGTATTGCATGCCAAGGACATAAACTTTTGGCATTGGAATTTCGTGACCATACCAAATATTTTTAACTTGGTTAGACTCCATTGTTATATACCAGCTTGAAAGAGCGCTTGTTGTGACGCTGCTTGGCTTAACAGTTTTTCCGTTATTCCAAAGAGTAAGTTGTAATTTATATGCGCGCGAATGAGTTGTTATGCTTCCAGAATCATCGCCTTGTTGGCTGTCGTCAACATATTCATTACCAAACGTCCAACTTTCGCCAATAGTATTGCCATCGTAGTCGAGTTGAATAATTTCCATGAAATATCCTTCAGGAACACGGTAGGAATATTGCGAATTTCCCCAAATATACATTGTTGTTTGAATTTTATTTGTGCCAACCGTTGTCCAAAGCGCTGGGTCTTTTGGAAGAAGCTGGATATAGCTAGCATTATTTGCTACCGTTGCATTTAGATTTGGATACGCATTACATAATAAGGAGGAAAGCGAGTCTCCTGCTTGATTGGAGAAGAAATAATTATAATAAAGTGGATCATTCTGTTGCGTTTCTGGATGTTCTGCCCATAATTCTATTATGTATCCAGGGCGAAGCGTTATGCTTCCGTTTGTTAATATTGCGCTTGAAATTTGCGAATATGGTCCAGCAATTGTTTCTTCGTTATACCAGTGTTTTGAAGGCAAAGTAATTGCAGTGCTTCCAATAGCTTTTGGCGTTTTAATTACGCTTAAAGAAGAGCAACCAGAAAGCATGCTATCTGTATCTGTTACATTGCTCATATCAAAACTTGAAAGATCAAGAGTTCCATTCAAATTATGGCACCCACTAAACATAGCAAGCATACTTGTAACTTTTCTTGTATCAAAACTTGAAATATTTATATTTGTCAAACTACCATTTTCATAGAACATACTTGTCATATTAGTTACATTGCTTGTATTAAAGTTTGAAAGGTCTAAAGAAAGCAAGCTGCTACAATCATAGAACATAAATTGTAAATCTATAACCTTACTCGTCTGAAAGCTTGACAAATTTATTGATTCTAGGTCGAAACAACTACTAAACATTCCATGCATATCTTTTACATTGCTTGTGTCAAAACTTGATAAGTCTAATGATATTAAATTAAGGCAATCATAAAACATGTCGGACATATCAGTAACATTGCTTGTATTAAAATTATTAAATACAATTGATATAGCATTAGATATGCCATAGAACAATCTACTTGAATCGACTGGTGCGTAAATTGTTACAGGGCTGTAGAATGTTACATTATATTTGCCGCTTGTTGAACTTGATGTTACATAGGCTTTAACATCGCTTATATATCTTGTTCCTTCTACATACGCTGTTGTGCCATCAGCACTAATTGCACCAACTGAAACGATTGTTCCTGATGTTGGTTTTGTGTTAGTGAAAGTTATATTAGCAATATTTTCTTGCGTATAATTAGAATTTGCATCAATTAACGCTTGTTGCCATTTTGAACCAGTTAATAAGTAAGACTTATTGAGTGTCCAATGAGCATAAAGTGTTTGAGCTGAAGTAATCGCAACCTTTGTTTCTGATGTTATTTGTGTTCCACCAGATGCTGCTGTGAACCAGCCTTCAAATGTGTAACCAGTTCTTGTTGGTGTTGGCAGAGTTCCGTAAGTTGAATCGTATGTTACGGTTTTTGAAGTTTGAGAAACATTTCCGCTATTTGGATTAAATGTAACTGTGTATTTATTGGCCGTCCAATGAGCATAAAGTGTTTGAGCTGAAGTAATCGCAACCTTTGTTTCTGACGTTATTTGTGTTCCACCAGATTTTGCTGTGAACCAGCCAGCAAATGTGTATCCAGTTCTTGTTGGGGTTGGAAGAGTTCCGTAAGCCGAATCGTATGTTACGGTTTTTGAAGTTTGAGAAACAGTTCCGCCATTTGGATCAAATGTAACTGTGTATTTATTGGCCGTCCATTGTGCATATAAAGTATGGTTGCTTGCTGTGGTTACTTTTGTTGTATCAACTATTTTTGTTCCACCACTTGCTGCTGTGTGCCAGCCAGCGAATGTGTAACCAGTTCTTGTTGGGGTTGGCAATGTGCCGTAAGTTGAATCGTATGTTACGGTTGTTGAAGTTTGAGAAACAGTTCCGCCATTTGGATCAAATGTAACTGTGTAGGTATTGGCTTTCCAACGAGCAGTTAGCGTCAAATCCCCCACTTGATGAGCATCGACTGAATAACTTGTGCCAGTTGTAAAAGAAATTGTTGTATTGCTTGCCGATTTTCCACGATGATACCACAAACTAGTATAACCATCGCTTGATGGTGTAACTGGTGTTGAACTTAAAGAACCATTATATGCCCCCGCGGTTGTATACATTCTCCATCTAATTTCTGAATCTGATAATTCGCCAGTATATGTTATATTATTATTTAAATAATATAATTCATAATATACTGCTGAAGTATAATTAGAATCGAATTGTTGATGTCCATCACCAAGGTTTATTGTTCCATAAGTTTTGCCTGTAAGTGATGACGAAACAGTCCAACCTAAGAAAGTATAACCCGTTCTTGTTGGATTTGGAATTGATGTTGTAGTTCCAAAAGTATACGATGTAGGTCTAGTTGAAGAAGTTCCGCCGCCAGCCAAATTATAACTGATTGTAAAAGATTTTTTTGTATAACGAGCATACAAAGTTGTGGCGTCAGTTTTAATCCACGCCTTATTTTCATCTGTATAACCGCTGACGCTTGCAATCCAGCCATCTGCAGTTGCAACTTTTACGCCAGCACCATCTGCCGTGAACCAGCCATTAAATGTGTAGCCACTAATAATTGGGGTTGGCAAATAATAAATATTTTCACCATTTATACCCACTTTTGATATTGCATTTTTGCCACTGAAAGTATAAACAGAATTGCTACCAGCGTTTGTGCTTGTGTATCCCGTGCTACCTGCATAGTTCCACAAATTTGCATCTAAAGTGCCTGCAATGCTGCCACCATTCCAAGTTATTTTAACCGCTCTACCATAATGGTTATATCCTGAAGCATTTGATTTAGTTAGAACAAAATTAGCATTATTGGAAATATACTCTCCAACAGCCAAGCCCTCTTTAACATATACATCTGTAAGGGTGTTATTTGACAACAACCCACAATTTGAGGAATCTAAACTTGAAATGCTGCTAGAATCTATATACACTCTTAAAAGCGATGTTAAGTTTGATAAAGAATCTTGCCCCAAACTTGTTGCACCAGAGGCGATTTTAATAACATCAAAACCTGTGTTTTCAAAAGCATTATTGCCTACTGAGCCTGAAATATGCAATGTTCCAATTAAGCCATCGCAGGAATTAAATGCATAATTGCCAATAGTTGCTATGTTAGGAATATATGGAAATTCACAAGCGAAATCGCAATTATTAAATGCATTTTCACCAATATTAGCAATGGTAATTGGCAAAATCAAATCTCCAGTTAAGCCTGAATATGAAAAAGCATTAGGCGCTATAGTTGTTACATTGTTGCCTAAATAAATTTTATTTAATGAACTGACTGAATTATATCCACCAACGGTTGTCATTGTGTTGGCAAAATATACTTTTACAGCATCGCCATCAAGCATATTTGTGCTTACACCGACGCTTGTAATTTTTGTTCCATCGGTTGTATAACCTGGAAGCGCATAAGTTGTGTCAACTGCATTAATAGCAATGATTTCCGTTTTATCTCCAGAAAGTGTTATTTCATCTTCTGTTAAGAGTTTAACATCTGGCATATCCCAAATTTGTGCAGTAGCAAGTTCAATATCCAAAGTAAAAGAGATTTTTGTTACATTATTAGGAATGCTTTCAAAATATTTGAAGTATACGCTGGAAACTGGCGTTACATCATTAGCCAAGAAGCCTTGGAACAATTTAATTTCATCGCCAGCGTTAACTAATTGCAAGTTGTTTTTTGTTGCAGCTCCGTAGCCGCCACTAACATAGTAATAATATTCACCATTGGCGTCAGCAGCAAAATAGTCATTAAACTTTATTGGTGAATAATTTGAATCTGTTGAAAACAAACTATAAAGAATTTGTTTTTCAGTTAATGACATAGAAAAAGTTGTTGGAGTGTCACTGCCGTCAGCATAATATAGTGCATTTAACTTGACTCTTAGATAAAAAGGTTCTGTGCCTTCTTGTGCTGTGATAGTTGGATTTGCTATGTAATATTCAGTTGAGCTTGTTGGCTCTACGGAAAAATCTTTCCTGTTTGTCTCAATCGTGGCAGATTTGTCAGTGTAATATTGAACTGGAATTGACATATTTCTAGACAAACTATCGATGTCGGCATCTGCAATTTCGATATTGATGCCTTTATCTAAGACCAATGAGCCGAACCCAGAATGAGCGCCTTTATAAATAGCACTTGTAACAATAAAAGAAACGCCAATGACAACAATTAGCGAAATTAAAATAAGCAATCTAAAAATTTTTTTATTTAATGTTTTCAAGAAACTACCCCAAATTTGCCTTATTTTTTATATATATTAATATACGCGCGAAAAAAAGTCAAATCTATTTGCATATTTTTCTACAAATTATTTTATACAATTTGTCTATAAAAATTTGGAAAATTTGAAAATTTTCAATATACTTTAATAAAAAAAGGGATGAAGAAAATGATAAAGTTTGGAACTAGCGGTTTTCGCGGAATAATTGGTGAAGATTTTACAAAAGAAAATGTGCAAAAAATTGCCTACGCATTAAGCAAATATTTTGAAGAAGAAAAAATAAAAAAGCCAAGCGTAGTCATTGGCTATGACAATAGATTTATGAGCGAAACCTTTGCAAAATGGCTTGGCGAAACCTTATCCTCTTTTGATGTTAAAGTGTTTTTATATGACCACTCTGTGCCATCGCCCGTCATTTCATATATGACAAAAATTGCAAATTTAGGATTAATGATAACTGCTAGCCATAACCCATATATGTATAATGGTATTAAAATTTTTGAAAGGCCAGCAAAAGAAGTTGATGATGTCTTTTGCGCTCGTATAGAAAAATGGGCAAATGAAGATATAAACATACAAGATTTGTTAGACAAAAAGCATACTAGTGCAAAAATTGAATTTATTTCCGACATATCAGAATTTTGTGAAAGCATTTTGAGTTTTGTAGATATCAACGCAACAAAAAAATGCAAGTTTAAAATTTTATTTAACGCTATGAACGGCAATTCTACTGAATGTTTGCAATATCTATTCAAGCGTATGGGCATCAAAAATTTTGAATGTATGAATGTAAATCGTGATGTGCTTTTCCGCGGAATTTTACCTGCCCCATACAAGAAAAATCTTGACGACCAAGTTAAAAAACTCAAAGATGAAAAATTTGATTTGGGCATCGCGTTAGATGGCGATGGCGATAGAATTTCCGTTATTGATAGCAAAGGAAAAGTTTTAGATTGCAATTTCATTTTGCCAGTCTTGTATTATTATTTCGTCAAATTCAAAGGCTATAAAGGCGGAATTGTTAAAAACACTGCCCTTTCAAACCTTTCTGTAAAACTAGCAAAAACCTTTAATGATGCTTGTTATGATGCAAAAGTGGGATTTAAACATATAGGCAAGATTTTATCAACTACTGATGCATTTTTGGGCGGAGAATCCAACGGAATTGCCTTCAAAAAGCATATTTATTCAAAAGATGGGCTGGTTGTAACCGCTTTGTTAATTGGTTTAATGGCGGAAAGTGGCAAGACCATTGATGAACTTTTGAAAGAAATTCAAAAATTGACCAAATTCAAATCAGAAGTCATTGAATATGCCTATCCTATTTCCGCTAAACAAAAGGAAAAAATAAGCAAAATGCTATTCATAGATAAAAAATCCCCTAAATTAACTAAAAAAATCCTCAATATTGTTGGTGAAAATGAATATAAAATGATTTTTGAAAATGATTATTGGGCAACCATAAGATTTTCAGGCACTGAAAATGTTGTAAGAATTTTTGCAGAACAGGAAAATCTCAAAACTTGCGAAAAAATCATTGGCGAACTTGAAAAATTTATTGGAGTTACAACAAGACAATAAAAATTTTAAAAAGAATAGATTTTAATTGATTTATTCTTTTTTTGTGCTATAATACAAGGCATAATTTAAGGAGAAAGATATGGCAAATATAGAAATGGATAAAATAGTCGCGCATTGCAAAAATGTTGGTTACATCTTCCCAGGAAGCGATATTTATGGCGGACTTGCAAACACTTGGGATTATGGCCCATTAGGTGTGGAACTTAAAAACAATATCAAACAAGTATGGTGGAAAAAATTTGTTCAAGAAAGAGAAAACTCTTATGGCGTTGATTGCGCAATTTTAATGAATCCAAGAGTTTGGGAAGCATCGGGTCACGTTGCAAGTTTTTCTGACCCTCTTATGGACTGCAAAGAATGTAAAGCGCGTTTTAGAGCGGACAATTTAATTTCAAATTATTCTCACGGTGAAGTTAATCCAGATTTAATGACAAAAGAAGAAATGAGTGAGTATGTTCAAGAGCATCACGTTCCTTGCCCTGTTTGTGGAAAAAGCAACTTTACACCAATTAGGCAATTCAATTTGCTTTTCAAAACTCAAAGAGGCGTAACAAGCGAAAATGCTTTGGATATTTATCTCCGCCCTGAAACAGCACAAGGCGAATATGTAAACTTTTTGAATGTTCAACGCTCAATGAGGGCAAAAGTTCCTTTTGGAATTGGTCAAATCGGCAAAGCGTTTAGAAACGAAATCACCCCTGGAAATTTCACTTTTAGGCAAATTGAATTTGAACAAATGGAATATCAATTCTTCTGCCACGCTGACGAAGATGAAAAATATTATGAAGAATTTAAAAAGGTATCTAAAGAATTTTTCGTTTCACTTGGAATCCCAGAAGAAAAATTAAAATTCCACGACCACGATAAACTCGCCTTCTATGCAAAAGCCGCTTGCGATGTTTATTATCAATTCCCATTCGGCTGGGACGAAGTCAACGGCATTCATAACAGAACAAACTACGACTTAACAAAGCACCAAGAATATAGTGGCAAAAATATGGAATACCTTGACCCAATTACTAATGAAAAGTTTATTCCAAATGTTATTGAAAATTCTTATGGATTAGACAGAGCCATACTTGCAGTTATTTGCAATGCTTACGATGTTGAAACATTGCCAGATGGCGAAGTTCGTGAAATTATGCATTTATCTCCAAGGATTGCTCCTTTCAAAGTTGCAGTTTTGCCTTTAATTAAAAGAGATTTGTCAGATAAAGCACACGAATTATTTAAAGAACTCGCTAAGGATTTCCGTGTAACTTATGATGAAACAGGAACTATTGGCAAAAGATATCGCCGTCAAGACCAAATAGGCACTCCACTTTGTGTAACGGTTGACTTCGACACATTGCAAGACAACACTGTAACCGTCCGTGACAGAGATACAATGGAACAAATAAGAATGCCAATAAGCGAACTCAAAGCATACATTGCAAACATAATAAAATAAATCACCAAATTGGTGATTTTTTTTACATTTCAATGTTTAGTGATTTGCTTTCATTAAATTTTGCTTTCGTATCGACATTATAATTTGACATCAAAATTCTTTTCAATTCTTGTTGAGATAATTGTTCTTGCGTTAATTTTAAATTTTTATTAAAATTTTTCTCCATATCTGCTAGCTCATTAACATCAAGTTTGAAAGATTTGAAGTCGTTTTTATCAATAAATTTTGGGAGTAAATCATAATCAATTTGTTCTAATTTATTAGGCAAATTAAGAATAAAATCTCCATTCTTATTTTCTCTCCAAACATTTGTTATAGGCAATCTATCCGTGTAATAAACATTTGCGTGATTTTCTATATCCCAACAGCGATTGCCATAAGCAACACAAAATTTAAACTGCTCAATGCCGTCTACTTCAACAAATTTATAAAACAGTTCGTGCGCGAAAATTATGTGTTTCATATTCTCCCTCTTAAATTTTAAAACGATTTATATCAACTTTATATCACAAACTTTTTAAAAAATCAATAGCCAATATTATATTTTTTGTCGAATTATATAAGTTTCAAAATCACTTGATTGGCAACAAGAAAGCCTTTTTCTGTCAACTTAATTTTGTTTTCTTTCAATTCAATTAAGTCATTTTTTAAAAGCAAAATTGTCTCGTCATTTTTCTTACTAATTAAATCAAAAAATTCATCTTTGAACTCATTTAGGTCTAGCCCGTTTTGACATCTCAAACTAAGCATAATTTTTTCTTCCATACTTTCTTTTTTAGAAAGTTTTTCAACCTTAACAATTTCTTTTCTCTTAACTTCTTGCAAAATTTCTTGCTCGCTTTTTTTGTTAATTTCGAATTTTGGATTTGAATAATATTCAATGTATTTTTGCAAGTTGCTGGTGTTGTAAAATCTATAAGGCTTGATAAAAGAATGAGCACTTAATCCAAAGCCCAAATAGTTTTTTCTCTGCCAATAATTTACATTATGTTTTGAATAAGTTTTATTTTTTGCAAAGTTTGAAACTTCATATCTTTCAAAATTTTTATCTTTCAAAAAGTTATAAACAAGTTCATATTGCCTTGCTGAATTTTCATCAACTTCTTCCAAATTCAAATTGAATTTAGCAAGTTTTGTTCCTTCTTCAACCATCAACATATATGTTGAAATATGACTGTCTCTTATACACATCTGACGCTGCCGACGATAAGGCTCGTGTAGA
>URAC01000004.1 GCA_900545735.1 uncultured Bacillota bacterium | reverse complement strand
CCTTGCAAGAGATTTGCTCGTGCGGTCGTTCTCTTTGCCTTTCGGCTGGTGCCTCATAGGCTGTCGAACTCCGCCTTGCAAGAGATTTGCTCGTGCGGTCGTTCTCTTTGCCTTTCGGCTGGTGCCTCGAGGCGGAATCGAACCACCGACACGAGGATTTTCAGTCCTCTGCTCTACCGACTGAGCTATCGAGGCAAAATTAAAGTTTGCTTTAAGCAAACTTGGCGATTCGGATGGGGCTCGAACCCACGACCTCTAGCGTGACAGGCTAGCGTTCTAACCAACTGAACTACCGAACCATGTGAGATAACAAAGGCTTTTCCATTTTTAATAACTGAAAAGTGCCTTCTTCTTCAAATCTCTTTGAAGATGGTGGACCTTCTAGGGCTCGAACCTAGGACCGACCGGTTATGAGCCGGTTGCTCTAACCAACTGAGCTAAAGGTCCGCACCTAACATCTGAGTTAAGTATTGGTCGGGGTGAAGAGACTCGAACTCCCGGCCCCATGGTCCCAAACCACGTGCGCTACCAACTGCGCTACACCCCGAAACTCAAAATGCTTAGTTATATTACACTATTTTGTATAATCTGTCAACAATTTTTAATAAATTTTTTTATTTGAATTATTTAGTAATAAATTAATATAATTAAGCATTGATATCATTTTATTTTTCAAGCAAATGAATTGCTACAAGTTTTGCGTGCTCATAGGTCAACGCCCCTTGGAAATATGCAACAAAAGGAGGTTTGACTGGGCCATCGCTTGACAATTCTATTGATGCCCCACTAACAAAAGTGCCCGCAGCCATAATGATTTTATCCAAATAGCCTGGCATATCCCAAGGCATTGGAACTGCATCGCTATCAATAGGTGAAAATTTTTGTATGTCTTGTATAAATGATATCATTTGATTTTCATCATTGAATTTTATTGATTTTATGATATCGCCGGCTATTTCGTTGGATTTTGGCATAACTTCATAGCCTTGTTCTGCCAAAACTTCACCAATCAAATATGCACCCTTTATGGCTTGACTTACAATATGTGGTGCCAAAAATAGACCTTGATAAAACTCACGATAGCCTTTTTCATAAGAACCAACTTCTGTCCCAAGTGAAGGCGATGTTAATCTGTATGAAATTAATTCAACAATTTGCTTTTTGCCGACTATATATGCCCCGGTTGAAGCAAGTCCACCGCAAGGATTTTTAATCAATGACCCAACCGCAATATCCGCTCCAACATCGGTTGGCTCATATTCTGCAACAAATTCGCCATAACAGTTGTCCACAACAAATATGGAGTTCGGACTTTTTTCTTTTACAATTTCAACACATTTTTTAATGTCGTCTATTGAAATAGCGTTTCTCCAATTATAGCCCCTGCTTCTTTGCAAAAAGACCATTTTAGGCTTTAATTGCGCAACTTTTTCTTCAATTTCTTTAAAATTCAAAGCATCGTTTTTTAAATCAATTTGAGAATAACTTATATTTAAGTCTTTTAAACTGCCCCTATTTTCACCTTCAACACCGAATATTGTTTCATCTAAAGTGTCATAAGGCTTGCCAGCAACAGACAACATAGTGTCGCCCGGCCTTAAAATGCCAAACAAAACGATTGCAATAGCGTGAGAGCCACAAGTAATATGTGGAGAAACAATAGCGCTTTCTGCGCCAAACACGCTTGCAAAAACTTTGCCTAAATTGTCTCTTCCAATATCGTCATAACCGTAGCCAGTTGTGCCTGCAAAGTGTCTTGTTGAAATATTATGTTTTTGAAGTGCTTTTAAAACCTTTTCTTGATTTTTTAAAGCAATCTCATCAAAATGTGAAAAAACTTTGTTTAACTTTTTTTCAATTTTCTCAATCTTATTCATTTTCATTTCCTAATTCGTTTTTAACAAATTCTACGATATGTTTTGCAGCATATCGGCCAGCAGGAATTTCATTTACATTTGGCATACTGTGCAAAAATGTCAACTGCCTTTTAGCGTAATTTCTGCTTCGCCTTTTAATCAATTCTTTTGTTTCCCTTGCTTTGGCTTCTTTGTTTAAATGCGCTATCATTTCTTTATAGCCTATTCCTTGCATAGCAGGACATTCGGGATTGATGCCATCGTCCATCAACTTTTGAACTTCGTCTTTTAAACCTTGCCTATACATAATGTTAACGCGTTTATTAATGCGTTTGTAAAGTCTTTCCCTATCCATTGTGAGCGCAAAAACAATATAGTTAATATCGTTCTTGTTCTCTGTTTTTTGAGCTAATACTTTGTCTTTATCTCGTTCGTTAATATCAAAAATTTCAAGCGCGCGAATTACCCTAAAAGTATCGTTAACATTTAGGGCTTCTGCTCTGGTTGGATTTTTTTCTTTTAAAATGTTATAAACATATTCATTGCCATATTTTTTTGCAAGTTGTTGATAGTGTTTTCTTATTTTTTCATCTTTGTATACGCCATTAAAATCATAATTTTCTATCAACGCTTTTAAATATAGCCCAGTGCCACCAACAATTATTGGAAGTTTTCCTTTCTCTAAAATTTTGTTGATGTTTTCTTTTGCTTTTTTAACATAATCACAAACTGTAAATTCGCGATTTGGCTTACAAACATCAATAAGATGATGCTTAACGCCTTGCATTTCTTCTTTTGTGATTTTTGCTGTTCCGATGTCCATTCCCTTATAAACTTGCATACTATCTGCTGAAACAATCTCACCATTTAGCATTTTGGCAACAGCAATAGAAGTGCTGGTTTTGCCAACACCTGTAGGACCATATATAATAACCGCACATTTATTTTTCATAACTATTTTAGTTTATCAAATTTGATTATTTTAGACAAATAAATCTATATAATTTATAGCTTCCTTTTAAACATTTTTTCAATTTCGTTCCGTGAAAGTTGCATTACTATTGGTCTGCCGTGTGGGCATAACAATACGTGGTCATTTTCAGCAAAACGATTGAGCAAAATATTTATTTCGCTTTCAGACAAAACATTGCCCGCTTTGACTGCTGACTTGCAAGCAAGTTGTGTAAACCTTTCATTTATATAGGATAAAGGCTTGTTCGCAAAGGAATCAATTTCTGCAAAAACATTATCGAAAAATTCTTTGATGTTCATATTAGAAAGAATATATGGAATAGCAATAATTTTTAAAGTTTTGTTAAAAATTACAAAATTAAAGCCAAAATTCTTGAATTTTTCTTGATTTTCAGTTAAAAAGTTAATTTCTTTATCATTTAATTCAATTTCTATAGGCATAAACAAACTTTGCGATGTCACCTCATTTTTGCTTAAGCTTTCCATAATTTTGTCATAAAGTTGCCTTTCGTGTGCCGCGTGTTGGTCTATAAAATATACAAACTCACCCTTTTGCAAAATTATATAAGTGTTAAAAATCACACCAATTATTTCAAAATTATTAAAAACTTCTTCAACTTTCGTCTGTTCATTAACTGGCAATTTTGAATATAAGTTTTCATAATTTACTTCTTGTTTGACCTGCTTATTTTCATCCCCCAGCGCAATTTCAACTAGTTTGTTTGGCTCGCAAGAAAATTTATTTTCATTAGCATTATTTTTAATAATGTCCATAACAAAACTAAAACTCGAACCTTCGTTATTTGATAAAGTTGTTAAATTATCTTGGCTTACTTCATCAACTTGATTGATTTCTTCTTCATTAGTTATGTTTTGTATGAAATTAACGTTTGAGACTGCTTTATAAATTGCATTTGAAACAAAGCCATAAATTTTGCCTGGATTTGCAAATTTAACTTCTTGTTTTGATGGGTGAACATTGACATCAACATCTTCAAAAGGCAAGTTTAAATTTAATGCAAAAAGCGGGAACTTTCCTTTCATTATAAAGCCTTCTAAGGCATCAGTTATTGCGGAAAATATCATAAAATTATTGACCAATCTGCCATTAACAAACAAAGTGCCATAAGTTCTGTTTGGCTTTGCAAGTGTTGGCCTTGCAATATATCCACGAATGGACATATCGCCACTTTCGCTATTGACTTCAATCAAGTTGTCATAAACATCTTTTCCATAAACAATGTAAAGCGCTTCTGCAAGCCCATTGCCAAAAGTGTTATATATGATTTTGCCATCTGCGCTATATCTAAACGATACGCTTGGGTTGGCCAAAATAAGTCTTGTTAAAAGATGAGTTATTTCTCCTTCTTCTGACTTAGGCTTTTTCATAAATTTCAACCTAGCAGGAGTGTTAAAGAACAAGTTTTTTACAACTATTTTAGTTCCGTTTGCCGAACCAATTTCGCACTTTTCTTGAAATTTGCCGCCAGAATAACAAATTTTTACGCCAAAATCGTTGTTTTCTGTCTTTGTTATCATTTCAACTTGGCTAACTGAAGCGATACTTGCCAAAGCCTCGCCACGAAAGCCTAAGGACGAAATGTTTTCCAAATCTTCTGAATTTTTAATTTTGCTTGTTGCGTGTGGCATAAACGCTTTTTCAATATCTTCAGGCTCTATGCCGCTGCCGTTATCAGTTATTATTATTTCACGCAAGCCGCCATCAAAAATTTCAACGCTAATTTTTGTTGCTCCAGCGTCAATAGAATTTTCAACAAGCTCTTTAACTATTGAGGCAGGTCTTTCAACAACTTCTCCAGCGCTTATCTTATTAAAAACATCTTCTGGCAATATATTAATTCCCATAACTTCTCCTTATTTTATCTTTTAACGCGATTTACAAGGTCAACAAGCATATCAAACGCAGCAAGCGGCGTTAGCATATTAACATTTACATCTTCCAACATCCCGATTACATCAGAATATGAGCGTTTTATGTTTTCGACTTCTTGAATAGAACCCAAATTAGTTTCTGCAATTTTGCGATTAATTTCTGCCTTTTCAAGATTTGTACTTATCTCTTTTGCTCTTGCAATAACTTCATTTGGGAGCCCTGCAAGTGCAGCAACAGCAACACCAAAACTCTTATTTGCTCCGCCACGGACAACTTTTCTTAAAAATACAATTCCATCTCCAACTTCTTTAACAGTTATTCGATAATTTTTTACGCCTTTTAAAAAGCCTTCTAGTTCTGTGAGTTCGTGATAATGTGTGGAAAAAATAGTCTTTATTTGCATTTTATTTGAAATATATTCCATTACAGCCCAGGCGATTGAAAGACCATCAAAAGTTGATGTTCCCCTTCCAACTTCATCTAATATGACTAGGCTTTTTGGCGTTGCATTATTCAAAATGTTGGCAACTTCCACCATTTCAACCATAAAAGTTGATTGACCATAAGCCAAATCATCGCTAGCACCAACACGAGTGAAAATTCTGTCCGTTATGCAAATTTCAGCGGACGCTGCGGGAACAAAACTTCCTATATGCGCTAACAAAGTTATCAAAGCAACTTGACGCATATATGTGCTTTTGCCCGCCATATTTGGACCAGTTATTATGATTGATTTGTCTGTATCTGTGTTTATGTAAGTGTCATTTGGCACAAATGATTGATTCTTATTGATTTCTTCAACAACTGGGTGCCTTCCTTCAACAATCTTTATATGTTCAATTTTAGAATTGATTTTTGGCTTGCAATAATTGTTTTTTATAGCAATCGTTGCCAATGACATCAAAACATCAATTTCCGCAACTATTTGCGCTGTTTTTTGCAATCTTTCAATATTGTTTAACAAATAATTTCTCAATTCCAAAAATAATTGTTCTTGCAATTTTTGAGCATTTTCAGATGAGCCAACAACTTGGTCTTCTATCATTTTCAATTCTGCAGTTATAAACCTTTCTGAATTTGTTGTTGTTTGTTTGCGCGTATATCTAAAAGGAACAAGCCCAAGTTGTGATTTTGTAACTTCAATGAAATATCCAAAAACTTTGTTATAATTGATTTTTAAATTTTTAATGCCTGTTTCTTCACGCTCTTTGATTTCAAGTTGTGTTACTAAGTCATCGGCGTTTTCTTTTGCGTGTTTATATGTATCAAATTCTTTGTTGTATCCTTCTTTGATTACATTTAAGCTGTTGTTATAAATTGCTGGAGCATCATCAGCGATTGCTCTATTGATTAAATTATAAATATCATCTAAAACATCTAAATTTTCACAAAGGTTTTTAATCTTTTTGCTGTTGTAATTTTCTAGCAAACTTTTAATTTCAGGCAAAACAGCGGCTGATTGTTTCAAACTTATGGCATCTCTAGGGTTAAAATTTCCATACGCTATCCTAGCCGCAATTCTTTCAATATCTGTTATTTGATTTAACTTTTCTTTTAATTCTTGCCTTGGAATTAAATTATTAACAAAATCTTCCACGCTATCCAATCTTGCGTTGATTTCTTTTTCGTCTTGCAAAGGAAGTGAAAGCCAATTTTTCAACAGCCTTGCTCCCATACTCGTTAAAGTGTTATCTATAACCCAAAGCAAAGATCCGCGTTTTTTGCGTTCTCTAATTGTTTCAATAATTTCTAGATTGCGCCTTGTTGAAGCGTCTAGTTTTAAATACTTTTGCTCTTCCAAATCTTTAATTTTGTTGATTTGAGCCAAACTTCTTTTTTGAGTTTCCGCAAGATATATGGTCAATGCTCCTGCAGCCATATAACTGGCAGATGGAATTTTGCTGAACGCATTTTTGATTTCTTCCGCGCCAAATTGATTGATTAATGCTTCATTGCAAGCATTGATTTCAAAAGCATAATCATAAAAAGTTTGAATTTTGGATAATAGTTCAGGCGAAAAGACTTTTGAATCTCTCATAATTCGTTTGTCTTCTTCGAGCACAATGATTTCACTTGGCATCATTCTGTTTAAAATGCTGTTAAGTTCTATCAATGCATCTTTTTTAGCCAAATCTATTTGTTCAACCTTAAATTCTCCCGTTGATATATCGCAATAAGCTAAACCAATTCCATTGATAGCATTAATTAATTGTTCGCTATTTTCAAGATTTTCCCAATTTTTTGCAAGCACTTTAATATCTTGTTTCTCAATCTTATCTTTTAACATAAATATGCTGCAAAGATAATTGTTTGATTTTTGGTCAAGCATTGAGTCATCAACAAGCGTTCCTGGTGTTATAACTCTTATAATTCCGCGTTCGACCAAGCCCTTTTTGTTAGGCTCAGTTAATTGCTCACAAATTCCAACTTTATAATTATTTGCAACAAGTTTTGCAATATAATTTTCAGCAGCGTGAAAAGGCACCCCACACATTGGAGCGCGTTTTTCTAGCCCACAATCTCTGCCTGTCAAAGTTAAATCTAACACGCGAGAAGCAATTTCAGCATCTTCAAAGAACATTTCATAAAAATCACCCAAACGATACATAACAATCGTATCTAAATTTTGAATTTTTATATCATAATATTGCTGAAACATAACTGTTAATTTGCTTCTATCAATTTCTGTTATTTTCATTTTTTCCTCTTTTTGTTTATTTATTAAATTGCTTTTGTAAATTCAATAAGTAATTAACACGATAATTTTTTACAGCATCTGGAACTTGATTTTCCATTTTTGCTGCTGGCGTGTTTGGCCTTGGGGAATACATAAATGCAAATATTCCTGCATATTTGACTTTTTTGACCAATTCGCAAGTTAAATTAAAATCTTCTTCCGTTTCGCCTGGAAAGCCAACGATAATATCTGTTGTAAGTCTAATTTCTGGAATTAATTTCCTTAAATAATCAACTTTTTCAAGATAGTTTTCTACTGTATATCTTCTATTCATTGCTTTTAATATAGCATTTGAACCTGATTGAACTGGCAAGTGAAGTTCTTTTAAAATTTTCTTTTCGTTAGCAATAGTTTCAATAACTTCTTTTGTTATGTCTTTTGGATGCGAAGTCATAAAAGTTAATTCAAAATCGCCTTCAATTTGACATATATCGTGCAACAATTCTTTAAAGCCATAATTTTCATAAATGTCCTTTCCATAGGAATTGACATTTTGACCGAGCAAAGTTATCTTTTGTTTTTCTTCCTTTTTATTTTCAATAATTGACTTTATCTCGTTTAAAATGTCTTCTTTCTTTCTACTTCTTTCGCGGCCACGTACATAAGGGACAATACAATATGAGCAAAAGTTATTGCAACCATAAATGATGTTGACCCAATTATTATTTCCGCTTGTTCTATGAATTGGCATATTTTCTAAAACCAAATCTTCATCAGAAATCTCTAAAATCCTTTCTTTTTTAGATTTTTTTAATGATTTTTTAACAATTTCGCGATTTTTTATTATTTCATCAATAAAATCACTAAACTTATTCAAATTTTTAGTGCCAAAAATTATATCAACAAAAGGGAAAGTTTTGTAAAGTTTTTCACTGACTTCTTTTTGTTGCGTCATACAGCCACATATTGCAATAATCTTGTCTGGATTTTCTTTTTTAAGTTTTTTAAGCGCGCCAACATTGCCAACTGCTCTATCTTGCGCCCCTTCTCTTATTGCACAAGTGTTAAAAATTATAATGTCTGCATCTTCAATTTTATCGCAAGATAAAATTCCGCGTGCTTCAAGCACGCCAGCAAGTTTTTCTGATTCGTGGACATTCATTTGACATCCAAAAGTAGTAATAAAGTATTTCATACTTCGATTATACATTTTTTTGCAAAAAATTACAAGAAAAATATTTATTCTTAAAATGAAAAAATCTCAGAAATAATTCTGAGATTTTTAAATTTTTTCTATATTGCTTCAACCTTGTTATCTTTAACTTCAACTGGCATAACTTTTCTATATTGTTTAAGTCCAGTTCCTGCTGGAATAAGTTTGCCGATAATAACATTTTCTTTAAGTCCAAGCAAATAATCTGTTTTAGATTTAAGCGCTGCATCTGTCAAAACTCTTGATGTTTCTTGGAATGATGCTGCTGACAAGAAGCTTTCTGTTGTCAACGCTGCTTTTGTAATTCCAAGCAAGATACGTTTTGCTGTTGCTGGAACGCCACCTTCTTGAAGTGCTTTCAAGTTTTCTTCTTCATAAGTGAACACATCAACAACTTGTCCTGGAAGGAGTGAAGTTGAACCAGAATTTTCAATCTTAACTTTCTTAAGCATCTGTCTGATAATAACTTCAATATGCTTATCGTTAATCTTAACTTCTTGTGCTCTATAAACTGAAATAACTTCTGAAAGAAGATAATCTTGAACGCCTTTTAATCCTTTAGTTCTTAACAAATCTGTTGGGTTAATTGAACCTTCAATTAATTGTGTTCCGGCGTCAATCTTTTGACCATCTTTAACTTTCAAATAAGCTGGCTTTTTGATTTCATAATCAAATTCGTTTTCAGCACCTTTGATTGTGATAATATAGTTTTTATTATCTTCACGTATTGAAACAGTTCCTGAAATTTCTGCAACTGGTGATTCACCTTTTGGCTTTCTTGCTTCAAAGATTTCTTCAACACGAGGAAGACCTTTTGTGATATCTGATGCAACGATAGCACCTGAGAAGTGCTTGTTGTTCATTGTCAACTGTGTTCCTGGTTCACCGATTGATTGAGCAGCGATAATACCAACTGCTTCACCAATATTGACTTTATCTTTGCCAGCCATATTGCGTCCATAACATTTAGCACAAACTCCGTGCTTGCTCTTACAAGTAAGAAGAGTTCTAATGTTAACTTCTGTTATGCCTGCTTTAGTGATTTCGCTTGCTTGTGCTTCGGAAATCATGGTGTTTGCAGGGACAATAACTTCTTTAGTTACTGGATTAATAACATCGTCTACAGCAAATCTTCCAACAATTCTGTCTTCAAGTGGTTCTAGAACTGCACCATCAGAGTAAATTGCAGATACTTTCATACCTTTAACTTTTTCGCCTGCTGTTTCAAAACAGTCTTCTTCATTTACAACTATGTTATGAGAAATGTCAACAAGTCTTCTTGTTAAATAACCTGAATCGGCTGTTTTAAGAGCTGTATCGGCAAGACCTTTACGACCACCACGAGATGACAAGAAATATTCTATTGGAGTAAGTCCGTTACGAAGGTTAGATTTAATAGGAACATCAACTTTTTGTCCAGAAGCACCAACCATGATACCACGCATACCGCAAAGTTGCGAAACTTGAACCATCGAACCACGAGCGCCAGACATAGCCATCATTTTAAGTGGATTGAAATCGTCTAA
Source organism: uncultured Bacillota bacterium (assembly GCA_900545735.1). Taxonomy (GTDB): domain Bacteria; phylum Bacillota; class Clostridia; order Christensenellales; family UBA1242; genus UMGS687. Next base: position 18,225 of record URAC01000004.1, on the reverse strand, counting down.
GAAACTTGTAAGTTTATCTTTAACTTTTCCTGTCGCTTCTGACCATAAATTCATATTAGAAATTAATTTTTCATCTTCTGTGATAAGTCCACGAGCCAAGAATTTATCGTTTTCTAAAACTTTTTTGTTTGTTTCAGCAATAATTTCATCTTTTTCAGCTGGAACTTTCATATCAAATACGTTAATTGTGATAGAGCCAAGTGTTGAATATTTGAAGCCTGTTGCTTTAATTTTATCAACGATATTTGAAGTTTCAGTTGTTCCAAGATTTGTATAAGCCATATTGATAATTTTGCTCAATTCAGCTTTTTTAACAACTTGATTTATTTCAAGTTGATTGTAATTTTCTCTCTTTGTTCTGTCAATCCAACCTAAATTTTGTGGAATTGCCCAGTTAAAGATTATTCTACCAACTGTCGTTGTAATTCTATCTGTGTAAGTTACGCCATCAACTTCGCAAGATCTTCTAACTTGAATTTCTGCTTGAATGTCAAGGTTTCCAGTTTGATAAGCCATAACTGCTTCGTTGCAAGAAGAATAAACAGAATGTTCACCCTTTGCGCCTGGTCTGATAACTGTTAAATAATAACAACCGAGGACAATATCTTGTGCAGGGCTACAAATTGGCTTACCATCTGAAGGTTTTAAAATATTGTTACTTGCAAGCATCAATGTTCTTGCTTCTGTTCTTGAATCTATTGATAGAGGAACGTGAACAGGCATTTGGTCACCATCGAAGTCGGCGTTGAATCCTGAGCAAACAGATGGGTGAAGTTTAATTGCCCTTCCTTCAACAAGCACTGGTTCAAACGCTTGAATACCAAGTCTATGAAGTGTAGGAGCACGGTTCAAAAGAACTGGGTGGTCTTTAATAACTTCATCAAGAACGTCCCAAACAACTGGTTTTTCTCTTTCAATTAAGCGTTTTGCACTCTTAATATTATTAGATTGATTCATTTCGACCAATCTTTTGATAATGAATGGCTTGAAGAGTTCAAGAGCCATTTCTTTTGGAAGTCCGCATTGATACATTTTAAGTTCTGGGCCAACAACAATAACTGAACGGCCTGAATAGTCAACACGTTTACCAAGAAGATTTTGTCTAAATCTACCTTGTTTACCTGTAAGCATAGCAGTTAAAGATTTCAAATCTCTTGCTTTTGCACCTTGAACTGCTTTGCCGCGTTTTCCATTTTCAATCAAAGCATCAACTGCTTCTTGAAGCATTCTTTTTTCATTTCTTATGATAACATTTGGCGCGCCAAGTTCCATAAGTTTTTTCAAACGATTATTTCTGTTGATAACTCTTCTATATAAATCGTTCAAATCTGTTGTGGCAAATCTGCCGCCATCAAGTTGGACCATAGGTCTAAGTTCTGGTGGAAGAACTGGAATAACATCAAGAACCATCCATTCTGGTTTGTTTCCGCTTTCTCTAAAAGCTTCAACAATTTCTAGTTTTTTAATAGCTTTAAGACGCTTTTGACCTTTTGCAGTTTGCAAAATTTCTTTCAATTCTTTGCTTTCCTTTTCAAGGTCAACTTCTGAAAGCAATTTTTTAACTGCTTCAGCGCCCATTCCTGCTACAAAGCTATTTTCGCCATAAGTTTCAATAGCATCGCGATATTCTTTATCTGAAATAACTTGTTTATAAGTAAAGTGTGTGTTTTTAGGGTCTAAAACTACATAACTAACATAATAAACAACTTGTTCAAGTAGTTTTGGTGTAATATCCAAAATTGTTCCAATTCTAGAAGGAACAGAACGGAAGAACCAAATATGTGTTACAGGTGTTGCAAGTTCAATATGTCCCATTCTTTCACGACGAACTTTTGAACTTGTAACTTCCACGCCACATTTATCGCAAACTACGCCTTTATAACGAATTCTTTTATATTTTCCGCAATGGCATTCCCAGTCTTTCTTTGGTCCAAATATTCTTTCACAAAATAGACCATCTTTTTCTGGTTTTTGAGTCCTATAATTTATTGTTTCTGGTTTAGTAACTTCACCATAAGACCATTCCCTGATTTTTTCTGGGGAAGCAATTCCGATTTTAATAGAATCAAAATTTATTAATTCAAACATAATTTTCTCCTAAATTGGTTTTGTTTGCGATTATTCATCATCTGACAAATCATCAAATAAGTTTGAAGCATCAAATGCTGTTGTATCCTTTTCAATTTCTTCTAAAACTTCATCTTTTGTTTGAGGTTCATCAAAGTCAAGAGTGATTTCTTTAAGTTCTTCCTCAACATCTTTTGTCAATGGAGAAATATCATCTTGTGTTATTTCACCAATTGAAATTTCTTGATTGTTTTCAGTTAAAATTCTGATATCAAGACCAAGTGATTGCAATTCTTTAACAAGAACTTTGAATGATTCTGGAATTCCAGGTTCTGCAATAGGTTGACCTTTAACAATCGCTTCATAAGTTTTTACTCTTCCTACAACATCATCTGATTTAACTGTTAAGATTTCTTGAAGGACATTTGATGCACCATAAGCTTCAAGAGCCCAAACTTCCATTTCACCAAATCTTTGTCCACCAAACATAGCTTTACCGCCAAGAGGTTGTTGTGTAACAAGAGAGTAAGGTCCGATTGAACGAGCGTGCATCTTTGAGTCAACCATGTGGTCAAGTTTAAGCATATACTTATAACCGACAGTTGTTGGATTATCGAAAGGCTCGCCTGTTCTTCCATCATATAATTGAATTTTTCCATCTGCTGGGAAATTATTTGCAACCAAGAGTTCTTGGATATCTTCTGCTGTTGCACCATCGAAAACTGGTGTAGCAATTTTCCAACCCAAACTTTGAGCAACAAGTCCTAAATGAACTTCAAGTACTTGTCCCACGTTCATACGAGATGGAATACCAAGTGGGTTAAGAACAAGGTCCAAAGGTTGGCCGTTTGCCATATATGGCATATCACTAACTGGAAGAATTCTTGATACGCAACCTTTATTTCCGTGACGTCCAGCCATTTTATCACCGACTGAAAGTTTTCTTCTTTGAGCAACATAAACTTTAACCATCATATTAACGCCTGGTTCAAGTTCGTCTTTATTCTTTCTTGAGAATACTTGGACATCAACAACAACGCCGCCGCGGCCGTGTTGAACTCTAAGTGATGTATCTCTAACTTCACGCGCTTTTTCGCCAAAGATTGCTCTGAGGAGCCTTTCTTCTGGTGTGAGTTCTGTTTCGCCTTTTGGAGTTACTTTACCAACTAAGATATCTCCTGGCATAACTTCTGCGCCAATTCTAACAATACCGTTTTCGTCCAAGTTTTTAAGTGCATCTTCGCCAAGGTTTGGAATATCTCTTGTGATTTCTTCATCGCCAAGTTTTGTTGTTCTGCACTTAATTTCTTCTGCTTTTAATGTAATAGATGTATAAACATCTTCTTTAACTATTCTTTCGCTAACTAAGATAGCATCTTCGTAGTTATAACCTTCCCAGTTCAAATATCCAACAAGAACGTTTTTACCAAGTGCAAGTTCTCCATTTTGAGTTGAATATCCATCTGCTAAGATATCTCCTGCTTTAACCTTTTCACCGTGTTTTACAATAGGTTTTTGGTTGATGCAAGTATCTTGGTTTGTCTTTGCAAATTTTGTGAGTTCATAAACATCTTCGCCATCTTTTGTTAAAACTTTGATTTTGTCTGAACTTACATATGTTACTTCACCGTCGTGTTTTGCAATTACCATTGCACCGCAATCATAGGCGATTTTTGCTTCCATACCAGTTCCAACGATTGGTGCTTCTGGTCTTAATACTGGAACTGCTTGACGTTGCATGTTTGCACCCATCAAAGCACGCATACTATCGTCTGAGTTAAGGAAAGGAATCAACGCTGTCGCTGCTGAAATAAATTGTCTAGGAGAAACATCAACATAGTCAACATATTTCTTTGGAACTTCAACGATTGTGCTCTTATAACGGCAAATAATTCTATCGTTTAAGAATTTTCCATCTTCTGTTAATGGTTCTATTGATTGAGCGATATAGCAATTTTCTTCAACATCTGCCATATGATATTCGCTTTCGTTAGAAACAACGCCTGTTTCTTTATCAACCTTTCTATAAGGTGTTTCAAGGAAACCATATTCATTTATTTTTGCATAAGAAGCAAGTGTTGAAATAAGACCAATGCTTTGACCTTCTGGTGTTTCAATAACGCAGATACGGCCATAGTGTGTGTAGTGAATATCACGAACTTCAGCACTAGCACGCTCTTTTTTAATACCTCCAGGTCCAACTGCAGATACCCTTCTCTTTTGAGTTAATGCTGAAAGTGGGTTTGCTTGGTCCATTAATTGAGATAATTGTGAAGAAGAAATGAAATCTTTTAATGCTTTGTTAATTGCTCTTGGATTGATGATTTGTGAAGGTGTAACTTCAGACAAATCTTTTCCTTGTAAACTTTCTTTCATATTAACGCAAAGTTTGTTTACGCCTGAACGGAAAGCATTCTTTAACAAATCTCCAACAGATTGAATTCTTCTGTTTGACAAGTGGTCGATATTATCAAGTTCGCCAATTCCTGCAAGCAAGTCAAGATAATAGCTTATGCTTGCTAAAATATCGTCCATTGTTAATGTTGTAATCATTAATTGTTTTGCATTTTCTTTAATTGCTTGAATGCGTTTTTCTTTTGTCTTGTTGTCTTTTAAAATTTGAGCAAGGACTGGGTAATAAACTTCTTCTTCAATTCCAAGTTCCTTTTCGTTGCAAGGGAATATTGCAGAAAGTCTAACACGGTTATTACCTCTTACAAGATGTCTTTCTCCGTGCAAATCAAGATAAACTTCATTTATGCCAGCATCTTGAATTCTTCTAGCAACATCAGCTGGAATAATCTCTCCTGCTTTAACAACAACTTCATCATCAATTACAATGTTGTCTGCGGATTTTCTGCCTGCAATTCTTGTTGCAATAGATAATTTTTTGTTAAATTTGTATCTTCCAACGCGTGCCAAATTGTAATATTGGTCTGAGAAGAAGAACAAGTTCAAATAACTTCTTGTTGATTCTGCTGAAGGAACTTCTGTTGGTCTTGTTTTTCTTGCAAATTCCAACAATGCTTCTTCTTGTGTTGTTTGAGGTTCTTTATCTAGGACATTTTTAACATATTTGTTATTGCCAAATAATTGCAAAATTTCGTCATTTGTATAACCAAAGCATTTTAAGAAAATGCCAAGTGTTACTTTGCTTCCTCTATCAATAACAACCTTGATAATATCATTTGCACCTTGTTCAAATTCAAGCCACATTCCGCGTGTTGGAATAAGTTGACCTTTAAGTGATGCAAGGTCTGCTGTATCTTGCGTGAAATATACGCTTGGAGAACGAACAATTTGTGAAACAACAACCCTTTCAATTCCGTTAAAAATGAAAGAGCCTTCTTCCGTCATAAGAGGAATATCTCCCATAAAAACTTCTTGGTCGATTGCTTCACCGCTGTCTTCTACAACAAATCTTGCTTTAACTCTTAAAGGAAGAGTGTAAGAAGCGCCTCTCCTTTTACATTCATTACGAGAATACTTTGGTGTTTCATCTAAAGATGAAGAAAGGAAATAAAGTTTTCCTTTTCCACTATAGTCAACAACAGGTGAAAATTCATCAAGGACCTCCTTGATACCTGTTGCGAGAAATTGTTTATAAGTGTCTTTCTGAATAGAAAGAAGGTCTGGGCATTCGCCCTTGTCTACAAAATTTCCGAAAGTGTATCTTTCTGTTTTGCCATACTTTAATTTTTTAATCATATTTTCTCCTTAAATGCAAAAAAAGAGTGGCAAAAAAAACGCGTTTTTTTGCCTTAAATTGTTATATTTAACTAAAAAATGCCCATATCTTGTCCACTTTAGCCTATACAAAAACGAATTTTAGCACTTTTGACTAATATTGTCAACACTTTTTACTATTTTTTTAATATTTATCACTTAATGTTGACAAACTTCAACAAATTTAATACTATAATTACAAAGGGGTTAATTTATGAAGATTTTCAAGGTTCTTCAAGCACTTGCACAAACTATTTTAGACTCAATTCGCGGTCCATTTTTAGAAGAAACAAAAGATTTAGGCAAAGATATGATTTCCATCGCTCAAGGCAAAACAAAAAAAGAAATTGAATTAGAAAAAGAAATCAAAAAGCAAAAATTAATTTTACAAGCGCAAGAAAAAGCAAAAGAAGAACTTGAACACACCAATTAACATTTGCACATATCAGCAAATAAAAAACTCACTCCCACGAGTGAGTTTTTTATTATGGCTTTGCGTTATGAATTTTTTGTGTACATATCATAGCCCGCTTTATCGCTTGATTCTTGTTTTGTGAAAGAGTCGGTTATATAACTTCCAACAGACAATCCAGTTTTTACATAAACTCTTGTAGCGTTTGTTATAAGTCTACTATAGTAGTCTACAAACACTGCAATAGTTGAAGAATCAATTATTACTGTTGCTAAATTATTGCAACCAAGGAAAGCATCAGCTCCAATGCTAGTTACGCTATCTGGGATTGTTATTGTTGTTAAGTTGTTGCAAGACCAGAATGCACCATCTCCAATGCTGGTTACGCCGCTTGGTATCGTAATTTCAGTTAAACCTGTGCAGCCATCAAATGCATCATTTCCAATGCTTGTAACACTGCCGTCAGTTGGAATAATACTATTTTTGCAGCCAAGAATTAATGTTTTGCTTGCTGTTTCTATTAAGCAATTTCCTTCGCTATGATATTTTGTATTTCCACTTGCAACTGTTATTGATGTTAGCCCGCTGCAGTCACTGAATGCCCAATTTCCAATACTTGTTACGCTGCTTGGTATCGTAATTTCAGTTAAACCTGTACTTTCAAAAGCGTAATCTCCAATGCTTGTTACGCTGCTTGGAATAGTAATTGAAGTTAATCCACTGCAGCCATAGAATGCCTTTTCCCCAATACTTATTACACTATTTGGAATTGTTATTTCAGTTGCACTAGAACAATTTATAAAACATTCTTCATAGATAAATTTGCAACCATCTTTTATGGTGTATGAACTTAATGTATTGTCTGCTACTTTCCAAGCTACAATATATTTATTTGTTGCGTTTCCCAAATATGATATTCCATCTTCGGCAATACTTGCTTGCAAATTATTACAACCATAGAATGCACCAGATCCAATGCTAGTTACACTGTTTGGAATTGTGATTGAAGTTAATCCGCTGCAAGAAGAGAATGCACTACCACCAATACTTGTTACGCTATCTGGAATTATTATCGATGTTAAGCTGCTGCAACTTTTGAATGTCCAATCTTCAATGCTGGTTACGCCGTTTGGTATTGTTATCGATGTTAATCTGCTGCAAGAAGAGAATGCATATGTCCCAATACTTATTACACTGTTTGGAATTGTGATTTCAGTTGCGCTAGAACAACGTATAAAACATTCATCATAGATAAATTTGCAACCATCTTTTATTGTATATGAACTTAATGTATTGTCTGCTACTTTCCAAGCTACAATACATTTATTTGCTTCGTTTCCCAAATATGATATTCCATCTTCGGTAATGCTTGCTTGCAAACTATCACATTCATAGAACGCACGATATCCAACGCTGATTGCGCTGCTTGGTATCGTAATTTCAATTAAACTGCTGCATCCAGAGAATGCATAATTCCCAATACTTGTTACGCTTTCAGGGATTGTAATTGAGGTTAATCCACTGCAACCATAGAATGCAGATCCTTCAATACTTGTTACGTTGCTTGGAATTGTGATTGAGATTAAACCACTGCAATCATAGAATGCACATTCTCCGATGCTTGTAACACTGCCGTCAGTTGGAATACTACTATTTTTGCAGCCAAGAATTAATGTTTTGCTTGCTGTTTCTATTAAGCAATTTCCTTCGCTATGATATTTTGTATTTCCACTTGCAACTGTTATTGATGTTAATCCGCTGCAAGAAATGAATGCATTATTTCCAATACTTGTTACGCCGCTTGGAATTGTGATTGAAGTTAATCCACTGCAATCAGCGAATGCCCCAATGCCAATGCTAGTTACGCCGTTTGGGATTGTGATTGAAGTTAATCCACTGCAACCAGCGAATGCACAAACTCCAATGCTTGATATACCATCTGAAATAGTTATTGAGGTCAAGTTTGTATAATTTTCGAATGCGCGATCTACAATGTTATTTCCTTTACTACTTGAAAGTGCTGTCAAAATTAAAGATGTATAATCTTCGGAATCTCTAAATGTAATACTTAGTTTACTTGGTATTATAATTTCGGTTAAACCTGTGCAAGCAGAAAATGCTTCTTCTCCAAAGCTTGTTACGCTGTCTGAAATTGTAATTGATGTTAACCCGCTGCATCCATGGAATGCATAATTCCCAATACTTGTTACACTGTCTGGTATTGTTATTGATGTTAATCCGCTACAAATGAATGCCATATCTCCAATACTTGTTACACTACCATCAGTTGGTATTATACTATTCTTACAACCTGCAATTAAAGTCTTGCTTGCTGTTTCTATCAAGCAATTTTCTTCACTATGATACTTTGCATTTCCGCTTTCAACTGTAATTGATGTTAACCCTGTGCAATAAGACAATGCATAATTTTCAATACTAGTTGTGTTATCTGGGATTGTTATTGATGTTAATCCTGTGAAGGCAAATGCAAATACTCCGATACTTTCTAAGCTTCTTGGGAGTGTTATTGAAGTCAAGCTTGCACATTCCATAAATGCTACTGGACCAATCGCAATTACATCATAATTTTGACCATCTAGCAAAATCTTACTTGGAATCGTTAAACTTGTTGGCGCTCCAACTGGTCCAGTTATCGTTGCAGTTTTTGCTGTGTCATCTATTGTAAATTTAAAAGCATATTCCGGATTTGCTAAAACATAATCATCATTTGGAGTGTATATTGTTATCTCTTCGCTTGTTTCTTCATTCGTTGTCGTTTCAATTATATAATCAGTTGATGTCAATTCCATACTGTCTTGCTCTTCTGTTATCTTCCAACCTTCGTCAGTTGGATTTGCATCTCCTTGGAGTGTTTCAAGGGTGAGATAAACAACAATTTTGTTGATTGAAGTTGTTTCGTCAACAACATAGCCACCGCCTTCGCCATCAGGATATGCTCCTGTGAAGTCTGCACCTTCAATGATGAATTTTGCATCTGTTGCAAACAAGTCGACAAATGTTTGTGTGCCTTTCTCAAACTTGTTTAGCGTTGAACCTGCTGCGTAGTAAAAGTAGCCGTCACCGGACTCTACCCAGTTTGTGCCAAAAAATGTTGCGCTTGTTGTGATTAAATCACTTGCCTTAAATGATGCTGGCAATGTTTCTAGTTTTGTTTCGCCGTTGTAGAACTCATAACTGAGTTTTACTCTTGCATAGAAGTCTACTGAACTAGCGTTTGCTTTAATGCCTGCGTCATTAAGTGAAATCTTCTCACCTGGTTGGACATCGGCGTCTTCAAACAACTTAAATGAAATAGTTGTTTCTCTAAGCCAAGTTCCTTCGTTTGGTGTTTTGCCAAAGCCTGTATAGTCAATGACAATACCTTTGTCCATCTTGACTGTGCCGGTTGCTCTTCTTTGTGCTTGATAGAAAGCACCAGTGATGCCTACTGCTAGCGCCAAGCAGAGCAAGATTGCTATTGCAATCACTATCACTTTGGCCTTCGTATTTTGCTTATTTTGCATACTTTTTCCTTCTCCTTTTGTTTTTTCAAATTTATTCATAACAAGCGTCCTAGGGCCCGCCAGATGCCTTAAAACGCTTATTATGACTATAATATACCAGAGGGGGGGGGGGTATGTCAAGCATTTTGAGGCCATTTTTCGAAAATTTTCAAATTTTCCAAAAAATTTTTGACGTCGCCACTTTCTATTTGACTATATTTTCTCTTTCACACTTTTGCGGGTTGCTGCTTTTCCAATTTTTATGTTTTTGCTTGGTCGCTTTAAAGACATAACATTTTAAAAGTCTTTAGTGTCAAAGTTTTAAGTATTAAAATGCATTTATATGTCAATAAATTTAGTATGTATATTTTCCCATTACAAATTGGCAACGCCTGCATAAATGAAAATTCTGCCGTCATTACAACGATTGACAAAAATGGCAAAATCAACATTTCTGCAAAGCGTGATGAAAACAACTATGACAATGTTAAACTTCCATTCTTCCGCGGAATAACATATTTTTTATTTGGACTTTATCTATTTTTTGCAAATATCATTTATTCAAGAAATTTAATAGAAAAAAATGAAAAAAATGATGTAAAAAATAGCAAAATTAAACTTTCTACTGATGCAATAATATTATTTATTTGTTTTTTAGTTGGATTTATTTTAGGTTTTATTGGAATTGTTTTAATCCCATATTTTTGTTTGAGAAGCTTGGGACGAAGCGGAATGAGTTATGGCTTAATGTGTTTTATTTCCGCATTGATTAGAATTGGAGTTTTAACTTTAATTTTAGGAATTTTCAAATTGATTCCAAGTTATAGGCAATTTTGTAGGCACAATGCCGCTGGAAATCTAGCATATAAACAAGCGAATAATATCAACAATGATAGTTATCACTTATCCACAAATTTTTTATCTTTTGCAATCACTTGTTTTTATCTTTTATTGTTTGTAACATCTTTTACGGCGTTTAATATAAATTATTTGTTGAAATTATTGATTAATATTGCTATAATATTAACTATTGTTGGCGCTTTATATGAATTTTTAAAATTTTTAGAAAACAAAAGCGGAATTTTATATTCAATATTTGTTTTGCCATTTTCGTTTTTTGTTACTAACAAACCAACAAGCACTGAAAAAAATATTGCCAATGCGGCAATAGGAGAATTAAGACTAATGCAAGAAAATAAAGAAAGATTGATTGAAGAAATTTCAGGCAAAGACATTCCTATGAGTGTCGTTCTTTCTGAAGTCAAAGAAAAGTTATCCAAGGCGGGAATTAAAAGTGCCGCAGAAGCAGAATGGCTTATTGCAGAGTCTTTGAATAAAAACAGAAACGAAATAAAATTGCAAACAACTGTTACTAAAGACGAATATAAGAGAATCAACTGGGCGACCTCTAAACGCGAAAAGCATATACCATTAACCAAAATTTTCAATCGCGCTTGCTTTTATGGGCTTGACTTTTATGTTGACAAGAACGTGCTTTCCCCTAGGCCAGAAACAGAAATTTTAGTTGAAGAAGCAATCAATGAAATTAAAAATTCTAACAACAGCAAGATTAAAATCTTAGATTTATGCGCTGGTAGCGGCTGCATTGCAATAACTATTGCTAAAAACACAAATGCAAAAGTATATGCCTCTGATGTTTCAGATGCTGCACTTAATGTTGCAAAAAAGAATGCGGAAACGCACAAAGTTAACATAAAATTCATAAATTCAGATTTATTTAACAATCTAAAAAAAGAAAAATTTGATATTATTATCTCAAATCCGCCATATATTAGGTCAAAAGATATCTTATCTCTTGAAGATGAAGTGAAAAAGTTTGACCCGATGATTTCTCTCGACGGTGGAGAAGATGGATTATACTTTTATCGCGAAATTGCAAAACACGCACCAGCACATTTAAACAAAAATGGCAAGTTATTTTTAGAAATAGGCATAAACGAGGCCAAAAGCGTTAAAAAATTGTTGCAAAATAATTTTGAAAATATTAAAATTAAAAAAGATTATGCAGGCATTGACAGAGTTGTCATTGCAGATTTAAAAGGGAAAAACGATAATGCTAGATAAAACAATTACATTTAAAAAAAGATTTGATGAGTTGACAGACTTAATTTCTAAACCTGAAATTATTGCAGACCAACAACAATGGAAAAAATTAGTTAAAGAGAGAAGTGGGCTTGAAGAACTTGCAGAAGCCCACACTGCTCTTGAAAAACTTGTAAAAGAAAAAGAAGAAATACATAAAACTTTAGAAACTGAAACTGATGCTGAAATGTTAGAATTGTTTCGCGAAGAAGAAAAGGCTAACAAAGCAAAAATTGAAGAACTTGAAGAAAAAATTAAGATTTTGCTTTTGCCAAAAGATGAAAACGATGAAAGCAATGTTATTATGGAAATCAGAGCTGGCGTTGGCGGAGAAGAGTCTGCCCTGTTTGGTGCTGTGCTTTTAAAGATGTATTCGCGATTTGCAGAACGCAATAGGTGGAAAGTTGAAATGATTGATGTTTCCGAAACAGAAATTGGTGGCATTAAAGAATGTTCATTCACAATCAGCGGCAAAGGCGCTTATGCAAAATTGAAATATGAAAGCGGCGTTCATCGTGTTCAACGTGTTCCAGAAACTGAATCGCAAGGCCGTGTTCACACTTCAACAGCCACAGTTGCAGTTCTTCCAGAAGTCGAAGATGTCGATTTTGAAATTTTAGATAAAGATATAAGAATAGACACTTATAGAAGTAGCGGTGCTGGCGGACAACACATCAACAAAACGGACTCCGCAATTAGAATCACTCACCTTCCAACAGGCATAGTTGTTGCTTGTCAAGATGAGCGCTCACAAATCAAAAACAAAGAAAAAGCGTTCAATGTTTTGCGTTCAAAACTTTATGATTTCTATAAATCGCAAAAAGATAAAGAATATGCAGACAACAGGAAAAGTCAAATTGGCAACGCTGAAAGATGTGAGCGTATAAGAACCTACAACTATCCACAAGGCAGAATAACAGACCATAGAATAAACTACACAGTATATAACCTTGAAGATTTCTTAGATGGAAATTTAGATGACTTATTAAACAATTTAGCGATAGCAGACCAAAAAGCAAAATTGGAGGCGGCATTAAATAGTCAAAATTAAACTGCAAAATTTGCAGTTTTTTTTATAGTTTCGCTTTAAATATATGTTGAAATTTAATATGATTTATGTTATTATATTTTTAGAGGTGAATTATGGGTAAAAAAGTTCATAAAGGATTTTTCAGTTATTTATTTATTTTTTTAGGAATAGCTGTAGCATTTGTCCTAGTTTGTGCAGTGATTATGATTTGCAGCCCAGGAACAAAAATCTTTGGACTAAGTTATTACAAAATCAAAGGTTCAGTAAACTTTGAAACTGCAACAGTTTATTCAGCAGATGGCGAAGTTGTTAAAAATGCAGATGGCTCAAACAAAACAATAGATGTCAACACTGTATCTGCCGACGCTTCAAATTTTAAAACAATAGAAATTAACTCCAACTTGTTTGATGTTGAGTTTGCGCAAAAATCCACAGCAGACGGTGCAGGCGTTAGAGAACTATTATCTATTAACATTGATGCTAATGCGCACGGATTTACAAATGGAACAATCACAAAATTAAAGTTTGTTCCTAAATATTTTGAAGACACAAAAACTTTACAAATAAACATTGAAGTTCCAACAGGATTTATAAATTTTTCAAGCAGCAACAAAATAAAAGTTAATTTACCTATGAATTTTAGCGATGAATTGAATATCGTTGTTAATTCTCAAAATGGCAATGTTAAACTTGGAGGCTCAGAAGATGCCACATATACTCCTGGAACACTCAATGCTTCATCAGCAAATATAACTACAACTAGCGGAAATATTTCAACAACAAAGTTTTTTAAATCAACAAATATTTTAAAAGATTATTCATTTAAAACTGAAACAGGCGATATCAATTATGATAGAGCGCTCGTTTGCAAAAATTTAGATGTTACAACTAAAACAGGCGAAGTTAAATTCAGTAATGAAATTTTAACAGTTGCAGAAAAATTTAATTTCACAGCCGACCACTCATATATTACAATTAATAAAATTACATCGCCTATTGTAAATTTCGCAGCAAAGAGTGGAAAGATTTATGCAAATGAAATAACAGGCAATGTCGAATTATTGGAAAACACAAATAATTGCGATTTGCAAGTAGACACAATAGACGGCTTTTTGAAAATTGGAACATTAAATGAAGAAAACATATCCACAAAAACAACTGTAAAAATTAAAAATTATGTTTCTGGAATCTGCAATATTTGTACAACTGGAGATATTAATATTGGCGAAATCAGAGGCACAACAAAATTGAGAACTCATAGCGGCAGCATTTCCGTTCCAAAGGTCAATGCAGAACTTACAATTACAGCCGTTTCAAGCAATATCAATTTAGGAAACATCACAGATGATAATGGCGAAATTGTTGATAAAGGCATAACAAAAAAAGTTGTAGTAAATGGCTCTGAAAACACAAATATCAATGCATATTTTAAAAATATTATCGACGGCTCAACTTTAATCACTAAAAAAGGAAATATCCAAGCAAATATCAGCCAAGGCGCAACTTGCAAAATTGTAGCAAACGCGAAAGGCATCAGCGTTGACGGCATTGCAAAGACCTCTCCACTTAATTATCACGTCAATTCTGGAACAGACATATTGACTTTAACATCAACGGAAGGCAACATCGCAATAACAGTTGACTAAATTAAAAAATCACAACCAAATGTTGTGATTTTTTTAACAAAAAAAAGAGCAAAACTGCTCTTTTATTATTCTCCTTTAAATGGAAGAAGTGCCATAATACGTGCTCTTTTAATTGCTTCTGTTAATTCTCTTTGGTGTTCAGCACATACGCCAGTTTGCCTTCTTGGCAAAATTTTGCCTTTTTCTGTTACGAATTTTCTAAGTTTGTTTACATCTTTATAGTCGATGTATTCAACTTTATCAACACAGAAAGTGCAAACTTTTTTCTTTGATTGTTTTTTAAACTTTTTGCGTTCTTCTGTTTTAACTTCGCTCATAATTATTCTCCTTTATTAGAATGGTAATGTATCATCATCAATAGGTTGAAGTTCTGCAACGTCTTCTTTCTTCTCTGCTGCATCACCTGCTCTTGATGCTAAAAATTCAACTTCGTCAGCTGTGATTTCAGTGATATATCTCTTTGAGCCATCTTGTGCGTCATAACTTCTTGTTTGGATTGAACCAATTACGGCACATTTGCTGCCCTTTCTAAGATATTTGCTGCAATTTTCTGCTTGAGATCTCCAAGCAACGATATTTAAGAAATCTGTTTCTCTTTCACCGCTTGCTCCAACAAACCTTCTTGAAACAGCAAGTGTAAATCTACAAACTGAAATTCCTGAATTTGTTGTTGTGAGTTCAGGGTCTTTTGTTAAATTTCCGATTAAAATAGCTTTATTCATAAATTAACCTCTATAATTATTTTTTTATAATCATTTGTCTTACAACATATTCTGTTATGTTCATTGTGTTGTTGATAACTGCAACAGCTTCAGGATTTGCACTGAAGTTTACAAGAACATAAAAGCCTTCGTTTTTGAAATCTATAGGGTATGCAAATTTTTTCATTCCCCATTTATCAGTTCCTGCAATTTCGCCACCATTTTTTTCGATAAGTGCTTTAACTTTTTCTATAACACCTTCTCTTTGTTCTTCGGTTGCGCTTGAAGAAATGATATACAAGAGTTCATACTTGTTCATATTCTACCTCCTTTTGGACAGTCTCTTGAAATAAATCAAGGCATACTGGTTTTCTTGATATGCACAAAAAAACAAGGACTTTCATCAAGTCCTTGTTATATTATCACAATATCGATTAAATTGCAAGTGATTTTCTTCAAATTTATTTTTCTTCTTTTTCAACTATCAAACTTTCAGTTGTGAGAAGCGTTCCTGCAACGCTAGCCGCATTTTGCAAAGCCGACAGAGTAACTTTTGCAGGGTCGATAATGCCAGCATCAAACATATTAACAAATTTGTCATTAAGCGCATCATAGCCAAAATCTGCATCGCTGCTTTTTAAAATTTCATTTATTATAACCCCGCCATCAACGCCGCTATTCAAACATATTTGTTTAATTGGTGCATAAAGTGCATTCTTTACAATCTCAGCACCTGTCTTTTCTTCGCCCTCTAATTTATCTATAAAAGGTTGCAATTTTGATGCGATTTTCAAAAGTGCTGTGCCGCCGCCAGCGACAATTCCTCCTATCGTTGCAGCCCTTGTTGCAGATAAAGCGTCTTCAATTCTGAGTTTTTTCTCCTTCATCTCAACTTCTGTTGCTGCTCCTACATTGATAACAGCAACTCCTCCTGATAGTTTAGCAAGCCTTTCTTTTAAGTTTTCTTTTTCATAGTCTGACTTGCAGTTTTCAATTTGATTTTTTATAAGTGAAATTCTCTTTTTGATTTCTTCTTTATCTCCCATTCCTTCAACAATGGTAGTGTTATCTTTATCCACTTTAACTGATTTTGCTCGGCCCAACATTTCTAATGTAACTTGTTTTAAATCTTGACCTAATTCTTCACTAATAAATGTTCCGCCCGTCAAAATTGCAATGTCTTCTAGCATTTCCTTTCTATTATCTCCAAACGATGGCGCTTTAACGGCAACGCAAGTGAATGTTCCTCTCAATTTGTTAAGCACTATCATTGCAAGCGCTTCATTTTCTATTTCATCAGAGATTATAAGAAGCTTTTGATTAGCACTGACTATCTTTTCAAGAAGTGGCAAAATTTCTTGCATATTGCTTATTTTTTTATCGGTAATCAAAATTAAAGGGTTATCTAATTCAGCCACCATCTTTTCCATATCCGTGCTCATATATGGAGAAAGATATCCGCGCTCAAACTGCATACCTTCCACAACTGTCAAGTCAGTTTCCATTGTCTTGCTTTCTTCAATCGTTATAACTCCATCACTGCCAACTTTTTCCATAGCAACGGCAATCAATTTCCCTATTGCCCTATCTCCAGCGGATATGCTTGCGACTTGCTCAATTTCTGTTGATGTTTCCACCTTTTTGCTATTCTTTTCCAATTCTTTTTTAATTTCATCAACGCATTTAAAAATTCCGTTGCGCAAAATAATTGGATTTGCACCCGCAGCAAAGTTTTTTAATCCTTCCTTAACTATTGCTTGTGCTAAAACTGAGGCTGTTGTTGTTCCATCTCCTGCAACTTCGTTTGTTTGAACGCTTACTTCTTTAATAAGTTGTGCACCCAAATTTTCAAAAGGGTCATCGAGTTCAATCTCTTTTGCAATAGTTACTCCATCGTTAGTTATTAGTGGAGTGCCCATCTTTCTTTCAAGCACGACATTTC
Source organism: uncultured Bacillota bacterium (assembly GCA_900545735.1). Lineage (GTDB taxonomy): Bacteria > Bacillota > Clostridia > Christensenellales > UBA1242 > UMGS687. The sequence goes on along the minus strand of URAC01000004.1, from coordinate 1,095 downwards.
TTCCTTTTGGACCTAATGTAATTTTTACAGTGTCAGCAAGTTTGTTCACTCCATTTTCTAACGCTTTTCTTGCTTCTTCGCCGCTCTTTATGATTTTTGACATATTCTACTCCTTTTCCACTATCGCCAAAATGTCCCCTTGACGAATGATTAGAAATTCTTCCTTATCTAATTTGTATTCAATTCCAGCGAACTTGGAATATAGCACTTTATCGCCAACCTGGACTTTCATTTCGCACTTTTTTCCATCGCTTTCTACGCCATCGCCAATGGCGACAACCAAAGCCATATGTGGCTTTTCAACAGCACTTTCAGGAATAAAAATTCCGCTCTCAGTTTGCTCTTTATTTTCAATAGGCTTTAACACAACCCTATCAAAAATTGGTCTAATTTTCATAATTCCTCCGTTATTTAATTAATATATGTAATTTTCAAAAAATAAATTGCGTTTTAACGCGACTTTTCATACTTTTTGAGAGATATACATAAATTACATTAAACATCATAATTTTATTACTTGTCTTAAGTCAAGTATGACTGCCAAAGGAGTTAAAATGGAAATAGATCCTGATTTAATTATTCCAAATAAAAATCTTACATTAAATGAAGGGGCAGTTACTCCTTGGGCAAAATCAAATAAAAAAGAAAATTATTATCATCAGATGCTGGAAGCAGTATCTAAACATTTTAACTTCAACATGGACACTCCGTTTAATGAATTAACCAATGAACAGCAGGATATAATATTATATGGCTGTGACGATAAAATACCATTTTCATTTAAACGTAGAAATAAATCTTATCAAGTTAATCGTCAGTTTGAAGGTGTTATTCCGAGAATGGAACGTTTATACATTGAAACCAAATCAAATTACAGCAGGAAATACATTTCCAAATTCATGAGTGACAGAAAATGTCATGTATGTCATGGAAAAAGACTTCGTCCTGAGGTACTGGCTGTAACTGTTGGTGGAAAATCAATAGCTGACGTAGTGGAAATGTCAATTAAGGATTCATATCAGTTCTTCTTGAATTTGGAACTTACTCTGTCTCTTATACACATCTCCGAGCCCACGAGACTAGGCATGATCTCGT
>URAC01000003.1 GCA_900545735.1 uncultured Bacillota bacterium | reverse complement strand
TACACGAGCCTTATCGTCGGCAGCGTCAGATGTGTATAAGAGACAGGTGTTATACTCTACATAGAAAAACACAATCAAAAGGAATATTATGACAAACAAAAGAAAGATAGCGATTTTATATGATTTCGACCAAACTCTTTCAACAAAAAGTATGCAAGAGTATGGCGTTTTTGATTATTTAGAAACCGATGCAGACACATTTTATTCAAAATTAGACGATATTTCTGCAAAATATCAGATGGATAGAGTGCTAGCGTTTTTGTATGAATTAGTATCACGCGCAAGAGAAATAAATAAGCCGCTAACAAGAGAAGTCCTTCAAAAAGGTGGAGAAAATATCGAGTTTTTCCCAGGCGTTTTGGATTGGTTTTCACAAATAAATAAGTTTGGGCAAGACCACGGCTTTGAAATTGAACATTATTTGATTAGTTCAGGCGTAACTGAAATAGTTGAAGGCTGCAAAATAGCAAAAGAATTTAAAAAGATTTATGCTTGCCAATTTATTTACGATGACAACGGCAATGTTGCTTGGCCGGCAAGAGCGATTAATTATACAAACAAAACACAATTCATTTTTAGAATTAATAAGGGCATTTTAGATGTTGCAGATGACAGTATTAACAAAGTTATGCAAAAAGATATAAGGCCTATTCCTTATGAAAACATAATTTATGTTGGCGATGGGTTTACAGATATACCTTGTATGAAGGTTGTAAAAAGTAAGGGCGGTATGTCTATTGCTGTTTATGGCGACAGTAAAGATGTTGGATTTTCATTGTATAAAGATGATAGAGTAACGGCTTGTTGCAAGGCAGATTACACTGTTGGAAGCGAAATAGATATAACAATTAAGAACTTTATTTTAACTTTGCAGTCGAAATTGGATAAAAATATATAAATTGTATAATTATTCAAAAATTTTTAAAAATATGCATAAATTAGTTGACATAAATTTAATTATATGATAAATTATAGTCATAAATTAAATAATTATTACATAAATTTTAATAAACGCAAAATTTGACGAATTTTGTCAGTTTATTAAAGAGGGGTTTTTGTGGAATTAAACAGAAGAAAATATAATTGGATTATTTTTTCACTCATAATTTTGATATCAGCGGTGGCAATTTTTTCTGCGGTTGAATTGGTCGCTGAACAGCCAGTTAAAAGCGATGATATAAACATCTCCGCTGAAGATGACACCAAACAAAATGAAAATGGAAATAATGAAGAAATAGAAGCCCCTGATAATAAAAATTATTTGCCATCAGCCCCATCATTTTCAAGCGGCTGGTCTGCATTGAGTTACGCATATAAAATTATGAACAATTATTCATACACAAGCACAACTTCACAAACAGCAATTAATGATGAAGTTTTAGGAATAGTTGTAAGGCAAAATTTAACATCAAAGAAATATAAAACAGCAAATGAGTGCTTGATAACATCAGTTGCATCATCAAATAGCGGTGAAGGATTAAATTATTCAAATTATCTTTACTTAAACGAAGCAGAAAATTCAATAATTAGAAGAGTTTGTTATAATACAGACAGCAATTACACAAACGAGCCAATAGAAAAATATGCAGTTGAAGAATATTCAAATAAATTTGGCAGCGATGTAAAAAATGGTTATTTTAAATTAAATAGTTCAAATTCAACAATGGATTCCTTCAAAATTATGGGTTCAAACTATGTTTTAAAATTAACAATTAAAACAAATGTAGATGGCGTATTTGCAGGTATGGAAAAAAATGTGTTGAACTCGCCAGCTGAAACTAGAAATTTTAAAGGAATAAGCGCAACATTCGAAATTAAGATTGATAGAGCAACAGGTTCATTTGTATCAATTAAATCAACAGAAAGATATTTCGTAGAAAAGAATACAAACGCAGTTGGTTGGGCAGGTGGAAACATCACATCAGTTACAACTGAAACATTCAACTTTGCAAACATCAACATAGATAATTTAGTAAAATCAACATTAAGCAAATAAAATCAAGCAAACGCTTGATTTTTTTATTTATATTTGTTATTATAACCTTGCTAAAAAATATGCCCTCATGGTCAAGCGGTTAAGACGTCGCCCTCTCACGGCGGAATCTAGGGTTCGATTCCCTATGGGGGTACCAAGAAAAAATTGTCGAGCTGTAAGCTCGATTTTTTGTTGCCAAAAAATGCAGCGCTTTTACGCTCGCAATTTTTTCTATACCGACCAAACGCGAAATGTGCGAAGCGCATTTCGGTCGGTACTCTCGTGCGAAGAAGATGCTACGAAGTTTTAAAGGATATATAAATAATAATTGTCGAGTGTGTTGCTCGATTTTTTTATTTTGGCATTAATATTATCAAAGGGAATTGAACTAAGCGTTAAGAAAATGTGCCAGTGGCACATTTTTAGCGACTGGCGTGAAAGCGAGCATCGACCTGAGAAAATGGCTGGCAAGCGGAGCAAGTCCCGCCTTTTTTAAATATATAAAAACAGACAATTAAAAAATCCAGGGTGTTGAGCCTGGATTTTTGTATAAATGCAATGACTTTGCATCTTGCGGCAAGCCTATTTGTTTGATGAGTAGGCTTGGGATTCAGTGTTTACTGAATTTCTTTCGTGGTGCCTCAAATATAATTTGCCGTTTGTTATGATTGGCGAAATTATTAACCAAAGCGCTGCTGCAAAAATTATGCAATAGATAATAATTGAGCCAACTGCACGAGTTCCACCGAAAATGGCAGCAACAAAGTTCCAGTTAAAAATTCCTACTAGTGCCCAGTTTAATGCTCCCAATAGAACTAAGCAGTAACAAATTAAGTTTGCAATAACCATATTTAACCTCCTTATTGAAACTAATTATAGTTTGCACATAAAAGTGCAGATATATTCATTTTTGTTTTGAAAATTATTTTGTTTTATTTGTTAAATTGTATATACTAGATATATATTTATACTTAGGAGATAAAAAGTGAGAATAATTCCTAGAAAGATTAAAGTTAAAACAGAGTTTTTTAAAAATGTTACACTTGGCGACGTTATATGTGGCTTTATTGGTGTAGGCGTCGCTTTGGCTTTATTTTTGGCAAACTTCCCATATCATATTTGGGTGGGCATTGGTTGGCTAGTCATCGCTATTTCAATGTTTTTTCCTATTGCAGATGGTGTAAGAATGTACTATACGCTTGGATATTTGTTTAGATTTTTAGCGCAAAAGAAAAAATATTCCAAAGATGCAAAAAATGCTAATGCTAAAATTACAGCAATAATTCCTTTTGAAGGCATTGTCAACGATAGATTTATTGACTATAAAGAGTATTACGCACAAGTTATTGAAATAACTCCAATGGAATTTGGTCTTTTAAATGAATTTAAGCAAAATATGCTTATTGAAACTTTTGCAAACGCTATTAGAAGAATTACAGACTTCCAACAAGCATCAATCGTCAAAGAAAGTAAGGCGATGATTTTGGATAATTATGTTTATTTGGAAGACAAAAAGTACGATGCCTTAATGGAACTTCAATATGAAGGTGAAATCACACAAAAAGAAGTTGAAGCTAGGGCAGGAGTGTTTGAAGGCCGCGTTTCACGCGTGGAAGCGATGAACAGGCAAGAAAAGGTTTTTAAAGACTATTTCTATTTTGTTGTTTTTGACAAAGATAAAGAAGCGCTTGAAACAACAACAGATGGCATTATGAGCACTCTTTCAAATTCTGCAACTCCACTTACAACAAGAAGGCTTTATGGCAAAGATTTGGCCGTTTTCTTAAAAGCAAATTATGGAAAAGAATTTGATGAGCGTGAACTTGAAGCTGTTCCAATGTCGCAATATGTCGAATGGGCAATGCCTAAGGAATTAAAGTTTAAAACAGCAAGTTATCAAGTTGATGGCAGAACATATAGGCAATTTGTTATTTCAGATTATCCATTGCAAGTTGCTAATGCTTGGGGATATCCTTTCTTCTCTCAAGACAGAACAAAAGTAACAGTTAAAATCAAGCCAATTCCTAAATATAAGGCAGAAAGAAACATCGATAAGGCGATTATGGAGATGGAATCCAAATCAACTTTTGGTGGCAGAAGCAGTAGAAGAATTGAAAATCAAACTCACCTTGAAACATTAAGAGAATTGCTTGTCAATTTGAAAAATAATAACCAACAACTTTATGATGTAAATACATACATCACTTGCGAAGATGCTGCTCGTAAGGAAGTTAGGGCAATTTTAAAACAAGAAGGTTTTAAATTTTCTGAATTGTTTGGAAGGCAAGTAGATGGTTTTATCAGTTCTAACTTATCTATGAGAGATAATATCAAAGAAACAGTTAGGGGAATTCCAACATCAACTCTTGCAGCAATTTTCCCATTTATTTCAGGTGCTTTGCAAGATAGAGAAGGCTTCTATGTAGGCTATAACGAATATCCTATTTTCGTTGACTTTTTCGCTAGAAATCGTGAAAGGGTCAACAGTAATATGATGATTATTGGTAAGTCTGGTTCTGGTAAATCCTTTGCAACAAAAACATTGTTGACTAATTTTGCTGCGGATAATACAAAAGTCTTTATTTTGGACCCAGAAGATGAATACACGATTTTGGCTGGCAATCTTGAAGGAAAAGTCATTGATGTTGGTTCTTCCGCGATGGGAATTATCAATCCATTCCATATTATGACCACATTAAAAGACGATATTAAAGATGTAAATGAGATATTGGAAGGCATAGACGATGAAGAAAAAGACGACGGTAAGTTGAAACTTAAAGAAGTGTCAGATACTTTCTCAACGCACTTGCAATTCTTGGAGCAATTCTTTAAAGTCATTTTGGAAGGCATCAATTCAGACGCGTTCGAAGAGTTGAACTCTCTTATTGTTGAGATGTACAACAAGAAGGGCATTGACGGCAACACAGATTTGGAAAAATTGAAACCAGAAGATTATCCAATATTTGACGATTTGTATAAAATTGTTTGCGAAAGGCTTGAAAAAGAAACAAACGAATATCACAAACGTAATTTACTAACAATTCAAACTTATGTTAAAAAGTTCGCTACAGGCGGAAGAAACAGCAATCTTTGGAATGGCCCAACATCTATTTCAACAAAAGAAAACTTTATTACATTTAACTTCCGTTCGCTTTTGGCAAATAGGAACGAAATCATTGCAAACGCGCAAATGCTTTTGGTCTTTAAATATTTGGATAATGAAATTATTAAAAATCGTGATTTCAACTTAAAGTTTAAAACGAATAGAAAAATTATCGTTGTTGTTGATGAAGCTCACGTTTTCATCAATCCTAACTTTCCAATCGCTTTGGACTTTATGGCTCAAATGGCTAAGCGTATCCGTAAATATTCAGGTATGCAAATAGTTATTACACAAAATATTAAGGACTTCGTTGGTTCAGTTGAAATTCAAAGGCAATCAACAGCTGTTATTAACGCCAGCCAATATTCATTGATTTTCTCGCTCGCACCAAACGATATGAACGACCTTGTTGAACTTTATAGGAAGTCAGGTGAAATCAATGCAGAAGAGCAAAATAGCATCATCACAGCAGGTGTTGGACAATGTTTCTTTATATCTGGACCTATGTCGAGAACTATGATGCAAATCGAAGCGCAAGACTTTGTTAGAAAGTTATTTGAATAATACAATCAGTGCTATGCAAATTTGCATAGCACATTGAAATTACAGGAGATTAGAGAGTTATGCAAGAAGAAAAAGAGTTAAAAATTGTTTATGAAGATAATCACGTTATAGTAGTTATCAAGCCACAAAATATTCCATCACAAGAAGATGAAAGTGGCGACAAAGATATGCTAAATATGGTAAAAGAATATATTAAAGTTAAATATAACAAACCTGGCAATGTATATGTTGGATTAGTTCATAGGCTTGATAGGCCAACGGGCGGACTTATGGTGTTTGCTAAAACATCAAAAGCGGCTTCAAGGCTTGCAGAACAAATGAAAGACGGAAGGTTTAACAAGAGATATTTAACAGTTTTGGAAGGGGTTCCAACTGATAGAAGAAAAAAGCAAATCAACTATCTAAAAAAGGACGAAAAAAACAATATTGTCAAGATTGTTCCAATGGGCGAAGAAGGTGCAAAACGCGCTGAACTTATATATAATATAGTTGATGTTGAGAATAATTTAAGTTTGGCAGAAATAGAATTATTAACAGGCAGAAGCCATCAAATAAGGGTTCAAATGTCAAGTTTAAGAACTCCTGTTTTCGGAGATATTAAATATGGTGCTAAAAGAGGCATAAATGCGCAAGATGGCGAAGTTAAAACAAACAATTTGGCACTATGGGCATATAAATTGACTTTTGAGCACCCAACAACAAAAGATGTTATGACATTTAAGTGTTATCCAGACTTAGAAAGTGAGCCTTGGAAACAATTTAATATTGAAAGATTAGTATAAAGGGCAATATAATGAAAAAAAGAAGTGAAATCGAAGAGAAATATAAATGGGATTTGTCCGGCTATTTTAAGGACGATGATGCTTTTTATAGAGAGTATGAAGAACTAAAAACTCATTTGCACGATTTTGACAAATTCAAAGGCAAACTTGCTGACGAAAAAACAATGTTAGATTGTTTAAAATTGGAACAAGATATTTCACTAAGATTAGAAATCTTATATGTTTATGCATCTTTAAAAACTCGTGAAGATGCAACAAATAGCTTTTATCGCGAAAGATTGACGCTAGTGGACACTTTAGCGTCAAAATTTTCCGTTGAAACAACTTTTATTGATATTGAAATCAAAAAATATAAAACTTCAGATTTGAAAAGGCTTGCAGCAACAACACCATATAAGAATTATTTTAAAGGAATGATAAAGGATAGAAGGTTGATTCTGTCTGAAAAAGAAGAGAAAATCATTTCAATGTCAGGGGAAATGGCTGGCGGATTTTCTGAGAATTTTGATGTTTTTGATGATGGCGACTTAAAATTTCCTTCTCCAAAGGATAGCACAGGCAAAAAGCACACTTTGACGCATTCAAATTATGTTGAACTTATGCAATCGGACGATAGAACTTTAAGAAAGAACACAATCAAGGCGTTAAATGGCGCATATGGCAAGTTCAATAATCTATTAGCATCAAATTACATTCATAATGTTAAGAAAAATGTGTTTTATACAAGGCTTAGAAAGTTTAAATCTACCCTTGATTTGTCAATTTACAGCGAAGAAGCAAGCAGAAAAGTATATGACACGCTTATTGCTGCAATACACGATAATTTGTATGTTTTCCATAAGTATTTTGATGTTAAAAAGCGAAGCTTAGGCCTAAATAAATTTGCTATATATGACCAATTTGCAAAAGAAAAGGGCATTAAAAAGACCTACACTTTTGCTGAAGCCATAGAATTAATCAAAAAGGCAACTTTGCCATTAGGCAAAGAATATCAAGCGCTTATAGATAGGGCAGTTAATGAAAGATGGATAGATATTTATCCTAACGAAAATAAAGATAGCGGGGCGTTCTCGTGGGGCGCATATTCTAAAAATCCTGTTGTTTTAACAAACTTTATAGGCGACACAAACTCTGTGTTTACGCTTGCTCACGAACTTGGCCACGCTATGCACACATATTTTTCAAATAGCACTCAAAATTTTGACCAAGCAGGCTATACAATATTTGTTGCAGAAGTTGCAAGCAATGTTAATGAGATGCTTTTACTCAAATATTTGAGCGAAAATTCAAGCGATAAGTCAGATAAAATCTATTATTATGACCATTTCTTGAGCGAGCTCAAAGGTTCGGCTTTTAGGCAACTTATGTTCTCAGAATTTGAACAATTTGCGCACGAACAATATGAAAATGACAAGCCGATTTCTGCAAAAGTTTTAAATGATTATTATTATCAATTAAACAAAACATATTTTGGAAAAGATGTTGAACTTGTGCCAGAAATCAAATATGAATGGAGCAGAATCCCACATTTTTATAACGCATTTTATGTTTATAAATACGCTATCGGCATAATCGCGGCGATCTATATCGTGTATAAAGTTTTGCTTTCTGAGCCTGAAAAATATTTGAATTTCTTAAAATCTGGTTCTACAAAAGACCCAATTTCACTTTTAAAAGACGCTGGCGTTGATTTGAAAGATAAAAAGGTGATTAAAAACGCCTTTGATTACGCTTTAAACATCATTGATAATTGGGAAAAATTATTATAAAGTAAAGTTACTTAGGAGAAATAATATGGAACTTTTAGCCCCAGTAGGGAATATGGAAAAGTTAAAAACGGCGCTATATTTTGGCGCTGATGCTGTCTATTTAGCAGGCAAAAGCCACGGACTTAGAGCCTTTGCAGGCAATTTTGATTTGGACGAATTAAAAATTGCTTCAAATCTCATTCATAGCCAAGGCAAAAAGATGTATGTAACAGTTAATATTGTCGCTCACAACGCAGATTTTGACGGCCTAGAAGACTATTTAAAATATCTTTATCAAATTGGCACTGACGCAATTATTGTCAGCGATATTGGAATAATCACTTTGGCAAGAAAGGTTGTGCCAAATTTAGATGTTCACGTAAGCACCCAGGCAAATGTAACAAATCTTCATTCTGCTTTATTTTTCGCTGGATTAGGCTGCAAAAGGATTGTCCTTGCGCGCGAACTTTCGCTTCAAGAGATTAAAGAAATAAGAAGAGCATTGCCTAGTGAAGTTGAACTCGAAACTTTTGTTCACGGTGCAATGTGCATCAGTTATTCAGGCAGATGCTTGCTGTCAAACTATTTACGCGGCAGAGATAGCAATAAAGGGGCGTGCGTTCAAGCGTGTAGATGGGCTTATCAGATAAAAGAAGTCAATTCTGATGAAGAATTTCCTATTCAAGAAGACGATAGGGGAACTTATATCTTAAATTCAAAAGATTTATGCCTAATTCAACACTTAAAAGAACTTAAAGAGGCGGGCATTGCAAGCCTTAAAATCGAAGGAAGAATGAAATCTTCATATTATGTAGCAAATGTCGTCAATGCCTATAGAAGGGCAATAGATAACATTGATGACGAAGAATTTCTCGCAAAAATGTTTGAAGAAACGCAAAAATCTAGCCATAGGCAATATACAACTGGCTTTTATTTTGATACAAATGAAGAAAGAGAGTATTTAAAAGAATCTATGCCTGTTGCATCTCACGATTTTGTTGCAATAGTCTTAGAAAATGAAAAAGATGGCAAAGTTCTAGTTGAAGAACGCAATATGTTTAAAGTGGGTGATGAACTTGAAATTTTATCTCCAAATGATACCTTTAATAAAAGATTGCTTGTTAAAGAAATAACAACAGAAGAAGGAGAAAATATTGTTGAAGCGAGAAAAGTTCAACAAAAATTAATTATAAATTCAGACAATTATGCGTTGAGAGCAGGCGACATCTTAAGAAAAAAGTTGAAATAATCAGATTTAAACTATTCGCAAAAGACACATTTTGCGAATAGTTAAGTTTATTTTTAAAAGGAATTTGTATGATTTGTTCAAATTCCTTTTTTAAATCAATTTTCATAATTATTTTAAAGATTTTATCAAATATAGTAATATGCAAATTTAAAAATGCAAAATGTAGTGCTATGCAATTAACTATTCGTTATTAAATTAGATATTTCTTTTATCAACACTTTTATATCATATATAGAAAATCCATCATATTCAAACATTGATATATTTGGATTATATATTGAACGAAAATCTGCGATATTAGCGTTTTTTAAAAAGTTAATCGACTTGACGAACACTTCGTATACACTTCCTACAAATATTTCGTTTGGACAATTATATATCAAACTGTCTAAAAAATCTAAATTTGTCGCTTGCCACAAATTATGTGTTATTGATTTATAAATCTTTATAATCTTTAAAAATACATTCTCATTATTTACTATTCTTGAAACTTTTTTGTTTTCAACATTTTGCGAATAGTTGAGTTTGTTTATCTCATCGTTTTTTTTGTTTAATGCAGATATAGCATCATCTAAAAATAAAACCTTAAATTTGTTTTTTTGGAAATCCCATACCCTCAATTCATCGTCGTGAATAAACGCTGGAACAATGTTAATTCTATACCCTAACTCTTCTTTTGAAAGCACTGTAATCTTATTAGGATAATTATAAACAACGGTCATTTGCGACATAAAATTCACAATATATTCGAAATAATCATCTTTTAAATTCAATATGGTGTATGGTTTTTCTTTTTTCTCTTTTAATTGTTCTTCAGTAATCAACCCATCATTTTTATTCTTGCGTTTATTTGAAAATAACTTTCTTTTCTTTTTGGAACTTTTACGATTTGCCCAAGCAAGCTTGATTTTGCGCCATAAAATTTTGCGTTTATTTTGAAGTTCTGATATTGTGTTTAGTTCTAACTGCCCTGATTTAATCAACAAATAGATGTTAATATCTGAGTCTTGAAAATTGGTTTTAGTTGCAAAATCTCCAAACAAACGAGAATCTACATTGTTAATATTTACAAATTTATTATGATTTGCCAGGTCTATCGTTATATCATCTAATAAATCTGAAAATTTATAAACTAAATCATCTACATCGCTTGTGTCGATGTCGCTTGCGAAACTTTCAATTATAGATTTATCAATTATTGCTAAATTGTTTTTAGACATTTTTACCTCTATGTCATTATTATAACTAAAATGTTTTCAATTTACAATCAAATTTTATATATTTGTTTCGATTAATTTATCTAGTAGTATTATGCAAATATTTCTACATCATATAGCGGTATTATGCAAAAAACTTGCGCATTTTAAGAATGTTTTGAAAAATATTTTTTATTATATTTGACAATATTTTTTGAAAAGATTATTATATCAATATATGACAAACATTTCTTATCATAAAGAAAGAGATATAATTAATCAAGAAAAGCTTTCTGAAATTTTGACTACCCTACCGGACTATGTCCCAGACTTTTTTATTGCAATAGAAAATAATTCGTCCACATTGACAAGATTGAATTATGGCTACGATTTAAGGCTATTCTTTGAATATTTATCAAACAAGCTTAATAAAAAAATTGTTGACATAACTTTGGAAGATTTAGACAATGTTAAGGCTAGAGATATAGAAAGATTTTTGAGTTACATTTCATATTATGAGAAAGATGGAAAAACATACATAAATAAAGAGCGAGGCAAAGCAAGAAAACTATCTGCATTAAGGAGTTTTTTTAAATTCTTATTCAATTCAGACTTGATTTCTTCTAATGTCATAACAAAAATTTCTACGCCTAAGATTCACCAAAAAGAGATTATCAGATTGGAAGTTGATGAAGTTGTAAAATTGTTAAATCAAGCGGAAAATCCAACAAATTTAACAAAGCGCGAGCAAGGATACAACAAGATAACAAAAGAGCGCGATTTGGCCATAATGTCTGTGTTTTTGGGCACTGGCATAAGAATTAGCGAACTTGTTGGATTGAATATTGATGATATTGATTTTAACAACAATAGTTTTAAGATAACGAGAAAAGGCGGCAATGAAGTTGTATTGTATTTCTCAGATGAAGTAAAAGATGCTTTGCTTTCGTGGCTTAAAATTAGAAATGATATTGAAACAATAGATAAAGATGAAAAAGCCTTGTTTTTGAGTTTGCAGCGTAAAAGAATTACGCCAAGAGCGGTTGAAAATTTGGTCAAAAAGTATTCTCAGGCAGTAACTCCCCTTAAAAAGATATCGCCTCACAAATTGAGAAGCACTTATGGCACAAATTTGTATAGAGAAACGCAAGATATTTACATTGTTGCAGATGTTTTAGGACATAAAGATGTCAACACAACAAAAAAACATTACGCTGCAATTTCGGAAGATATTAGGCGTAACGCTTCAACAAAAGTTAAATTAAGATAAAAACGCCCTAATCGAGAGCGTTTTTTTAATCAAGTATAATTATCTGGCAAGTCATTTTCAAACAAGATGACATCGCCTTTTTCGGCTAAATCTTTGATTTTTAATTTTGCATCTAACAACGAGAGTGCATATATGATTTTAGTTTCGTCAAAGCCGGCATCTTTTAAGCCATCGGAAATTTGTTGTTTATTAACTTGATTTACAATAATGACATAATCGCAAACTTCAGCGAGTTGCTTGCCAAAGTTGTAATTTGCTTCGTGTTCGTAAGAGCCAAGTTCGACCAGCCCTGGTGTAACAACAATTTTTTTGCCGCTGTCAAAGAGTTTTAAGACATCTAATGCGGATTTTGAGCCTTCTACGCTTGAATTGAATGAATCGTCTAAGATTACAAGGCCATTTTCTTTTTTGAGTTCTAACCTATGATTTATAGGCTCTATTTTTGCTATTCCAAGTTTTAGTTGCTCTAGCGTTAATCCAAGTTCATAAGCAAGCGCGCAGCACATCAATATATTTTGCAAGTTATGCAACCCTAGCAATTTTGTTTTGCAGTTTATGCTTTGGTCGCCAATGCAAAGCATAAATGTTGTGCCCTTGTCTGTTGCCTTCACATTTTCAGCGTGAACAAAGCAAGCGACATCTTTTGTTGAAACTAAGATTTTTTTACATTCACATTTTTCGTAAAGCGGCATACTTGGTTCATTGTCGCCATTAAATATTGCAACTCCCTTGTCTTTTGGCAAAGATTTTATAAGTTCATTTTTCGTTTTTGCAATATTTTCCAAAGTGCCAAAAGTTGTCAAATGTTGGCTACCAACAGAAGTCAAAATGCCATAAGTTGGTTGAATCATATCGCACAAAAATTTGATATCACCCACTTGTTTTGCGCCCATTTCAGTTATTAAAACATCGTGATTTGGCTTTAAATAATCCAAAACAACCCTTGTTAGTCCCATAGGAGTGTTAAAACTGTGTGGGGTTATACATACATCATATTTTTCAGATAAGAGGGAATTTAAAATAAATTTATTGCTTGTTTTACCAACGCTTCCTGTAATGCCAATCTTGATTAATGTTGGGTATTTTTGGAGTTTCTTCTTTGCCCTAATTATATACCTTCTATTATTTAAGGTTTCAAATGGCCAAGTGATAAAATGTGCTAGTGATACAAGAATTGGAATCAAAAGCGGAGTTAATGCAATGGTTGGAATTGCTGGCAAAAAATCTGGCAAAAATTCTTCAGATAGCCAATAGACCAAAAATGTAACGCCTGCGGAAAGGATATATAAGCAAGCGACAAGCCTATCCATTCTATATGTTTGTTTTAAAGGCGTTTTCTTTGGCTCGTGATAGATGTTGATTATAAATATCAATGAAAAATATAGATAAAATATCAAGCCAAAGTATGAAAAATAACTTTGTTTGTCTAAGAATGAGTTAAATAGCGCCGCAGAAACCAGCATACAAGCGTAACTTATGAAACTCAACATAGCAATTCTTGAAAAATAATTTGCGTGAGTGTCTGCAAGCCAAGTTCTATAGCCGTTAAATTTATAACCTGAAAGTTGAATCATTTGCAAGAATTTACAACTTGCAAAGCACAATAAAACGGCATTTAAAAGCGCAAGCGCTATGCCAATGTATAAATTTGGATTTGAAACATTAAAAAAATTCATTATCTCTCCATAAATTAATATGCAATATACTTTAATTAAGTACATAATAACACATTTATTAATTTTTGAAAATAGATTTTATCAAGTATTTAAAAATAAATTAACATATTTTGACACTAAGTTTAATTGCTCTAAATAAACAAAATGATGCGCACCTTTAACGATTATTAACTTGGGATTTTTGATGGATTTATGCAACTTTTTAGCCATATAAATTGGCGTTTCTTTATCTTTTTGACCGTAAATGATCAATGTTTGGCAACTTATTTTGTCGCATAAACTAGTCAAATCAGTGCTTACAATATTTTTAAATGTCTGTTTCATTGTGAAAGACAATTTTTTATAGTCCTCAGAGCCCATATTTGCAGCTTTTTGTGGTGCAAATTTTTTCATAATTTTATATTTTAATACTTTTGTTTTATAAATCAATCCGCGTTTGGGTTTGATGCCTGCTGCGCCAATTAAGATAAGTTTATTCAGTTTTAATTCATTTTCGCTTGCTAGCAGAATGGCAATTCTTCCCCCAAATGAATGTGAAATAATATCCAGACTTGTATAATTTTGCTCATCAAGAATATGTTGAATTATTTGTAAAGTCATAGCTTTATAATCTTGAATTGTCCAAACAGTTTTAGGCTCTTCACTTTTGCCGAAAGGTGGAAAATCTATAAATAAAAAAGAATTTCCTTCTTTATAAATCTCTTTTGCTAAAGGCAAAAACATTTCGCTTCCCGCTCCCCAACCGTGAAGAAAAACGACGAGTTTCTCGCCGTTTCCTTTTATTTCATAATTAATTTTTGTATTGTTATAAATAAATTCCATTTAAGAATTTATATGATATTTAAACGCTAATTGTTATTCATTAACTTTTCTTTAAGTTGTTGTTCAAGTGTGCTTAAAATGTCTGGATTTGCAAGCAAGAATGATTTTGCTGCTTCCCTTCCTTGTGCAATCTTGTTGTTTTGATAAGAATACCAAGCGCCAGTTTTTTGAACTAGGCCATTGTCTACTGCAAGGTCTAAGATATTTCCTTCTTTTGAAATGCCCTTACCGAATACAATTTCAAATTCTGCAGTTTTGAATGGTGGTGCAAGTTTGTTTTTAACAACTTTAACTTTGGTTTTAGAAGCATAAACTTCGTTTGAGCTATCTTTTAAAGATTCAATTTTTCTAACATCAAGCCTTATGCTTGCGTAGAATTTTAATGCTTTTCCGCCTGTTGTCGTTTCAGGTGTTCCAAAGCCGATTGTGTTCATCTTTTCTCTTAATTGGTTGATGAAAATAACGCAAGTGTTGCTCTTTGCAGTTATTGCAGTTATTTTTCTAAGTGCTTGGCTCATAAGCCTTGCTTGTAAGCCCATATGAGCGTCACCCATTTCGCCATCAATTTCTGCTTTTGGTGTCAATGCAGCAACGGAGTCAATAACAACGATATCAACTGCGCCTGATTTTACAAGAGTTTCGCAGATATCAAGTGCTTGCTCTCCATTATCTGGTTGTGAAACATATAATTCATCGATATTTACACCAAGTTTTTGAGCATAAATAGGGTCTAATGCGTGCTCTGCATCAATAAACGCTGCTGTTCCGCCTGCTTTTTGTGCTTCTGCCAAAATGTGCAAGGAAACAGTTGTTTTACCAGATGATTCTGGTCCATAAATTTCAATAATTCTTCCTCTTGGAACACCGCCAATACCAAGAGCCAAGTCAAGTGATAAGCAGCCAGTGCTTATAACATCAACCTTTTGAATTGGAGCATCTCCAAGCCTCATAATTGCACCTTTGCCGAATTGCTTTTCAATTTGTGCAAGTGCGTCATCTAATGAATGAATTTTTCCTTTATCTGCCATAATTTTATCCTTTTAATGTATTTTCAACATTTATTATACAATATTTTTTTCTAAAAAGAAATCGTTTTTACGCAATTTTTTAATTAAATAAAAGAATGCTGCCATTGTCGCTATTTCGATAACTTCTTCTCTATTGCCTTCAAAAATGTTTTTGTATACATCAATTTTCTTTTTATCGCCAATAGCGATATAAACAAGCCCATTGTCAGGATTATTATCCCCTCCAGCATATCCAGTTGTTGCAATTACAATGTCTGCTCCGCTCTTATTTAAACAACCTTTTGCCATATCATAAGCTGTTTCAACGCTGACAGCAGTATGTTTTTCTAAAACGCTTTCTGGAACATCTAGCATACGCATTTTTGCCTTATTTGTATACACAACATTTCCTTCAAGGAGTATTTGGCTCGCACCGCTATTAAATTTAACAAAATTAGCTGCAACATTGCCAGCAGTAATCGATTCCGCAGTTGCAAGCGTTAGATTATTTAATTTTAGCAATCTAAAAACTGCTTCATAAACAGAGATATCTTCCTCTGCATAGATGTAGTTGTTTAATCTTTGAAAAATTTCCGCTGTTTTGTCTAAAATGCGATTGTTGCTTTCATCAGCATCAATTTTGATTGTTACAACAGGGCCATCTTCTTGCAAAGCAATCAAAACACCTTCGCTATTTGCGAAGATGTCTGAAAGTATGGAAGTTACATCTGTTTTTGTTATTCCAAAACATTTAAAAATGCTATTTTTCATCTTTATTGCTCTTTAATACTGCTCTATTTTTAACTAAATAGTTGACGCCTGAAATTATGGTTAAAAGCACTGCCAAACCTAGCAAAACCCAATTTATAATTTCAAACACTTCAAGCCCAACGCCTGAGATATTTGTATCTGTGTAAAAGAAAGATAACAACATCAAAGCCCCAAAAGAGAAAAATTGAAGGTTAGCCTTGATTTTACCCCACCAATCTGCAGCCATAACAAAGTTTTTTGTTGCAGCAATTTGTCTAAACGCAGAAATAGCAAATTCTCTTGCTAATATAATAATTGCTGCTATTGCTCCATAAGGGCTTGGTACTGTGCCATCGCAAATGACCAAAATCAATGCGGTTGTTGTTAAAAGTTTGTCTGCTATTGGATCTAAAAATTTGCCCAAGTCTGAAACCATATTATATTTTCTTGCAATGTATCCATCAACAAAATCAGTCAATGCTGCAATTATAAATAATGCTAACGCTACGATTTTTCCATAAGGAATAAATGTTGCAAGATAGAAAAATGCCATCAATGGTATCATTATTATTCTTACTAATGTAATTCTGTTAGGTATTGTCATAAAAAACTCCTTCTATTTAAGATATTAACAAACAATTTCATTATTTCAAAGTGTTTAGTTTAATTTAGTTGTTGCAACAAAGGAATAGCCTTCAAAATCTAAGATTTTAACTTGATAAAACTCCCCTATTGTCAAATTTTCGTTGCAATCAATTATCACATTAAAATCGACATTTGGACTTTGTTGTTGCATTCGAGCAACATAATATCCATTTTCGCTGTCAAATTCATCAACTAAGATTTCAACGATTTTTCCAATTTGTGCTTTATTGATTTCATTTGCAATTTCAGATTGAACTTGCTCTATTTTCTTAACTCTTTTTCGTTTGATAAATTCAGGGACTTGATGTTTGAGATAGAACGCTTTAGTGCCTTCTTCGCGGCTATAAGGGAAAAATCCTACTTCTTCCAATTTGCTTTCCTTCAAAAAGTTGATTAATTTATTAAACTTGAGCCTTGTTTCGTGAGGATAGCCAATAATAAAGGCCGAACGAATACAAATGTTTGGATAATTTTTGCGAATTTTTTGGATTAGTTCGCGAACTTCGCTTTCTCCTGCACGCCTGTTCATACTTTTCAATATGCTATCATCAATATGTTGAAGTGGAATATCTAAATATTTGCATATTTTGTCATTGCTGTTTATTTCTTCCAAAAGTTCATCAGTTACAAGTTCTGGATATAAATAATGCAGCCTTATCCATTTTAAATTTTTAATTTTTGACAACTCTTTTAAAAGTTCAACAAGCCTATATTTTTTATATAAGTCAATTCCATAGCGTGTAACGTCTTGCGCAACAATTATGAGTTCTTTTGCGCCATCGCTTACAAGTTCTTTTGCCCTTTTTATAACATCTTCAAATGGCACAGAGCGATATCTTCCTCTAATTCTTGGAATTGTGCAATAAGAGCAGCCGTTGTTACAGCCATCAGAAATTTTTAAATATGCATAATGTTTAGGAGTCATCGCTTTTTGTTTGTGTTGATTTTTCTTGTTGATAATTTCTAAATTATATGTATCAGCAATAACTTCAACTATTCTTTCGTTTTCTTTTATTGGAATAAAGGCATCAACTTCTGGCAAATAGTTTTTTAACTCTTCCAAATATCTTTGATTTAAACAACCTGTTACAATAACTTTTTCAAGTTTTCCGCGTTTTTTAAGTTCAACCATTTCAACAATGTTGTCTATAGCTTCACGCCTTGCAGGCAATATGAATGCGCAAGTGTTAATCAAAACAATGTCCGCATCTTCGATGTTTGCCATTTGAATGCCAAAATCTTCAATAGAATGCATCATTTCTTCAAGGTCGACTCTGTTTTTATCACACCCTAAAGAAATATATGCAATTTTTTTATTCTTTAAATCTTCAATCGTCATTTCTTCATTTGTCATAAATTATTCTCCATCATCGCCAAACAATGCTTCCCATTGTTCCATAGTTATATAAACAGAGCGAGGTTTAGAGCCATCTGCGCCTGAAATATAGCCTGCTTTGACCATTTGATCCATTATCCTTCCTGCCCTAGGAAATCCAACTTCAAATTTGCGTTGAATCATAGTTATTGAAGCTTGACCATTTTCAATAATATATTTCAATGCTGCTGGCATCAGTTCATCGAACGAGCCTTCCGTGGCATTGTCTGCAAACGCCGCTTTTGGAGATGCTGTTAAAGTCTTTGCTATTTCCATATCATATTCAGCAGGATTATTTGCTTTGATAAATTCAACAACTTGTTCAGTCTCTTTTGTTGAAACAAAACAGCCTTGAATTCTTGTTGGTTCTGGCCTATCACTTGGGAAATAAAGCATATCGCCTTTACCAAGCAATTTTTCTGCACCAGCAGAGTCAATGATTGTTTTAGAATCTACATAACTCATAACTGCAAAAGCAATTCTTGATGGGAAGTTTGCTTTGATTGTTCCAGTGATGACATTAACTGATGGCCTTTGTGTCGCTAAAATTAAGTGAATGCCGCAAGCACGCGCTTTCGCTGCAAGCCTTGCAATTTTATCTTCTAGGTCCTTTTTCGCTTGAATCATAAAGTCAGCAAGCTCATCAATAATAATGACGATAAATGGCAATTTTTCTTGTTCACCTGAAACAACTGCTTGGCTCATATTGTATTCTGCAAGATTTTTAGCGCGAACATTTTGGAAAAGGCTAAACCTTCTTTCCATTTCTGCAATCGCCCAGTTAAGAGCATTGATTGCCTTGTCTATATCTGAAATTATTCTTGGTTGTAAAAGATGTGGCAAGCCATCATAAATAGAAAATTCTACGCGTTTAGGGTCAATCAAAATCAACCTTAAATCTTCAGGCGAAGTCCTATAAATCAATGAAATAATTATTGAGTTTAAGCATACAGATTTACCCGAACCAGTTGCGCCAGCAACCAATAGATGTGGCATTTTTGCAAGGTCGCAAAGTTTTATATCTCCATTAATATCTTTTCCAAGTGCAAAAGTAAGAGGTTGCTTTGCTTCAATAAACTCCCTTGAATTGATAATTTCTTTTATTCCAATAGTTGAAATTTTATCATTTGGGACTTCAATTCCAACTGCACTTCTACCTAAAATTGGTGCTTCAATACGAATGTTTCCGTTTGAAGCAATAGAATATGCAATATCGTCTTGATGCGACAAAATCTTCTTGACGGAAATTCCAACAGGCATTTCAAGTTCATATCTTGTAACTGCTGGGCCAATAACAATTCTAACAACCTTTGCAGGAATGTTGAAATTGACCAAACTTTCTTCCAGTTTATGTGCATTTTCTTGAACGCTTGCTTGCATATCAAAATTATTATTCTCTATTGTTTGCAATAAGTCAATAGGTGGACGAACATATTTAGGTGGTTTTTTATAATAATTCTTTGGTGTTTCAACTTGACTTTTCTTCTCTGCTCCTTGAATTTCAAGTTGAATGCTCTCTTTTTTAGGCTTGATTTCTTCCGCCTTAATATTTATTGTCTTTTCTTCATCATTGAAAATTTGATTGATAATCTCCCCTGCTTTTGCTGTTGAAATATTATCTTCTTCCACTTCTTCAGGCATTTCTTCTTGTTGATTGTTTGTTTGCTCTTTTGAAACATATTGATTGTCAAAGTCTGCATCTAAGTCTACAAAATTGCCTTTATTTTCCGTTATTTTGCTTTTGAAAAAGGAGAGCCCATCTTCGTGAAAAACCTTTTCAGGTTCCGTAATTTGATTGCTTTCATTTTTCATTGATGCAAAAGTTGTGTTAATTTCGTTAGCAAAGGTGCTTCCAACATTTTCATTGACAACTTTTTGCGATTTATTGGCATAAGAAACGACATCTAAAAAATTAGGTGGCGTTAAAATATAGTCTTTTCTTGAAATTTCGTGATTTTGCAATTTTTGTTGTAGTGGTGTTGCTGGTTCTTTTGCTATGTTCTCACTTGTTTCAATAACTCCGCTTTTAATAAGCCCTAATTTCCTTTTAGCGGCCATTTCAGAGCTGTTTTCTTCTTCAATTTTTGCATTCAAGGTTATTTTTGTGTCTTGTTCTTTTTCTTTCTTCTTTCTTTTTTCAATGGCTTTATCAAGTTTAGAGAGCGTTGTTATCTCTTCCCCTTCCCTGCCTATAAGATTGCCTTCGCTGTCTACAATCCATTCGCCTTTTTTCTCATTTACAACAGGTTTAATTTCTCTTTCAACAACTTTTTCTTTTTTCTCTTTATTTTTTGTTGTTTCCTCTTCTGCCTTATCTTTAACAACTTTTATGACCTTGCCTTTATCGGCATTCTTTTTCATATAGATTAAAAAGTCTATTGTTAGCCAAGTAAAGACAATAAACAAAATTGAAAAAATAACATATGCGCCTATGTTGTTCAAAGTGTATTTTATTGGTGCTAAAAATATTCCAATAATGATTCCGCCTGGCGTTAATTGTTTTGTGTAACAAGCGCCTAAAAACTCAAAAAATCCACCTTCAAAAGTGTGCATAACTGCCATTTGAATAATGGCTAAAAGGCTGATTAATGCACAAGAAATATATACAACATATTTAGCAGGCATAACATATTTTCTTTTGTTGATAAGTGCTACGCCAATTATGAAAGTTAAAATAAAAAGTGGATAGGCAAAAAGGCCAAAAGTGCCAAGCAAAAAATGTTTTAAAAAGCCAATTAGCCCTGTAAACAATGGAATAAAACATAGAGTTGAAAGAGCAATCAAACCTATGCCAACAAATAAGCGAATATTTTTCTTTTTAGATGTTTTTTTATCCTTAGCCACTAATTAAACCCCGCTAGTTTTAAATTCAGTTACAACAAAATAAAGTTAAATAATTAACTTTATTTTTCTTTCGATTTGATTATAACACATTTATTTGAAATTTAAAATAGGAAATTATAAAATTTTTGAATTTTTTGACAAATTTTATTTAAAAAAGATTATGCAAAAAATTGTTCATTCACATAAGCGGCTTCTATCGCTTGAATACGCAAGATTACATTGAATCCAGTGAAAGAAAAATGCTCCACTGCTCCACCCGCCATTTCAAAAGGTGTAAATTTTATTGCATTGCTTGTTGAAGTGTTGAAAAATGACACTTGCATATATTCTTCTATCAATAATAAATCTTCAGCATTTGCTACCCCGCCAGTCCAAGCAGATAGGTTGCCAACATAATATGCCCATTCACCATTTTCGTCTACAAGCCAATTATCTCCAAAATTGATTGGTGTTTGCGTTCCAAATGCTTCGTTCATTTGTTCATCGGTCAAAATTTCATTTGTAATTTCATCTCTATAAATCAATTTTGCACGCAAATAAAAGTTGTCTGTCGTTAAAGATGTTAAAATTGGATTGACAACTGCAATTTTATCATTTGGTCTAACATCATACACATCAAGCCTTGAAACGGTCGTTTCATCTGTCAATTCAGAATAAGAACTTACATCATATTTTAAAAGCCAAAATTCACTTGTGCTTTCATCATACTCTATTGTTGGATTTGGCAAGTTATAGCCAAAATCTACTTTAATACCAGGAGTTAATTGAACTTTGCCTGAAATTTCTCTTTTTGTTCCAAACCAAGCGCCTGTTACTCCCATAACGAGCGAAGAAATAAAAAGCAACAACAAAATTGCAATTATTGAAATGTAAATCTTATGCAAAGTTTTTTGTTTCATTTTCCCCCACCAAAATATCTATGAATTTATTTTATCTATTTATTATAAAGTTGTCAAATAATTTGACATAAAAAAACAGCAAAGTGCTTGCTGTTAATTCGCTTCATAAAAATCAAAGGACTTCATAATTTCTGACAAATCGTCTGTTGGGTTAATGCACTCATTTAAGTCAAATCCAGTTTCGTTTGGAACAAAAGCAGAAGTTGTTGGCTTGCTTACTGTTAACGCTTTGGCAAACGCGCTGTCATTCTCTTCATCAGAATCTAAAAATTTGTCCACCAAATTATCATATTTGCCACTATCATTTTCATTGAGTTTGATATCTACAATAGGCTTGATATTGGGCGCTTTTTCTTCAAGTTTTACAAGTTCTGTTTTATCTTGTGAACTGACTTTTGTCTTTCTCTCAATTTTGACTTGATTATTTCTTTTTTCTTCTAAACTCCTTGCCTTCATTCCAGTCAATTTATTTAATAATGCCCTGATTGGGTCTGTGGCAGGATTTGTTTTCATAATTTCAACATTAAAGTCGTCTTTTAAAGCACCGCTGATTGAATTTTTCAATTTAAGCATATCCTCCTTAACATTAGAAACCTCACTAATAGCAGGATATTTCCTCAACATTTCATTAAGGAGCGTTTCCCATTTTGAATATAAAATCGTAAGTTGTTCAATTTTTAGTTTATATATATTTTTTGAACTTTCTTCAATGTCTTTCGCTTTGTCAACAGCAGCAGTTAAAGCAAGAGCGATAGAATCACTTTTCCCTTGAATAGAAGCAACTTCCGCTTTTAATTTAGCAATTTCTGCATTTTTTTCAGTTATTAATTCTTCTTTCTCTTTTGCCAATTCAGCAAGAAATTTGTCTACTTCTTCCTTATTATATCCATTTTTTTGATTAGAAAATTTCATACTTTCCTCGTGTTTGATATTATTGCTTTAACAGCAAAAATTATTGCGATGCTAGCAGTCAGCGATAATGATAAAATCATTGCCCATAATGTTGTTAAACCATTAGCATATACGACTAAGATTATATCAAACAAAAGCGAAAATGTAAATATTTTAAAGTGAAAAATTTGTCGAAAGAGCAAGAAAATTATAAATGAAGAAATTCCAATAGCAGAAATGTAACCCACAAAGTTATAAATCAAATTTAATCTATAAAAATTGGACAAAATTCCAAAAGCTCCACATAATAAAAGGATTAAACCAGCCCAAAGATTTGTGTCTATTCCGTAGAAAATATATCTTGGAAACAACATTAACGCTAGCGCTATTAGAGCATAAGAAAACCAATTTTTATACATTGGAAAAATAACACCGCATAACGACAAAGTTAGCAATGCAAAATATACTAAACTAATAAAAAAAACAAAGAGCTTGGAAAAGATAGACTTTTTCACGCTCTTATTATTGCCAATATTAACTATTGTATTTCAATTTTTTCATTTAATATGTTTTCTAAGTCTTCTTTGACAAAGTTTTTTTCCTTTTCATTGTCAAAGACAACTGAAATAGTGTTGATAAATGTTTCTTCTGAAATTGCCCTGCCAAGCCCAATCAATTTTTTAATAAGCAAAATTGAATTGACTTTATGATTGTGATATTCTCCACAAGCTTCGTTGGCATAAATCATATCTAAACTGTTCAACAAGCCATATACATCAAAAATAACAAAGTTGATTTTATTGCCATCTTTTAACAAAGTGTCGGCAAACTTTATGGCATTATTGATATTTTGTGATACTAATTGCAAATCTTGACCATATCCTGTCATAAATTTGTTTATCTTTTGCCTTGATTGAATGAAGAACAAATCTTCAGGCGAAAGTTCGGTTCCAACAAAAATATATTTTGTGTTGCTTTCATCATTATCGACCATATCGATTAACTTTTCATTTGCAGATAGAGAATCTTTAGCACACAACAATAGCCTTGAACCTTTATTTACTTCTTTATCTAAAACATTAACTTTTGTTGATGCTTTGAAGGCAAGGTCTGTGTTTAAATTTTTTCTTATAGCCAAATGATTTGCCACATCGTTGTCGTTTATAAAATTGATTTGAGATAGCGTTCCGCACTCTTCATCTTCTTTGATAAAATTAGCAAAACCTTGAATTTTATCTCCTTCTCTAAGAGATAGTTCTTCCATAAAATTGTCTGGAATATAAACAACTTTTGTTGAATTAAAAGGATATATCTCTTTGTTCAAAAGATAAAATTTGCCCATATAAATTTTTATATAGCCTTCAACATTATGCTCATCATCTCTATTGAAATTTACAAGTTGATTTTGTGAAAATTTTAAAATATTAGAAAAACATAGCTCAGATTGTTTTTTAGGCGTTTTTAAATTTAAAAGTTCCTTTGGAAAAACTTCTTGAGCAATTCCTAACGCTCTTGAAACAGATTTTGGAGGCCTTCCTTTATTTGGATTAGCATTTGTTGGTTGCATTTCTCCAGAAGATATTTTTAAAATATGCTCGCAAAGTTCTGCTCTCTTTTTTGTTGTTGGGGACTCCACGCCAACCTGCCTTGCAAGTTCGCGAAGTTCATATATACCTAATTCTTTAAGGATTTCTTGTGTTATTTTCTTTTCTGTTTTCATTTTCGAAAAATATTATAACACATTTTTTACAAAAATCAAATAAAATAAAAAATTTTGTAAATTTTTACAAAAAATTACAAAATTTTTGGGTTCGATTTATATAAATGTCGAAAAAATGGTCAATTTGTTTAATCTTTATCCCTAGCAAACACTAAAACAAACCTTAATAAATTCAATATAGAAACAATAAGTGCTGCAACATAAGTTAATCCTGCCGCTCTGAGCACTTTTTTGCAACCAGGGAGTTCAGACTCGTCCAACATATTTGTTGATTCAAGTATCTTTAACGCTCTATTTGAGGCGTTATATTCAACTGGAAGAGTTGCAAGATTGACAAGCACTGCAAGCCCAAAGAATGCAATTCCTGACCAAAGGCAAATTGTGCCAATGATGCCATCAAAATATAAGAAATTATAAACCAAACCGATTATAACTAGAGGCCACAAAAAATATGAAGAAATATTTGAAAAGCCGATAGCAAAACTTCTAATTTTGGCTGGAATATAGCCTTTATTATGTTGTATTGCGTGCCCTACTTCGTGCATTGCAACACCTAAGGCTGCGATGGAGGTTGAGTTATAGATATCTTCTGACAACCTAACGACATTGCTTTTAGGGTCATAATGGTCTGTCAATCTGCCGCTAACGCTTTCAATGGAAACATTGCTTAGCCCTGCGCCATCTAAAATTTGCCTTGCCGCATCTTTTGCTGCAATATTTTTATTTGACATAACTTGTGAGTATTCTTTATATGCACTGTTAACTCTTGCTTGAGCGATTGCTGCAAAAATTAAACCTGGAATTAAAATTATTCCCATTAAGATATATTCCCAATATGCAAATCCCATAAATTCATTCCTTTTATAATATTTTATTACGCTTGTTTATAATTTAAAACATTTTTGAGCGTCTTGTCAAGAAAGTCCACCATAATATAGCGCGCAAAAAGTCCCCTATATAAGTTAAAAGTGCTGAACGCAATAATTCTTGAGCCATTTTTAATTCATCTTCTTCCATCACATTCATTTCTTTTAGAATTTTTAAACCGCGATGAGAAGCATCACGCTCTAATGGAATTGATAAAAATTTGAGTAGTAAAGCAACTAAAAATATCAAAGCACTCAAAGCTAATAAAATTATGCCAACAACATACAAATCTTGAAAAACAAGCAAGATAAACAGCCCAATCAATGCAAGTGGCATCATAAAATATCCAAGCCATCTAGTTACTTTCATCAAAATGATGTTTAATCTAAATTTTTTAGAATTGTTTAAATCTTGCAATGCGTGGCCAAATTCGTGTGCAACGATGGTCAATGCTGCAACTGAGGCAGTATCACAAGTTTCGTCTGATATAACAACAGTTTTAGCACGCGTGCTATAAGCGTCAGTAAGAACTCCTGCCGTTCTAGCAACTTTAATCCTATTATGAGTTATTTTTTCTGCAACCATAAGTGCAAATTGCCCGCCGGTTATCTTTGCATAGCAAGGTTCGTGGCTATATCTTTCATAAGTGTCTTGTAATTGCGCGCCAGAATATGTGGCTATTGAAAGAGCCAATATCAAAAACAAAACTATAACGCCTATTACAACCCAAATCATGCTTGCATTATAATTCAAAAAAATAAAATTCCCAAATAAATATGGGAACTTATAAGTTATATTTTGTTGAATTTTAAATTATAGATATGTTTTTATTGTTTCGACTATATCATCTTTTGACCTAAGTCCAATAATTTTTTCCGCTTCCACGCCATCTTGGAAGATAATCATTGTTGGAACGCTCATAATGCCAAATTTCTTTGCAAGGTCATAACTTTCATCAACATCGACCTTAACAATTTCATATTCGCCATTTGCTTCTTCGCTTACTTCTTCAAGGATTGGAGAAAGCATTCTGCAAGGCCCACACCAAGTAGCAAAAAAATCAACCAATACAACTTTTTTGCTTTTGATAATATCATTAAATTCTTTTTCATTTACAACTTTCATAAAACACCTCTTTTTTAATTTGCCTTTTATTCGCAATAATATGCTTGAATTGCAAATTTATTTATAATCAACTTTATAGCTGCCGCAGTAGCAAAGCCAAAAACTGCAAGTGATGCAGCTAATATGTAATGATATAAGTCGTTTTTAAAGAAAAAGCCAAAGCCAAAGCCACATAAAAACAAGAATAAAGGCATTAAAATTAGCAACAAGTTTTGCCAAGTTTTAAGTTTTGGAGCCTTATAAAGCGTTACAACATCACCAATTTTTTTGTTTTTAACGCGCGCTACTACCTTTTTTGTGTTTTCTCCATCGCTATATGAAACTAGCGCTTTATTTTTCATTACTTCTTCAATTTTTGCTTCTTTTGATATAATATTTTTTTCCATTTTTCACCCTTATTATGATAATAAACATATTTGTAAAATTTTGCAAATAAACTATGCTAATTTGTTAATTTTTCTACAACATAACTTGAAATTACGGCCGCACAACTAGCAGGAAAATAAACTAGAGAGCCAATATTTCGTTGACCTGAGTCATTTTCTTGAACTGGTTTTACAGGCTTTATTGTTGAAATAGCAACATCTAAACTTGCAATCTCATTTTCTCTCAATGCTTTTCTAATAACGCGTGCCAAGCCGTCATCTGATGTTTTATAAATATCTTTGACTTCATAATTTGGCAAGCCAGTTCTATTTCCAGCCCCTAGCGCTGAAATGATTGGCAAATTGAGCCTTTTAGAATTGCAAATCAAACTTATCTTATCTTTTGTGCTATCTATTGCATCAATGACATAATCAAAATGGTCAAGTTTTAAAATTTCTTGGACATTTTCATCGCTGACACGCTCATATATGCAATTAATCTTCAAATTTTTATTGATATCTAACAGCCTTGCTTTCAATGCTTCAACTTTTGGCATATTCAATGTGGAATTTGTTGCTATTATTTGCCTATTCAAATTTGTTATATCCACAACATCTTGGTCTACTATTGTTATATTTCCAACACCTGTTCGCACCAAAAATTCAGCCACATATCCGCCAACACCGCCAACGCCAACAACTAAAATATGGCTTTTGTTCAACTTTTCAAATTTATCTTCGCCTAAAAGCATTATTGTTCGTTTAAATTGTTCCATAATTATAAAATATATTTTTTCAAATCAAATTTTTTCTTAGTTTCTGAAAAAGCCTTTTGAACATACGCTTTGTCAATAACTACATCAGTCAATGGCTGTTCACCTGTTGCATTATAAGAAATATCGTCTAACAACATTTCAATTATTGTGTGCAACCTTCTTGCGCCAATATTTTCTTGAGTTTCATTTTCCGCTTCTGCAATTTCTGCGATTTCTTCCAACGCTTCATCTGTAAATTTAAGATTGATATTGTCCACTTCCAAAAGTTTTGCATATTGCATTGTAACAGCGTTTTTAGGTTGAGATAAGATTTTAACAAAATCGTTCTTTGTCAAATTTTTCAATTCAACCCTAATTGGAAACCTTCCTTGCAATTCTGGAATCATATCTTCAATTTTTGAAACGTGGAAAGCGCCAGAAGCAATGAAAAGAATATAGTCAGTTTTGATATTGCCATATTTTGTGGAAACTGTGGAGCCTTCAACTATTGGCAAAATATCCCTTTGAACGCCCTCGCGAGAAACATCAGGGCCAGAGCCAACATTGCCGCCTTTGCCAATAACCTTATCTATTTCATCAATAAAGATAATTCCTTCTTCTTCCGCTCTTCTTAATGCTTCAGCATTTACGCTTTCGTCATCAATCAACTTATCGCATTCTTCAGCGAGCAAGATTTCTTTTGCTTCAACTAGTTTAACTTTTTTTCTACGCTTTTGTTTAGGGAATAAGCCTTCAAAAACATTGCCAATGCTTATTTCAGGAGCGCCAGGCATAATTCCTATTGCTTTTGGGGCTTCTTTAACTTCAATTTCGACCATATCGTCGTTAAATTTGCCTTCGTCATATTCCTTTTTAAAGACTTCTCTATCTAATTCAGGATTTTGATTTTTCTTGGCATTATACAAAGCATCAAAGAGTTTTGTTTCAACAACATTTCTTGCTTTTTCTTCAACTTCGTGTTGTTTTTCATCTTTGACCATACGGACTGAAACATCGACCAAATCTCTGACCATACTTTCAACATCTCTGCCAACATAGCCCACTTCGGTGTATTTTGTTGCTTCAATCTTTACAAAAGGTGCTTTTACAAGTTTTGCGAGCCTTCTTGCAATTTCCGTTTTTCCAACCCCAGTTGGACCTTTCATAATTATATTTTTTGGTGTTATTTCTTCCCTTATCTCTTTAGGCAATTTGCTGCGCCTATATCTATTCCTCAACGCAATAGCAACTGCTCTTTTTGCTTCATCTTGACCAATAATATATTCATTTAATTCGTCAACAATTTGTTTTGGTGTTAAATTCATACTTCTCTCCTTATACTTCTTCAACTGTTATATGGTCGTTTGTAAAGACACATATTTTGCCAGCAATTCGAAGTGATTTTTCTGCAATTTCTCTAGCAGATAGATTTGTATTTTCAATTAATGCTTTAGCGGCTGCAAGAGCATAATTTCCACCTGAGCCAATAGCACAAATGCCATCTTGTGGGTCAATTACATCACCCATTCCAGAAACTATGAGTAATTTTTCTTTGTCTGCAACAATCATCATTGCTTCAAGTTTTCTAAGAGCTTTATCACTTCTCCAAAGTTGAGCAAGTTCAACAGCGCTACGCATCAAATTTCCAGAATATTTATTTAACATTTCTTCAAATCTTTCACACAAACTAAAAGCATCTGCCACGCCACCAGCAAATCCTATTATAACTTGGTCATTATAAATTCTTCTAACTTTAACAGCGTTGTCTTTAAAAATAACGCTTTGTTGCATAGTTACTTGTCCATCACCTGCGATTGCAGTTTTGCCATCTTTTTTAACGGCACATATTGTTGTTCCTCTAAGTTGTTCCATAAATCCTCCGACTGTCATTATATAACGAAAAAATTTTTTATCAAAATGTTTAAGCACTTTAAAATACAACTTTCAATTTTGCTTGTGAAAATCGTTAAATTGGGTTATAATTAATCTATGGAAAAATTATTAATCATTGACGGCAATAGCATTGTAAATAGGGCTTTTTATGCTCTTCCACTTTTGACAAATCAATTTGGAGAGTTTTCAAACGCAGTTTATGGCTTTTCAAACATTTTGACAAAAAGTATTTTAGAATACAAGCCAAAATACATCGCCGTTGCTTTTGATTTTGCTAAAAAAACTTTTAGAAACGACATATATGCTGAATATAAAGGCAAAAGAAAAGGTATGCCGGAAGAACTTGCCGTTCAAATGCCTATATTGAAAGAACTTTTAAACAGTATGAACATCAAATATTTTGAAAAAAATGGCATTGAAGCAGATGACATTATTGGTACAATTTCCAAAGAAGAAAATGTTGAAAAAATCATACTTTCAGGCGATAGAGATTTATTTCAATTAATAGACGACAAAACAACTGTATATTTCACTAAAAAAGGCGTGAGCGAGATTGAGGCAGTTGATGAGAAAAAATTAAAGGAACTTATGGGGTTAACTCCAAGTCAAATTGTTGAATATAAAGCGCTGCGCGGCGACGCTTCAGACAATATTCCAGGCGTAAGCGGAATTGGCGACAAAACCGCCCTTTCACTACTTGAAGAATTTGGAACTGTAGATAACATCTATGCAAATATTGATAAAATTTCCAAGCAAAGCGTTAAAGAAAAATTGATTAATGGTAAAGAAATGGCAGAGATTTCAAAACGCCTTGCCACAATAGATAGAAAAGTAAACTTAAAATATAAACTTGAAGATTTAAAATACACTTTCCCATACAATGAAAAAGTTTATGAATTTTTTAAGAGATATGATTTTAAATCATTGATGAGAAGAAATGAAATCTTCGCAGACAACATTCAAGAGCAAGTTAAGCCTAACAGCACTGAATATGAAACTGTAAAGATAGAAAGCATTGAAAAATTGAATGAAGTCATCAAATATATCAAAGAAGAAGGTCGCATCGCTTTTGATTTTACAAATGGATTTAAAATGGCCTGCTCACCTAATTTTGAATATGTCTTCAATGAAGATATCTCAATGTTTTCATCAACTTTAACTTTAGAAGATGCAATCAAACAACTTGCACCAATTTTTCAATCAAAAAGCATTTTAAAAATCTGCTATGACTTAAAAAAACATATGCACATTTTTGATAATTACAATATTGTCATTTCAAACAACGCTTTTGATATCGCTATCGCAAGATATGTCTTAACAAAAAGCACAAAAGTCAACGAACTTCCATCACCTGTTTGCTATTTTAATGAAGTAAAAATTTTACAAGATGAAATGAAGGAATTTGGCGTTGACGATTTGTTTGACAAGATTGAAATGCCGCTTGTTGATGTTTTGTTTAATATGGAAAAAAATGGACTGTTAGTTGATGTTAACGAACTTGAACAATCCAAAATAATTTTATCTGAAGAACTTGATGAAATAACAT
Organism: uncultured Bacillota bacterium; assembly: GCA_900545735.1. Classification (GTDB taxonomy): domain Bacteria; phylum Bacillota; class Clostridia; order Christensenellales; family UBA1242; genus UMGS687. The sequence continues at coordinate 1,439 of URAC01000003.1, read as the reverse complement.
CAAAAATTTATGAACTTGCAGGCGAAAAATTCAAGATTAACTCCCCTAAAGTGTTGATGGAAATCTTGTTCGACAAACTTGGCTTAGTGCTTCCAAAAAATGTTAAAAAATCAACAAGCGTTGAAGTTTTAGTTCAAATTGAAGAACAACACGAAATCGTTTCGCAAATTTTGAGATATAGAAAAGTTCAAAAGCTTTTAGCGACCTATGTTGAACCATTTTGCGAAATTGCCAAGAAAAATGCTGGATATATTCATTCTACTTTCAGCCAAATTCAAACATCTACAGGCAGACTTGCGTCATCAGACCCTAACTTGCAAAACTTGCCAATTAGAGATGAAGAAGGCAAGCATTTAAGAAAAGCATTTATTTCAAGATTTGCCGATGGCAACCTTGTTTCAGCAGACTATAATCAAATAGAATTGCGTTTGATGGCTCATTATAGCCAAGATGAAAACTTGCTTAAAGCCTATGCACAAGGCGACGATATTCACGCAAGCACAGCAGCATATATTTTTGATAAGCCTATTTCTGAAATAACAGCAAATGAAAGGCGCGTTGCTAAAACTGTCAATTTTGGCATAATTTACGGAATTAGCGAATATGGATTATCTCAAAATTTAAACACATCTGTTGTCAAAGCCAAAAATTATATAGAAAGATATTTCTACACCTTCCCAGGCGTTAAAAGATATATGAAAGAATGCGTTGAAGAAGCGAAAAAAACTGGATATGCCAAAACGCTTTTTGGAAGAATTAGATTTATTCCAGAACTTCAAGCAGAAAACAAAGCGTTATATAAATTTGGCGAGCGTGTTGCAATGAATATGCCCCTTCAAGGAACTGCATCAGATATCATTAAACTTGCAATGACGCGTGTTTATAATCGCATTCAACAAGCAAAATTGGAAAGCAAACTTGTGCTTCAAATTCACGATGAATTGATTGTTGACTGCCCTAAAAATGAAATAGAAACTGTTAAGAACATTTTAAAGGAAGAAATGACAAGCGTAATAAATTTAACTGTAAAACTACCTGTTGCAGTCAGCCAAGGTAAAACGCTTTTGGAATGCAAATAAGATGTGCAAAATGCACATCTTTTTTTATTTATTAATCAAATGTTAAATTGGGAAAAAGGAAGTCCTAGATAGTCCACAGCCTAAATTTGATGAACAGCAGCTGCCATTGTTTGTGTTGTCTTGTGTTGAAAGGAATAATAAAATTAGCAGTAAAATATTTGTATTTGTTGCTAGGTCCGTGTCAGTAGCGGACGCTATAACACCAATTAGAAGTACAAGAAGCACATCTTGTGTAAAGTTCATAATTTAAGCCCCCTTAAAAGAATTTATAATTCAAAATAAACGAATTTTCGACATAATAGCCTTTTATTCGCTTTTCAAAATTTTCTTATGTAATTTACAATTAAATGAACTTAAAAT
>URAC01000002.1 GCA_900545735.1 uncultured Bacillota bacterium | reverse complement strand
ACGAGATCATGCCTAGTCTCGTGGGCTCGGAGATGTGTATAAGAGACAGTGCTATATCCGAGCAATTTGCTACAGGATGTTCGTGATATTCAACTGTATAACCGCGAATGAAATCGTCATTATACTTGTATAGTTCTTGATAATTGAAAGGTTTTATGTTGTTCAAATCCAGTTGGTTCAAACTTGGGCTATCTTCAACTAAAACATTTGAATGAGATAGCGCGATTTTGCCGCTAATATTGCGATACGAATATGTAACATTTCTTACATTGTTTGAATCAATGTTCACGTGTTCCACGCGAATTTTACCTTGATAAGCAGTTTGAGATTTTGCATCATAAGAAAATGTTGGAATATATAATCCATAAATATTATCTGTAACTGGCTTTTTCCTAAACTCATTTGGTGCAAAAATTTTCTTTTTCATTGCTGCTTTAAACTTTTCTGCTGCATCTTTTTCATCAAACTTAAAAGGAATTATGTTGTCTGGAGAAATGCCTGGATTTAATCTCGTCTTTTTTATGCTATCGCTGCCACAATAAGGGCATTTTTTTGTGTACTCATATTTGTTAAGCACAAGCCTACTGCCACAATTTGGACAATTAAACACTCTGTTATTTTCAGCAAACAATTTGTTTTCTAAAGTTATATCTTGAATTTCATTCAAATTGTGCTTGACAACCTTTTTATCCTTTTCAATATCGTAAGTTGTGCCACATTGACTGCAAAAAATTGCTTGATGTTTTGGTGAAAAAGATAATGTTCCACCACATCTCAAGCAATTTTTAGTTATCTTAACTTCGCTTTTTATTTCTGTATCACTCATATTTTATTTAGTCGCATTTTGTGCCACATTTTGGGCAAAATTTATCCTTTGCATCTAATTCGCAATTACATTTTTGACAAACTTTATTTACGCTCAATTTTTCTCCACATTCTGTGCAGAATTTTGCACCTTGCTCAACTTCTTTTCCGCATTTTGGGCAAACCGCAACCAATTTTTGTCCGCAAGATGGGCAAAATTTAGAACCATCTTTTATCCTTTCATTGCAATTTGGGCAAGTAGCCATTTTAACTTTCTTTTTATTTTCAGTTGACAAGTTTTCACCAAAAATTTGACCGATGCTTGAACCTGCGCCAAGGCCAACGCCTAGCCCAGCAAGATTTCCACCGCTTGGGTTCTTTGCTGCTTCTTTTAATGCTTGTGCCGCTTGATATCTTGTGTATGTTCCCATTTGGTCTTCCAAAACGCCAAGTTTTGTTCTTTCGTCAAGCGCTTTTTCAACATCTTCTGGGAGTGATAGATTTTCAATGACAACTGAGCAAAGCTTTAAGCCAAATTGTCCAAAAGATTTTGTTGAATAATTTACAACGGTTTCTGAAAACTCTCTATAATTTGCTGCTAAATCCAAAGCAGAAATTTTGCTCTCTGCAATAGCATCTGTGATTGCTTCAATAATCATTGGTTTGCATTGTTCAGCAACATCTGCAGTTCTATAAACTTCATTTGTTCCAAACATTTCTTTCATAAACTTTGCAGCATCTTCAACTTTGAAAGAATAAACACCAAAGCCTCTTAAACGAACATTCCCAAATTCGTTATCTCTCATCATAATTGGGTTTTGAGTTCCCCACTTTTGACCAGTCATTTGCTTTGTATTTATAAAATAAACTTCCGCTTTGATAGGAGAGTTAAATCCTGTTGGCAAACTCAAAAGTTTTGTTAAAAATGGAATATTTTCCGTTTTTAATTTATATGTTCCAGGTTCAAAGATATCGCAAATTTGACCTTTATGAACAAACACAGCCACTTGACTTTCTCTAACAACAAGTGTTGATGTTGTCATAATCTCTTCTCTTTTTTGCATAGGGAAACGATAGACAATAGTGTCTTTTGAACTATCTTTCCATTCAATAACTTCTAAAAGTTGTTTCTTAAACAATCCCATAATATTCTCCTTAAATATATTATGAGATAATTATAACATATTTCTCAAAAAATAAAAATGATTTTAATACTCTAAAAATTTTTGATATATATCAAATTAATGTACCGAATTGATTATGCTGCTTAAAAAACAAAAATATATGATTACGAAAACTACTCCAATTAAAAGCGAAATTACAAATCCAAGCAACCAACCATTTAAAAAAGTGTTACGCTCTTCACTATTATAAGGATATAAACACAATCCTATTATCAAACCAATCAAACCTAAGAAAAGGCTTAATAGAACCCCAACTACCTTTTTGTTTTTATCTTGATTCATAATCCCTCCAAACGACAAAATTCTACTTAATTATATTCTTACTTTTGTAAGATGTCAAGTATTTTTCTTACACTTGTGAGAAAATTATAATAATGAATAGGTTTAAAGATAATTTAAAACTTTTAAGACAAGAAAAAAATCTTGGACAAATTGAACTTGCCAAGATTTTAGGAGTTAGCAAAGGTATTATAAGTCTATGGGAAAATGGGCTTAGAGAGCCTACGCTTTCAAATTTGATTGCAATTTCAAAATATTTTAAAGTATCAATAGATTACCTTGTTGGTTTAGACAACTAATCCTTTTTATCTTCCTTAATTTCTTCAACTGTTTCAGCATTTTCTGGCATACTCTCTAAAAGCAAATCTTTTTGCTTTTTATTTTTCTTTTTACGCTTGTCTTTTTTGTTGTTTGGCGTTTCTTTCTTGCGCTGTTTCATTCGTTTAAAATATGCAGTCAAATCCGTGTTTTCTAAATCAAAATGCATATCGTCTTTTCTTACTTTTTCAACACGCTCTTTAAGTGGCTCTTCATTAACTGGAAGCACAACTTCGTCTTTTCTTTCCCTAACTTCAAGTTGATTGTATGGAATTGAAATATTGTTGCGTTTAAATTCATTATAAACATTTTCAATAATGTAATAATAAACGTCCCAATAATCTTCTTTATCAACCCAGCAATTTGCAAAGAAATCCAAACTGCTGCTATTTAAAGTTTTTAACCTGCAAAATGGTGGTGGGTCCAACAAAACCCTTCCATCACTCATCATTACATCAATAACAATTTTCTTTACTAGCTCAACATCACTTTCATAAGCAACGCCAAATGTAAAATCTATTCTCCTTGTCTTATTCGCTCCTGCATTTATAACCGCATTGTTAACAATCGTTGAGTTTGGAAGTGTAATCTTTTTATTGTCAGTTGTAACTATTGTTGTAAACAAAAAGTTAATTTGCTCAATGCTGCCTTCCACACCATTAACGATGATATAATCGCCTTTTTTGAACATATGTGAAGATACGATTATAATTCCGTTAGCAACGTTTGCAATATTGTTTTGCAATGCCATACCAACAGCAAGAAGAAGCGCGCTGATTGCCGCAACAACACCAGTCATCGACACTCCAAGAATGCTTAACAAAATCAAAACTAATGCTAGGTACAGCACAAATTTAATAACAACATAAATAAAACTTTGAGCAATCTTTTCAACCTTTGTTTTGCCCATTATTCTTTTTGTCATATTTAAAAGCAATTTCACAACGATAATGCCAATAATTAAAGCTGCAAAAAAGCCTACAATATTCCAAACATTGCTTGTAAAAAATGTTTTAATAGATTCCCAAATACCTGCCCAATCCATAATAACTCCTAATATATTGTTATTATAACTTTGAGCAATAAAAATGTAAAACAATTTTTACTAAAAATCTAAACTTGATTCATAATTTTGCGCATAATCAGATTTAACTTTTTCAATGCAATTACAATACTTAATTTTTTTGTTTAGAACTAAAAAATATTCTTCTTTGGTCAGCGGTTTATTTTCAAAAGAAAAGCCACAATAATTATCTAATTCTGCAATGTTATCTAAAAAATTTAAAACAGAAAAATCATCAGAAACACCATACAAAATTTTAATCTTGTTTGAATTGTTGACATTAAAATAAACAAATAATTTGCTAAATTTCATAATTCCCTTCAACATTATGTATATGAACAAATAATTTATAAAATTAATATTTTAAAAATAGCAAAAATTGCGAGCGAAAGAGCGCTGCATTTTTTTGCGGCCTCGCCGCCTCTTATTTTGCAAACTTTTTCCGCTCAAATCTTTTGTGGGATTGCCGCTTTTTATTTAAGCAAAAGTTATAAAAAAATCGAGCCAAAAGCTCGACATTTTATAATTCTAGCGGTTGTGCTGCCGCGTCTACTTGCGTCGTTTCTTTTAACTTGCTAATTACTTATACCCCGCACTTGCGGGCGGGAATTTTCCCGCTTGTTTTTTTTAAAAAAACAAACGGAGAACATTTCTGTTCTCCGTCCGCAAGTGCTTGGCGTTCCCAAAGGGAATCGAACCCCTAATTTTCCCTTAGGAGGGGAATGTTATATCCGTTTAACTATGGGAACACATTGCACAGGTTGGCTTGTCGGCAAAAACTAATGAGCCACTCTACCCTTCTACTCCACCAAAGTTTCCTTACATCACATATTTACATTTGCTTAATGTTGCTTCCGTCAGGACCTCACATGGTTCACAACAAAATATTGCATAAGACCTTGATTTCATCATAAAAAAATAAAATTCATCCAAAAACTTTTAACCGCCGCACCAACCATTCAACCTTGCTATAGCGGATTGCAAGTTCAGGGCACCGCTAACTCCCCGCCTAGTGCAACGATAGTATTATATTTTAATTCGAAAAAAAAATCAACAGTTTTGACAAATTAATTTTATATTAAAAAAACTCAATTATCTTTTGATATTTTTCATAAAATGTGTAAACTAATATTAGGAGCAATTTATGGAAAGCAACGCGCGCAGATTTATCAACGCATATAACACTATTGATTATGCGATTAGAGTTCAACACAATTTTAAAAGAAGTATGAGTTTTTCAGACCTAATTAGAAGAGCCGTCCCGCTCAATTATTTAGTTAGAAAATATGAAGACGATTTAATCGATTTTGGAAGGCTAAGAAATGCAATTATTCACGGCGGCAATGAAGATTACATAATTGCTGAACCGCATATTGAAATAGTTGAGAAAATTGAAAAAATTGCAGATGCAATCAAAACCCCACCAAAGGCACTTGATGTTATTTGTCACAAAGATGTATTGTGCGCACAAAGCGACATCAAACTTATTGACGTGATTGAATTGATTTCAACATCTGAATTTAGCAACATTCCTATTTATAAAGATGGCGGCTTGATTGGAATTGCAAATGGTCAAAGAATACTTGATGAAATTGGCAAAGCGATAGAAAGGCACGAAAATGTTGATGAATACATAAACAACACTTTGGTGGAAGAAATCATAAAGCCAGAAACAACATCTAAATATTATGAAGTTGTGGATATGAACGCCACGATTGAAAAAGTTTTAAATCAATTTTACTCAAACAGAAAACTTATTGCTGTTTTAATAACAAAAACTGGCAATATTAAGGAAATTCCGCTTGGAATTGTTACTGCCAGTGATGTAATTATAATGAACAATATTTTAGACAACTATTAATTAGTTGTCTTTTTTTAATTTCAAATTCTTTTCTTTGCCGTTTTGAGATGGAATATAAAACCTTTCGTTTTTCAATTCATCTGGCAAATATTGTTGCTTAACCCAACCGCCATAATCGTGCGGATATTTATATTTTATTTTTTTATTGTCATTTATTGAAGGATGATTTCTTAAATGGAAAGGTGCTTCAGCATCTGGAAAGTTTTTGGCAGCATTTTGCGCCTTGCTCATTGCAAGATAAACAGAATTTGACTTTTCTGCCGTGCAAGCATACACGATTGCGTGCGACAAGTTAAGCAATGCTTCTGGCACGCCTAAATTTTTAATTGAATATAATGCGCAAGTTGCGAGAAGCAATGCGTTGCTATCTGCCATTCCGATATCTTCAGAACAATGAGCAATAAGTCGCCTTGCAATGATTTGTGGGTCTACGCCCGCTTCAATCAAGCGAGAACTATAAAATAGCGCTGCATCAGGGTCGCTTCCCCTAATGGATTTACAAAAAGCGCTTAAATAGTCATAATATTTTGTTTCATCTAAAGAAAAGGCTTTCTGCTGGACGCAATCCTCTGCAACTGAAATATCTATCACTATTTCGCCATTTTCGTTTGGCTTAGTTGTTAAAGTTGCAAGTTCCAAAGAAGTATAGGCTGAGCGCAAATCTCCGCCTGCAGCCCACGCTAAATGATTTAAAGCTTCATCTGAAATCTTGACATTAAATTGACCAAGCCCTTTTTCTTTATCGTTTATTGCTCGCACAAGTGCTTTTTTGATATCTTCCTTTTCAAGCGGTTTAAATTCAAACACTTTAGAACGCGAAACAATCGCCGGCGTCATACTATGATAAGGATTTTCTGTTGTTGTTCCTATAAAAACAATAGTGCCATCTTCAACAGCCGCCAAAATGCAATCGCTTTGCGCCTTGCTCCATCTATGGCATTCATCTAACAATAAATATGTTTGCCTAGAAAACAAAGATTTATCTTTCTTTGCTTCTTCTATAATCTTTTTTGCATCTGCCACGCCGCTTGAAACTGCGTTTAATTTTTTAAATATGCCATTATCTAAATTTGAAATTATATTCGCAAGCGTGGTCTTCCCAGTTCCAGGAGGTCCAAAAAAGATGGCACTGCCAAGCGTTCCAGTCTCTATTGCTCTTCTAAACAAACTGCCCTTTCTTGCAATATGTTCTTGCCCAACAAATTCTTCAAAACTTGTCGGTCTCATTCTTTCTGCAAGTGGCACTCTCTTTGAATTAAAATCTTCCATATAGTTATTATATCACATTGAACATTATCCGCAAAATGTTATATCATTTTCATAAATATATTTTAAATTTACATTGTCTAAATTCACAAATTCAAGACCGCCAAACCTAACAAAATGTTGTTTGTTTTTTTCATATTTTATATTGTAGATTTTTTTATTAAAGTTGATTTTAAAACTAAAGCTCTTAATGTCCGATTTCGGCAAAATTTTCAAAAATCCGTTCAACTGCTTTATGCCCAAAAATTTCTCAATGAAAAATTTTGCAAAACAAAATGAAAATATTTTTTGATTTGGCAATTTGATAATTTGTTCAACCCTTTCCAACTTATCATAAGAAACAGGCTTGTCCTTGTCTATTTGAAAATAATGTCTGCAATAAATTTCTTTAAGTTTTTCGTTCATCAAAATGTTTAATTTTTTATACTCACAATAAAAGTTGATATCGAAGATTTTTGATAAATTTATATAATTTTGCGCTAACAAATTTTTTAGATTGTCAATTTTTTGCTCATTTGAATATATGCTCATCAATAAATATGAATTGCTTAAAATTTTAATTTTTTCAAAAATGATGCTCAAAAACGCTCTTTTTTCATATTTTTTAATGCAAAATTGGAAATTATTGTTTGAAAAATACAATTTTTCTATTTCTCCATTAAAATAATTGATTGTCAAGCAATTATCTTTTTTTGTCAGATTTGCAAATTCATTTTTTAACTCTTTATTAAATGTCATATTTAAAAGAATGCTTTTGTTTTTGACATTCTTTATTTCGATTAGTTGGTTAATATCAAAATCTAAACTACTAAAAATTGATTGTTGATTTTTCACATCAAGCAATTTATAACATTCAACATCACAATCTTGTAAAACACATTTGCTTTCAAGTCTTAAATTCTTTAAGAAATAATTATCTACTTTGTTATTGTCGATAAAAATACCTTCTTCACATTTTTGATTTTTTGAATTATAGTTTATGTTTATTTTGTTCAATTCAAAAAGCAACTTTGGATTTATTTCATTCAAGTTTAAACATTTTAAATTATTAAATTTTTGGCAAATTGAATTTTGAATTTGAACCTCTTTGCAAAGTGCAACGGCGTTAAAATTTAACTCTTTGCAAAGTTTATTTAAAACAAAAAGTTGTTTGGTGCTTTCAATATCCAATTTGTCAACATAAATTTTGTAAACACATCTGCCATCAAAAAGCCCTGAATTTTTCAATTTGTTAAAATCTATTGTAAGAGAATAATTTGCTGGTGCATTATTAAACAATTTATTTAAAATTTCATTTATGATTAAATTTTCCTTGCCTTTTAAAAATAAAAACTTACGGCTTTTAATTTTTGCCGCATTGAAATTTATTGTTTTTTTCTTTTTGCCAATTCTAAATTTTAAAATTGTTAAAATTAGGCAAACAATCGCTCCTGCGCCTATTAGCAAAATTTTCATATGTATGATTTTTGACAACTAAATTGTTTTTAATCTTTTTTAACAAAAGGTCTTAACAAAAATGACAAAAATTTAGGTAGTTTGATGCAAATAATTTTCATACTTCCTCCGTTGTAATTCATTGTATGTTTTATTGTAAATTTTTGATACTCTCCGCATTTAACATTTTTATTCTATCCTTTATAAAATGATATAGGGAAACCTATGCTAAAGATAAAAAGATTAAAATAATTTAGGAAAAAATATATGGAAAAGGAAGGAAAAGAAATTAAAGAAAACACAAATGACAAAAAAGAAGTGCTTAAATTTGAAAATGTGAGTTTGACATATCACACAAAAGATGGTGAAACGCTCGCTTTAAAAGATATTAACTTTTCTGTCTACGAAAAGGAATTTGTTGCGATTGTTGGACCGTCTGGTTGTGGAAAAACAACAATTCTATCGCTTATAGCGGGCATTTTACAGCCAAGCACTGGACACATATACTTAGATGGAAAAGATATCAACGAGAAAAAGAAAAGCAAAGATGTTGATATCGGATATATGTTTCAACGCGACCAACTTTTTGATTGGAGAACGATTTGGAAAAATGTGACCATCGGAATTGAAATTCAAAAGAAGAAAAAAGATACCGAACTATTAAATCGCGTATCAAATTTGATTGATAAATATGGGCTAGGAAATTTCAAAAATAGCAAGCCAACGGAACTTTCTGGAGGAATGCGCCAACGCGTTGCACTTATAAGAACGCTTGCTTTAAATCCAAAAATTTTGCTTTTGGACGAGCCTTTTTCTGCGCTAGATTTTCAAACAAGATTGAATGTTTGCGACAATGTTTCTGAAATCATTAGCAACGAAAAGAAGACTGCTGTTTTAGTAACCCACGACATATCTGAAGCAGTTAGTATGGCAGATAGAGTGATTATCCTTTCTACAAGGCCAGGAACAGTGAAAAAGATTGTTGAGATTGATTTAAAAGAATATGGCTCGCCATTAAAAAGACGCGAAAGCAAAAAGGCGCACGACTATTTCGATGAAATTTGGAAAGAACTTGTCATTTATGATAATGGTTAAAAGGAGCGCATATGAAGAAATTTTTTGAGTTTTTCAATATCAAACGCAAATTGAAAGAAAAAAAGCTAAAATATTCTAATTATTCTCAAGAACATAAAAAATATTTAAAAAAGATAGAGAGCGAAAAATGGATTATTAGAGCAATCCAAATTTTGATTTTAGTTGCAATTTTCGTAGTTTGGGAATTATTTACTAGATGGGGAATTTTGGACCCATTCTTTGTAAGTTCCCCTTCTAGAATGATAGAAACAGTGCGGAGATTGTATGTTTCAGGAGAATTGTTCACCCATATTGGCATAACGCTTTATGAAACAATTATTGGCTTTATCTTGGCAACAGCTCTTGGATATATTCTTGCCGTGTTGCTATGGTGGAGCGACAAATTAAAAAAGGTTTTAGAGCCTTATATTGTTGTTTTAAACAGTTTGCCAAAAATTGCACTTGGGCCTTTGATTATCATTTGGGTTGGTGCTGGCACAAAAGCAATTATTGTGATGTGCATATTAATTTGCGTAATTGTAACAACATTGAGCCTATTAGGTTCGTTCCTGTCTTGTGATAAAGATAAAATCTTGCTGATGAAATCTATGAACGCTAAAAAGTATCAAATTTTCTTTAAACTGATTGTTCCAAACTCTATGCCAGACTTTATTTCAGTTTTAAAAATCAATGTTGGAATGAGTTGGATTGGCACAATTATGGGCGAATATCTAGTTTCAAAAGCAGGTCTTGGATATTTGATTGTATATGGCGGAACCGTTTTTAAATTGGATCTTGTTATGACAAGCACTGTTATCCTTTGCTTGCTCGCTGGAGGAATGTATTTCATAATCAGCCGCATCGAGGCACACTTTAAAAAATAAAAGGAAATGCTGAGCATTTCCTTTTATTTATTCCATTCTTCAAAAGACTTCCCATTAACTGTTACTTTTCCACTAGCAGAATTGATTTGATAAATCATAGGTTTTTCAATATACAAGAATTTGTCTTTATTTTCTTCATTATGTTCATATAAAATTTGATTATCAATATCATTAATTCTTGATGTAACTATTCCATATCTAATTGATATTGCAGTTGAATTATAGGAATAATTGCTAATTGAAATTGTATTTTTAAATGATAAGTTTTTTGTAAATATTATCTTGACTTGTGAAGTTTCATCGCCAGATAAACCTTTAACATAAATTGAATTGTTTGTGTTGACCACACCAGCGATTGTTCCAACTCTGACTTCATTCGTTGATGAAGATGAATTGATATCACCAACTAAGTAAGAATTTTTAATTTCAACTTTGCTGCTAGAAGACAACGCATTTCTTGTTACATTGCTAGTATAACCTTTGGCATCAACCTTTCCGACATATCCAACAACGCCGCCAATAACTTCGCCTGCTGAAATGTTTCCAGTAATGACAACATCATCTAATGTGCCATCTTCCATAATTCCAACTGCCCCACCAACGAAAGTTATTCCGCTAGGAACATAAGTTGTTGTGTTAATTTTTGCTTTTGTTATGCTTCCGCCTGTCATCTTTCCAACAACATTGCCAAGAGCGATAGGAATATAGATTGAATCTGCAAAGAATGAATTTTTACTTATTTCGTTCTTGTCAATCACAATATCATACAATGTGCCTGCACTTACACCTGCGATAACGCCTGCATAGACATCTGATTTTATCGATTGCTTTGAACTTTGTTTTACTTGCAAATTGTTAGCAACAACATTCTTGCCTAAGTTTCCGAACATAAATCCAGTGCATTCGCCAATTACAACATTATCTCCGCCAGCATACATATAATCAATTTTTCCATATCCGCCAGCAGCGCCAACTATTAAACCAGCGTGTGAAACTACATTCGTATTAAATTCATTAAATATTTCAACATCGTGCTCGCTTAATTTTGCTCTATATGTTGCATTGACTGAAATGTTAGAATTTATATTGTTTAATTGATAATTTCCCAACGCAATTCCAGCAACGCCGCCAACCGCGTTTTTGCCAAGAATTACAATGCCTTCATTATCATACTCATAGCCATCAACGCTTACATTTATAATGTTTGCTCCAAAAATTGCACCTGCTACAGCACCAACTGAATTTGTATTTGGAAGATTGATATATTTTGGCGCAAACTGAACATTTTTAACAGAACCCATCTGTTTGAGTTTGCTTCCGATTCCTGCAAAGAATCCTGCATATTCTAAATTTTCAGAAGAGTCTATAACATAATTGCCGATTGTGAAGCTATTTCCTTCCAAATTGCCTAAGAAATAATATTTATATAACTTGCTTGAAATCGTTCCCGTTTCATAAATGATGTTGTTTACAAGCCTATAATTTTTATCTTCGCCAACTAAATTGTTGCTGTTTTCTGCTATGGCTTCCAAATCTTCCACGCTTGCAATTATATATGGATTATGCAAGGTTCCTAAATTCGATGCGGAGATATAATGATATATCGTTTCGCCAGTTTCTTCATCTAGTGAAGTATGCGAGAATTCTTGATGTCCGCTTACAATCAAATTTGGAGCAACAAGTTCTGGACGCTTTGTTTTTAATACAAGATAGACCCCGTCCTTTTCATACGCTTGTTCGCTTACTGATTTTGCAAAGAACCAAACTCCATTAGTGTTTGTACTATCGTTTGACAAAGCAAATTTTGCAAATGTTTTAGGGTCTGCTAATTTTTCGTTAGACCAAACAACAAAATCTGAACTGTCATAAAGTTTTGGTTCTGATGAACTTATTTTTTGAGAAACACCATTATCATCATAATAATAGTCGCTGCCTCCTGCACTTCCTCCCGTAAATGTTGCCCTTAAAATTGTTAAGCCAGAAATATTATCATTTGAACCAAGGGCGTTATTTGCAAATGTGACTTTTACTTCTTTTCCATTAAGAGTAAATCCTAAAACTGCATCTTCCAGCGCAAAACATTCTATAATTTTGCCCTTATTCAATAGAGAATCCGCCGACCTTCCAATAAATGATGTGTGTGAGTTTCTATTGTTTGTCATTTTGCAAGTTGATAGGCAATATTCAATCTCGCCGCTCTTTTCGTTGTTATATACAAATCCACTTGCACGACTTGCTGCCGAACTTACTGGTATATTTGCATAACAATTTGAAATTTTTCCATTGTTTAAGTAAACAAATGCGCCAATTCTATGGGCTGTATAAACAACCTTGCTATCGCTTGTGGCAAATTGATGCTCGCCTTCATAATCTCCCGCAATATAACTTGTAAACAATAATCCGCCATATTCATTTATTCCAACAAAGCCTGCCGTTTTAGAGTTTGTTGAAGTTGTGTTATTAACAATAGAGCCATAGACATAAGAAGAAGCTATTGTGCCGCTATTTGTATAAGCAAATCCAGCGACATTGCCTTTTGAAGTTATAGAAACTTCAACTCTAGAATTTGTTATTGCGCCTGTTGCGCCGTTTGTTGCAACAAAGCCTGCGATAATATTATTAGGTTCATCTGAACTATTAACTGAGTCAGTTACATTAACAATTATATGTGCATATGTTGAACCTGCAATAGCACAATTTGTTATAGTGCCATAGTTATTTGCTGCCAGCAATCCAAAATTTACAACTGGATAACTGGACAAATCAATAGTGATTTCACCTTCAACATAAAGCCTTACATTCGCAATCAATGCGCCTTCTGCAATAGTTTCAAATATGCCAAAATTGAATGTTTGATTATTGCCTGTGTTTTTATATTCCAATCCAGCAGGCAATTTGATGTTGTAGTTGTTTCCATCAAATCCGCCAATCAATGTTGTTATTGGAGTGAAATCTTTTGGCAATTCGATATCATTCATCAAAATGTAATAATTGCCTTCACGCATATTTAAGAATTCTTCAACCTTATAAATTGGATAAGGATTTCTAATATTTGTCTTTTCAGCAACATCAAACTTGAATTCTTCTATCAATGCAAAATAAGGTTGATTATCAACTTTTCCAACTGTTGGCAATCCATCTTTATAATAGAATGTGTTTTCAAACTTGAATAACAATGATGGATTATCTGCCCTTTGAACCTTTTTGAACACTATTTTAATTTGTCCATTGTCTACTCTAACTTCAAAGGCTTGATTTGTTAAAGTTTCATATTTTTTAAATCCTTCTTGAGTTATTTGTGACCAGCCATAATAAACTTGATTTATGTCTTTAACAAACCACGAATTATTTGAATAACTTGATAAATTCTTTAAGAAGTTTTCAACCAAATTGATAATTTCTTGATTTGTTTTGTCATATATCAAAATTTCATCATTCAAAGTTGCTTCAAAAGTGTATGTGTTGCCAACTGCAGAATAGATAACGCCATTGTCAATTTCTTTGATTATTGAGCCATTAACTGAAGATTTAACAACAAATTTTACAATATCAATATAAAATTGAACTTCTGCACTCTTTTTAATGCCAGTTGCTGTAACCTTTTCTCCATAAGTTGTAATCGTCAATTTTCCAACATTGTTTATATTTTTATTGACCATTAAACTGTATGTTCCATCTGAATTTTTAACAATCTTAGCAAGCGATGCGTTTGACAATACAAATCTTAATTCGCCATCGCTATAAGTGCTTGTTGCTTGGTCAAAAGTTAATGTTCCGCTTTCATAGCCCTTGATTATAACATTCATTGGATATTCCAAGCCAAGAGCCAATCTTAATGGGTCTTCCTCTTCATTTCCGCTTAAAACATCGTCTATCTCAATTTTTACGCCTGGCAACTGCTCAACATAAAATGTTTTAATAACTTTGTTTGTCAAAACGGATTCTTCGTTTTTGATCACATCAATCTCTATCGAAACTGTTGACATATCTGCAACTCTTGAATCTAAGAAAATTCTCAATTCAAATGTTCCATCTTGTGCAGCAGATTTCAAAACTTTTATTCCGCCTTCAACATCTTGTGAGCCTAAAATCGCCCTATTTGTTGTTCTATCATACAATTCAAAAACAAGTTTATATTCATTATTGTTTGAATTTCTAATCAAAATGTAATCATAATCTGTGTAGGCAGGAACGACTATAAATTCCAACAATGAATTTGCTCCTGGGACAATCTTGTTTGATGAAATATATGAGAACATTTCGCCATCAGGAATTGAAATAACTTCATCATCTAAATTGCTCTTTTGTGGATACAAATTGATTGTTATATCATTTGGCTTTTGTGGCTTAAATGTGATTAAAACGCTTGTTTCTAAATTGTTTGATGTTCTAATAACCACTTTGAATTTCAAATCAGAAGTCAAGTTTCTATCAGTTTCATCTAAGTAAAATTCCAAAGTGAAATTTTTATATTCTGTTGCATCTATTTCAAAAGGATTTGTTTGTAAAACATTGTTTAGCCAAATTTTATATCTTAGGTTTGTTGCGGTACTAAGCGCTCCATTTTCACCAATCAAATATGTCAAAATTGTTATAGTTTCATTTTTATTTTGTGAAATCAATGAAACATCAACATTTGGCTGATAAAAAGGCATAACTTCAATTTCAGGGTCCGAAACGCTGATTTTTTTGGTTTCATTTATAACTTTATATTTAAAATTAATAGTTTTAACATTATCAAAACAATTTTGTATTAAATATTCATTTTCATTGACTGTAACTTTATAATAATAAATGAATGAAATGTCATTAAATGTTTCACTTAAATTTGTTCCAGTTAATTGATATGCTTCACTTGAAATTCTTGTAAATCTTAAACCTGTTACTAAGTCAATATTTCCATCAGCATAAATGACTTTATCGCCAATCTTTAACGCAACTAATAATTCTTGGCTTTCGAAATAATTTTTTACATTAAATTTGTCCAAATATTTGAAATAAATCATATAACTTGTGCCTTGGTCTAAAACTTCATAAGTTCCAGAAGTTAATTGATTTGTTTCTCTATCTGCATTTCTATATGCTTTAAAATCTTCAACGTGTCTAACAACATAAATATAGAAGTCAGTTGACAAAGTTGTGTTAAATTCGCTTGTTGCTGAGATTTTAACAAGCCCAGGACTTACAACGATAAATTTGCCGTCTTCAATTTTTAATATGTTTTCATCGCTTGATGTGAAAACAAGATTTGTGTTTGAATTTGCCTTAACTGAAATATATTTGCTAATATCATAACTATTTAACAAACTGAATTCTTCTGAAATTGTTCCATCTGCTTTTTGATGAAGTTCAAGATAGAACACAAGTTCGCTGCCACTATTGCTTGTTAGTGCTTGTTTTTGACCTTCTTCAGTTAATGTTTTATCAATTTGTGTTGGTGGCAAAATTATGAAAGAAGTTAATTTTGTTTCTTTATTGTCATTTGCCCAATTTTCATATTCAACAATTTTTGAAATAAATTTGTCTAGCGAGTCGATTCCATTCAAAGTCAAGCCATGGCTTTGACTTGCAGTTAATTTATTCAAAAATTCTTCATTTATATAATTTCCTGCTTCTGTTGAATTGTTGATGCACTTATTGCCATAAATTACAATGTTTTCATCTGTAATTGCAGTAATTTGCAAGTTGATTTCGCAGTCTGCTTTCAAATTTGCAATCGCAACAACATAATTTAGATTTCCAATATTGTAATTAAACAATCCAACAATTCTTCCTGCATTTATTCCAGTTTGAGTAATGTCCGCATCATTTATGACAATATCGCCGTCATATTCTGAAATAAATTCCTTTGAAATATAGCTTATAAATGTGGATTTTATTATTGTTCCATCGGCAAATTGTCCAATAATGCCGCCAACATTGTTATTGCCAATAATTAATGTGTTGTCGTTTTTCTCTAATGCTTGGACTTTTATTTCCAACAAATCTCCGCCCAAGTTAAGTCCAACTCCGCCGCCAACATTTTCTCTGCCTCTAACGAAGAGTTGAGAATTGCTGTTTTTAATGTCTAACGAATTGTTTCCAACAATTCCTCCAACATTATTGAAATGTCCTATAAATTTATTATTTTCAAACTGACCAGCGATTATAGAGCCTTCAACAGTTACTCCTACTATTCCAAGTCCGCTTTCAGTGCTTGAACTTCCAAGTTTAGATAATCCTGCAACGCCTCCAATGCCTTCTTGGTCGCCCAACTTATTGCCTCTTATAATATCTTCTTCTGATGCTAAAATATATTTTAAGTTGTAATTAACATTAACAAGCATCGTGTTGCTTTCTAATTCACTAATGATTTTCCAACTATTATAACCTGCAACGCCACCGACATATAACAAGTGAGAAGAAGTGTTGCTTGGCGAATTATCTTTAAAGGCAAATTCGCCTTTAAAATCTACAAGTCTATTATAATTAGCATTATTATTTACAATTATTTCTTTATTGTTTGTGCCAACAACGCCGCCAATATAAATTGAATAGCCAAAGTTTGCTGTTACTGAAGATGCATTTAAAGCAACTGAAATATTTTCAAGAATCCCGTTGTTAATTCCTGCAACTAAGCCAATATTTATAGTTTCATAAGATATTTTGGCTTCTTCAGTTGCGAAATTTAAGTTAATCTCGCCTTCAAATTTAACATTCTTAATGCTTGCGCCTTCTGCAATAGATGCAAACAAGCCATAGGAATTTGTGTTTGATGCTCCTGTTATTTTAATGCCAGTCAAGCACGCATTGTTTAAGCCAATAATGTTGCCAGTTAGAACATATTGTGAATATTGCCAAATTGAACTATTGTTAATATCAACATATTTTGAAACATCAATGGCGCCAATAATTTGATAATTTTTTTCAAAATTTGTATCAATCATTATTTGCAAGTCTTTTTCAGACATAATTTGGAATGGATACTCTTCACTTCCATCGCAGATTACTAACGGAATATCAAGATATGTTGTGAATGTGTCTGAGTTTGAATAACTATCGATTGCAATTAATCTAATAATTCCTTTTCCGCTTTCATACTTTTCGTCAAGCGATACTTTTAACTTATCTCCTTCCCATTCAAATTGAATTGCGTTTGCATAACTCAAATCTTCAGGAATGAATACTGCCCTTAATTGCTTGTTGCTTGCCGTAACTGGATAGACAGTTGTGTATATGTACATATCACCTTTAAATCTATCAATGCTGATGCTGTCCATACTTGAAACAATTTCTTCAACAGGCTTGTTGTTTACAACATCAAATTGAACGCTTTTTGTTAGGTTGTCTAACTCTTTGCCGCCTTGCTCTCTATTGATTGTTGCTGTAAGAACAATTTTTCCTAATGTAAAATTGCCATTTTCATCAATATAGCCTGTGTTTTTATACTCGCCAACTTCTTCATCGTAATATCTTTCAACAACATTACAAATGATTGTTCCTGTTCCCGTTGACTTATTAAATGTGAATGAAAAGACTTTATTGGAATATTTAATTAAATTTCCATCATAATCTTCTGTGTCCCAATCAATGTTTGAATGCCATTCTACTTTTTCAAGTATTTTTTCTCTAAGGGCATCTGGTCCAACATTTAAAGTTACAACCGCTGTTGCTAATTGTTCTGAATAATAGCCAACATTATTCAAATTATATAAATCAAAATTTGTTGAACCTTTATTTGTTGTCAAAGCAAAATTCGTGATTTGTGAATAGAACATTATTTTAAATTTATATGTTGTTGTTCTAACTTGTTTAATATTATTACTATCTAAATAATAATGAGTAACAACAAACGAACAATCCACAAAATCATCAGTGTCATTTTTGCCTATGATATATCCGTTTGTATAATCTAAATTGTCATTTTCATAATTATAATTTATTGTATTTCCAGTTTTTACAATAATTGGTGGAATTTTTGCCCCAGTTAATGCAATTATGTCATACAAATAACCTTCTGTTTTGCTTATCGTGTTTAAATAGATGTTTGAATTTTGAGTTGGGGTTGGAAAAGATAATTCCAATTTGCTTAGAGATTTGATTATCTCAACCTTGAAAACCTTTCTCATTCCATTGTCTAAAACGATTGTAAAACTGCCCGTTCCTACATCTTTTGCTTCAATCAAAATTTCGTTATCTTCAGTGTTTTTTACATCTATTATTCCAAGATTGTTTACAATAACAAAATCGTGGTCGTTTTCTAATAAGCCATCTAATTCAGCATACACATAAAGTTTTAAACTGTTTTTGCCAAAATTATCTATCAAATTGCCATTTTCATCTAACACTTTGCCAGTGTTTAAATCAAATATATAACTTTCAAATTGAGTTACGGTTCCGCTTAGTTCTCCATTAACATATTTGTCATCTGTAACAATCATTGCTGTTGGAGAGCGTTTTATATTTACTTTTAATGAATATTCAAACGCGTATGTTACATTTTCAAATTGATATCTAACTTGAACAATAACATCAACATATTTGAAATCTATTGCATTATTTGCTGAAATTCTAATTGTTTCCCCATTAGAAATTGAAACTTTGCTTGAATATCCTAAATCAGTTGCTGACTCTCTTGCTTTCTCATTTCCTTTTGAATTTAAAATCTTCAAAATGCTGTCAGCATTGGCATCTAGCAACAAATTTATGTTAAAATTCACGCAATTTTCAGGATAGACCATAAAAGTTAAACTTTTGCCGATATAGCCTTCCGTTGGGTCGTAAATAGTGATTTCTTGGCTGCTTGAAGTGTTTTTGTTGATAGATAAATTTAATGGCGCTTCAACGCACTCAAAATATATTTCATTATATGTTTCGTAATTATGTTCTCCGATTGAATATGTGAACACAACTTTCATTTCATTAAATCCAGCATATTCAACACTGTAAATATGTTCATATTTTCCGTCGGTCAATGAGCCATTTTGAACAATGTTTGCAACCAATAACTCATTTTTTACCCAATTTTCGCCATTTTTGGTGTAAACAACCGCTTTAACTTTCAAATCAGGTTGATTGCAGTTCAATGTCAATCTTATTAACCTTTGATTGTGTGCGATGTCAACATTATCAATGGATTTTGCATTGTTATTCTTTAAAATTTGGATTGTTTCTCCATTAACAATTTGTTCATAAGAACTTTCGCCTAAGTTTGAATAAACCTGCTTTTCAAGTTGTATATCTTCGCTAGCGAGTTTTTCAACAACTTTTACAAATAAATTTCTTGAAATGCCGTCTAAATAATCGCTAACAAATGTTATTGTGGTGTCTTCTTCAAGTCCACTGATTATATTTTCTCCTTGTTCGTTTGTGATGAGGTTTTCCCCAATATATGCTTTTAAATCTCTTTGCGTTGTGCTGCTAGGTGAAAAATTAAATAATTCTTCAACATTTAATTTTAGTTCAGAACCCTTTTCATAATAAATTGTTCCAACATTATTTTTTAAATTGAAATCTGAAATGTTTTCTGAAATCCTAATTAAAATGCTTGTCTGTTTAGAATATTGTTGAGTTGTTGCGGTTATCAATGCACTGCCGCCCGTTTTGGCAGTTACAGTAATTTGAACTCTTCCATCTGACAAATATTTTTGGTTAGAAATTACAACAGCCTTAGAATCTGTGGAGAAAATAACACCGGCACTTATTCCATCTTGCCAATTTTCAATTTCAAATATCAAATTTCGTGCATCATCAACAGATAGATTGATAACTTGCAAGTTATCTTCTATGCTATCGGCCTCCGTTATCATTTTAATTGAAAGATTGTTAGTATCAACTCCTCCGCAACCAGCAAAGACCATCGGAATTACTCCGATAATCAATGCTAGAATCAATACTATAAACTTTTTTATCTTCATGTTAATTTCTCCCTTCTTCTAATTGTCTAAATTTATTCCGCCGATTTTGTGCCCCATACCGCATAGAGCGTTAAAGTGAATGTTTTTGTTGCTTCGTCGTAAGTTACATTTGTTGCACAGGTTGGAACTCCATCTGTTTCTCCTGTAAAGAAAGTTGCAAAATTGATTGTTGCGCCTAATGCTAAATCAACTGATGTTGCTCCGAGTGAATAAGCATAACCTATTAGTTCATAATCTCCGCTAGTTACAACAAATCCAGGTTCTGAAATTGTTGTGCCCGCTTCTAAAGCTTCAGAGCTATAATGTGAAGTTATAGGATTGTAAGATTCTAAAGCAAGTCCTGAGAAAGCGTCAGAGTTTGGATTTATAACTATTTGATAATTATACTTCGCTGTCCAAGTTGCTGTAAGTGTTATTTCATAAACATAGCTTATTGTTCCATCTGATAAGTTAGCAAACATATTAGCCAACCCAATCACTTCTCCAGCATTTGCAACTTTAGTAATTGAATAATAGTTTCCACCATATTCATAAACATAGTTGAATGACCAGCCAGCAAACGAGTATCCTGTTCTTGCTTCACATTCAGGTAAAGTATAATTACCTCCCTTGTCAGGATAAGTAAATTTTTCATCGCTCATTGTTCCGGCATTATTAAACTTAATAGTCAATTCTCTTGCTTTCCATTGTGCTGTGAATGTGTATGTAGCGTCATCGGTTAATGAGTTGTCAAAGCCAAATGTTGCGCCAGCAGTGTAATTTGTTTCATTGCATTTCCAGCCAGCAAATTCATAATACCACGAACAATCATAAGGATTTGCTGGAAGTGTAATGCTTTCACCATAATGCAAATACTTTGTTTCTGGATTTGTTCCCGAACCTTGTTCTCCAGGCTCAAACACAATCGTCAATGTGATTTCTTCCCATTGAGCATAAAGTGTAATGTTATTTGGAGTTGCAAATGTGTAGTAACCTATTGATTCTCCAACGCTGAATGATGTTCCTAAGCCATCAGCCATTGTATTCCAGCCAATAAATTTATATCCAGGATTTGTAAATCCATTTGCTGCAACAATATGAGCGTTTTCAATGCTGTAAATTCCTCCACCAACGCTGCCGTCAGTAGCGCCATTGCCGTTGTAAGTTACAGTGTACTTAATTAACTCAAAGTTTACTTGATATTCTGTTACAGTTGCATTTTCATTCAAATATGTTGCAACCTCTGCACGCGTTTTTGTTCCATCTTCGCCATATCCAATGAAGTTATATCCTTGTTTACTTAATTCTGTTGGAATATCTTTTTCTTGAATTTCATATTCTTTAGAGAAAGTTTGAGTATAAATTGTATTGCCATTAAATGTGTAACTTATAGTTCTGAAATAACTGCTTTCATCTAATGTTGGTTCACTTGAATCAATCTCTATTGTTCCATAGATTCCAACTTTAGCGTTTCCAACCTTTCCACTTGGAATGCTTGTTACTGAATGCCCAACATTTACATCTAAAACAGCATCGCTCTTTCCATTAATTCCACCTAAAACAACATAGTCTCCAAAAGATGTAAGTTCTATATCTTGTCCACCAACTTGAACCAAACCTAATAAGCTATTGATAGTTGTTGAATCTTTTAGCAATTCGCCTACGCTCTTATTGTAATTATCACTGGTTGTGTCGGTTTTTAACGCATAAGCATAGGAAATAATTATATAATTGCCACTTATCGAAACTGTATATTCGACATCATCTATTGTTTTTGATGTTTCTTCACTGTCCTTTAATGATGGTGTTCCTTCAACGGGAATGTAAATAGAAATTGTATGGTCGATTTCTTTCCAAACGGCTGTAAGAGTAATATCTTCTTCAAGCATTATTTTTTCTCCCGGTTGATAATATGAACCATCGATTTTTGCCGCATCATTAACAAACCATCCAGCAAAAACTTTTCCATTTGGTGCTGTAAAGCTGCATTCAGGCAAAGTGTAATTTGTTGAAGTTTGAGTTGTTGCAGCCATCTCACCACTGCCTTCACCTGCATTAAACGAAATTGTATAAGTTTTGTCCACGTATTGAGCTGTTAATTCTGTATCGCTTGATATTGTAATAATTGCACCAGCATCATAAGTTGTTGAGCCATCAGACCAGCCAACAAACACCTTTCCGCTTGGTGGAGTTGGACCATTAGGCAATTCATATTCGTCGCCTTTTAAAATATAACAATCTTCAAAGTTTCCGCTTCCATCATTCAAATCAAAGGTTATGGTGTAGAAATAATCGCTAAGGCTATATTTTGGCGTTCCCGATGAACTTTCATCGTCAATCCAATACAAAGCAAATGAGCCCATTCCTTCTTTTATGTTCTCTTTAGTGAATTTTTTTCCATTTTGATCAACCCAATATCCACTTCTGCCGTCAGGGACATATAATAAATCTGTTTGATCTGATGTTTCATTATAATCTGTAAATACAATATTTCCGCTTTCATCAAATTCATACATATAAATTTTTGCTGGATTTTCATTAGGTCCAATATAGAAGTCAATAGTAGAAATAGAAGCAGAACGAACAATTTCTAAAATTATAACACCATCTCGTACATAATTTTTTATATCTGTATAACTTAATGTATCTTCCGTTAATGTTTCAGAGTTATTTAATTTATATCCAATAATAGGATCTCCACTTGTTAATAAGTGCAATTTAATATCCTTTTCAAATGAATATGAAGTATTTTTAACATATTTTAAATCAAAAATATTTTGGCCTTGGTCAAAAACTTTTAACATAAATTCATATTGAGCAAAGAATTCTTTTAAATTGTTATCATATCTAATTATATTGCTACTACTATTTGAGCCATTATATGAATAACCAAAGTCATTTCCAACATAATCACTAATATTTGATGTGTGTTCATTTACAGACTTTATTCCAAAGGTTATTTCTCTTTGTGTCCACCTTTTATTGCCTTTTTGTGGGTTGCTTTGCCCAGATGATGGGTTATAAACGAACTTTTCTGTAGTTGGAAAAGACAACTGTCCGCCTATATTTGAAATAAATATTTCATCATCAAATTTAATAAAACTCTCAGCATCTAAATTCGCATTTTTATATATTGCGTTTTCTATTTTAATTGTATTAGATGCAAACAAATCTGTTCTCCAAGCTAAAGTCCCAAAAATACCAGCCCATTTTCTATACTCTTGGTAATTATATGTATAAGTAATTTTAGGTGCTGCTGTTCCTTGTCCAACTGCTCCACTATCTGATGAAGCATAGTTTGCCACATTTGAATTTACAGCATTTAATGCTATTACTGCTTTATAGCCATTTCCAGTGTTTCCAAGACGGCCGACAATCGAACCAACTCGATTTTCTTGTCCATAAACTTTGCAATCAATAATGTTGTTATAAATCAATACTGCATCACTACCTCCTGCAATTTGTCCAGCAATAGAGCCTGCCCAATCGCGAGATTGAACAACTGAATTTAAAATTCTAACATTTTTGAATTCAGTCATATATGTTCTGCTTGAA
Organism: uncultured Bacillota bacterium; assembly: GCA_900545735.1. Classification (GTDB taxonomy): domain Bacteria; phylum Bacillota; class Clostridia; order Christensenellales; family UBA1242; genus UMGS687. The sequence continues at coordinate 15,976 of URAC01000002.1, read as the reverse complement.
CTATGATGAATATTGCCAAACAATCCACCAAAACATTCACTAAATGATGCCATACCTGTGATTGTGTAGCCGTTGCCATCAAATGCCCCTTCAAAACTTGTGCCAACTAATGATAATTCAAATATATTAATAGTCCAATCTTTACCATTCATTACAACTTGCCAGTTATAACCACCATAAGTAAATGTTTCTTCTCTTTCAGGAGATTGTTGTGCTGTTTCACTTTGATTAATAACTAGTCTATCGTTTATATACATTTCATAATTGTTATATCCGCCAGTATCATTATATCTGCACAATTTTAGTGTTCCATAATCAGTATCCAATGTTAAATCAGACCAAGTAGTGCTGCCTGTTCTTAATTTCCAACCGCTTGCATTATTTGCTTTAATTGTTTCTTTAAGTCCAATTCCATTACGATAATCTCCGATTGGAGTCCAAATATAGCCAGTCAAATCAATATCATTCATCAATTTGATATTGGTTGCTTTATAATCTTCAATATTTGCTGCAATATATGCAAGTTCTTCAGCAGTAGTAATTTCAGCATCTTCTGTGTCTGGAGAAGTTACTGAAATATTTGAAGTCCAATCAAGCGCGTGCGCTTCATTATTCAAGCTCTTTCTCAAATTTGCTGCTGAATTTGGAGAAGATGTACTTAAACCATCACTTGCTGTTGGGACACTGCCTTCTTGAATTAATTTCCACTCCTTATAAACTCCAATACTATAATATCCTGCAGCCAACTTTAAAAATCCATTATCATTGCAACAATGTACATAGCCATGATATATGTGCCATTTATTGCCTTGATAATAATTTAAAGCGAGTTCTGTAATGTTTACTGAGTTTATTTTTATTACATTCTGTACATCATAATTGCCATTTTGCTCATTATTGCCCAACATCTTATAGTAAAGATTGAATCCATATTTTGAACTATTATTTTTCTCGTTTTTGTATTCCCCAAATACATTTAACGATTCGTTGGTTTCATATTCACCAGCATTTGCATAACTTTCGGAATACACTGAAATTCCACCTTCATAATCTAAATAGAATCTTTTTGGATTAAATGTATAACTTGACATATTATTAGCATTTTTACCTGGGTCAGTGCCTTTTTCTTCCACAACAACTGTGCTTGGTTCAGCATAACAATTATTTATTGTTGCACCACCCCACGCTGAGCCCATAATCCAGCCAAATGTTTCATCATCGCGAATTGTGATTTTGCCAGTCATAGAACAATTTTCTATTGTTGTAACATTTCCGCCAGCAATTCCACCAACATAGCCATCAACATTATTTAAATTTGCACATAGCAAATTGCCAGAGTTGTAACAGTCTGATACACTTCCGCCGTTTTTAGCAGTGTCTGCAGAACCTCCAACTTCATCAAAACTATATATGTGTGCGCCAACAATGCCGCCAACTCCAACCCAGCGCTTGCCTATTCCGCTAACAGAGCCTTCGTTGCCAGAATATTTTATTGATATAGTATTTGTAGAAACCACTTTGATTGCGCCTACTATTCCACCGGCAAATATATCAATATTAGAATTATCACCAGCATCTGCCTTAACAGTTCCAAAATTGAATAGATGTTGTAAATCTTCGTTTGCATCATTCCATGAATAGCCATATCCGATTACACCACCTGCACAATTTCCACTTGTTACTATGCCATAGTTATACAAGTGTGAGCATAACGTCTCATTATTAGCACCAGCATATGCCATGCTATAATAACCAATTAGTCCGCCAGCAAAAGTGTTTGAACTAACATTTCCAATGTTATAAGCGTAATTTATGCGACAATTTACAGAATTTCCAATAACGCCACCAGCATATCCACTGCCAGAGATGCTAATATTGCCATAATTGCCGTTTTCATTTGATTCATTATACCCAAAATTTACACTTTCGGCGTAACCTACAAGTCCGCCAGCTGCACATTTATTGCTGCTTGGGCTGTTTATTTGAACATCATTGAAGTTATAGCAATTCCATATTGCTCCGCCGTTCATATAACCAACAAGACCGCCAACAGATGTATTTCCAACCACTGTTGCTCCGCTTGAACGGACATTCGTCATTGACAAATTGTATGCTTTATTTACAACTGCGCCAACACTTGTCAATGAATCTGAGCCAACTTCAGCTCCATTTTTATAATTAAATTCAATATTTTCGATTGAAGTCTTAGTTTCTCCCGCAACGGAAATGTTGCCTGTTATATAATAATATGATGATTCGCCAGTATATAACGAAAAACTATCTCCGTTAAATGTCCAGGCATATTCCCTTCCATATCTTAACGATTCGCCTCCACTCCATTCTTTTAATGTAATACCTTCTTCTTTTGTACCGGTTGAAACAATTAATGTTTGATAAATAGTGCCATTTTCTGACCATTCATTATAATAAAATTTATAAGGATAATTATCAGAAGACCATTCCACCCAACTATTTCCTGTCCAGCGACCGCCCGATACAGTAACTTCTTCTTTAACTTCATTTAACTTTCCAAAGAAACCACCAGAAGTGTTTTCAGGAATGTTGTTGATTGCAAAGCCGTTGCCTTCAAAATATGTGATTGAATTAATTTGAGCGTGCGAATCTACGCCACTATTTGTATAATCTAAATTTGTTAAAATTTGAATATATTTAATAGCTGTATTATTTTTTATTTGTTCCAACTTTCCAACATTTGGAATTTGCAACACTGAAACATTTGTTCCCGCTCCTGTGCTAACTTTCAAATAGTCAAAATTTGCATAAGCGCCATTAGAAAGCGTTGGATAACCAAAATTGAAGGCGTAATTTTGCGCAAAACGATTTAATGTATTAATACTTGACAAGAATGATGCTGCATCATTATTGATTGTGCTCATTTCGCTTGTTGTTTTCTTTGTCACACCAGATTGAGCGGCTTCAATTTCAGTGCCATTGCGGTCATAGAAATTGCCTTCTAATGAGCTACCATTGAAGATTGGATTTGCACCTGTTGAAGTATCTATAACTCCGCCTTGCTTGATTGATGTGTAGCAGTTCAAAATTTTGCTTGAACTAGATTCAGAGCCGTTGAAAGAATACATCGCTCCATTATGAACAACGCCATTTACATAAGAATTAATGATTGAACCTTGATTGTTTGCTACAAAACCAGCAAGCGCGTTTTTAACATACAATATTGCGCCAGTATCGGCAATTAATCCGTTATTTTCGCCTACAACACCGGCATATATTGAATATTTTTGCGCTGATTTATCGAAAGAACCATCATTTCCATAAACAACAACAGTGTTTGCGTAAATTATTCCGTTGTTGATATTTGCAACGCCGCTTGGTGCTTTTTCTTCTAGTATATCATTGCTTGTTAATGTATATATTGAAGAAGTTTCAAACTTGAAGCCAGAAATATAGCCATAGTTTTCAAGAATTGGCGAAGAATCTTTGCCGCTTGATGTTGTGCTCCAAATTTGTCCATTGCCAATTAAGTGTGCGTTTGCATAAATTGTTGCCCCTCTTAAACTAATTTTACTATTCGCAATGTAATATTGCATATCTTTTGCATCATTTTTGCCATTTTCGCCAAATGTTGTATCTAATGTTATTACTTTTGGATTTAATTTTGAGCCTTCTACAAGAGCATCGCCAAACAAATCTTTATTTTCATTAATGAAATCTGATTTGATGCTTGCAAAAGTTGAATTTTTGCCAAAAGAATTGTCGTCAATCGACAAATTGAACATATGTGAATATTTGTTAGTTAATTCTATTGGCAAATTAGTTTCGCCATTTTTTGAGCTAGCAACTGCAGGCGCAGAGCCAACTAAGGCACGAACATTATCTGCAAAATTTCCTGTTGCCAAGTTTTTGTTATATATAGATGTTAAAGTTGAGTTGCTGCCAAATTGCCAATATGTGCCTGTTGGAGCAATTCCCACAACACCGCCGACATATAAACTTGCAATGGTCATATCATCTGCAAGTTTGATATTTCCCCAAGATTTTGTGCCATTTACGCAAACTTTTACACTTGAAGTTCCGCCAGTGATTTGTCCAACAACTCCTCCGATATTTGCTGTTGTTATTGAAATTTTATTAATCTCAATATTTCCAGAAACAAGTCCTCCTTCCAAAAGCGTGTGGTTCATAAAGCCAACCAAACCACCGACATTCATTGTTTCAATATCTGATGTTGATTCGCTTTTGTCAACATAAATTGAGCCATTTTTAAAGCCAACTTTGTTAATTTTACTTAAGTTGTTTTTATTGTTTGAATTTACACCAGTTATGCTTCCAACAATGCCGCCAATATTTAATGTTGCGCCTGTTTGGGTTGCAAACGCTTTAATATCTCCATTAAATGTTAAGTTTGTAGCGTTATCGCTTTCAATAGTAACAATTTTATTGTTGGAGTTGTTTAAATTATCTACTTTTCCAACAATACCGCCAACGCACATATCTTTGCCGTGAGCTTCAATTATTGACCAAACGTGAATTGTTCCAGAGATAGTTGCAGAATTTTGATTAATTAATCCAACAATGCCGCCAAGAGAAATTATTTCTGATTCAACTTTTATTGTATTATTTCCTTCTGAATTAGAAGAGCCAACGACTATATTTGAAGAATTATTGATTTCTAAATCTGCGCCTATTGAGCCAACAAGGCCGCCAACTGCAACTGCAAATTCGCTGTCATTTTTTATAGATATATTGCCGTTGACATTATTTGTTCCAGTGATTGTTAAAGCGCCGCCAGAAACATAGCCAACAAGGCCACCGATAGATGAATAGAAATCTGTTGTTGATTCAACATTAACATTGATTAAGTTGCCGTCTTTTCCGTCAACTGATACGCCATTAATTGTGCCTTTTGCTTGACCGGCCAATCCGCCAATGTATGCAGTTACTGCATTATTGCCATTTTTGATTTGGCCTATTATTTTTGCACCGCTTTCAACTGCTAACTCTTGAGTGCCTCCAAACATCAAGCCTGCATAAACTTTTCCTTCGTTTACTGAAGTAAAGTCAATAGTCAAGCCTTTTATCGCATCATAACTTGTAGTGCTGCCTTCAACAACAATGGTGTTTTCAGCTTTGCCGATATGTCCGCCAACATATAGTTCACCACCACTTACAGATGTTACATTGATTGCTATTGCATTAGAATCAGTAGCAACATCATTTTTAATTGTTGAATTGCTTCCTGTGATATTTCCTGCAATTAAGCCAACTGAAGCAGATGTATATGCTGCACCTTCAACTGCGATTTGAGAGTTTTTGATTGTGATTGCAGATAATTTATCACAATTTTCAAGTTGACCTGCAAAAACACCAACATTGATTAAAGAACTTTCGACTTTATTATTAAGTTTAAATTCTACATTATCAATAGTAAATGCACTTATTTCACTTACGCCTGAAACGCTGTTTACTAATGCCCCATAATTTCCATTTGCAGTAACATCAATATTCAACGTTACATTTTTGACGCTTATATTAGTAACCAAAGCGTTATTTTCAATATATTCTGCCATAAGTGCAGATTTGTGTATATATGAATTTTCACTTTCATAACCGAAAGCAATATTTCTTACAACTGCGCCTGAAATTGATTTGAATAACGATTTTTCAGTTAATCCGCCGATATAATAGTTTTTGCCAGTATATTCGCCATAAATTGTTCCTTTAAAATCTGTTGGAACAAAAGTTTCTTGGATAGATGACAAATTAAAGTACAAATTATTGCCTTTAACTGACAATCCTGTTAATTCTGCCGCAGTAAATTCGCCATAAGTTGAAGCATCTCCAGATTTATATTCATAAGGATTAAATGATGTTGCAGGATCATCGCCGATTATTACAACATAGCCTTCCCCTGAATATTTCCATAATCTTTCAAAATCTTTTGGCTTTTCAATGTATAGAACTTTAGAAACGATACCAAAAATTAGATATGGAAGCATATCATCATCATCTTTAGCCCACATACTTACGTCCCAAGCATTAGCAGCTGCAAGGAACATTCTGTTAAGAAGAGTGCCGTGTTGAGCAACACCATTATATTCATCTAAGCTGATGATTAATTTTTCAACTTTTGTTGTGTCGCTTCCTGATAAAATCAATTTAACATTATTTAATGTAAACGACTTATTAGCATAAACTTCTTCACCGATTTTTAAATTGTTTACGCCTTCACCTGCAATACAACCAATTTTGTCAAGCGTTATTTCAGTTAGTTCATTGTTTAATGCATCATTTAACGCTTCTAATAAATTGCTATTTTGTTTTGAATAGACATTGATTGCAACTGCGTGAGAAAGTTTTGTAGTTCCTTCATTTTTACCAATCAATCCGCCGGCAATTTTTCCGTCAACATCACCAAGTGCATATACTTGGTCAAAAATGCCATTTGATGTATTGTAGCCAATTAATCCGCCGGCATAGTCTGCTGTTGGCAAAGAAACATCAACTTTTGAATAACTGTTGATTAAATTTCCTGCAAGCATTTGACCAACAAGTCCGCCAACATATTCAATATTTACATCGTTTGTTGTTTCAACATCATAGAATAGATTTGTGTGTCCATATTTAACCGAGTTGTTCTTGTAATATCCTGCAACTGAATCTTCAATTTGTTTTTGAACATCGTCTTCGTGCTCAATTCTAATTTCTGACAAATCACCAAAATTAACGCCAACAATTCCGCCAGCAGTATTGCCTGTTGAACTGATATGTTGTTCAAAATTTGAATCTCCAGAAATTTCAAAGCGCAAGTCAGATGCTTTTGTGCTTTTGCCTAAATAACCTATTACGCCGCCAACATAATATGCTTCTATGATTATTGATTCTCCTGAAACATTCAATTTGTTGACTTGAGCGTAATCAACTGAAACCGAACTTTCGCCTGCTGTTTTATAGATGTCTATAATTCCTGCAATTCCGCCTGCATAACTTAAATTTGAACAATCTATTTGTCCGCGTTTATACTCATTTTCCCCACGATAGTTTGAGATAACGGAAATTGAAGATGATAAATTGGACAATTTGCAATCACCTTGAACAAGACCTGCAATTCCGCCAACAACATTCTTTCCGTTGATTTCAGAACGATTTTCGCCTTTTAAGTTTGTTGCTTCAAGGCTGATATTGATAAGTGATGAAGAAGATACAAGACCTGCAACACCGCCAACATTAACACCATTACCAGCATTTACTTGTTTTACTGTTAAATTTGCGTTTTTAAATACTGCTCCGTTGATAACTTGACCAAACAATCCAACATTTTCTTGTTCACTTAAAGCAATTTCGATATTAGAAATTGTTAAGCCGTTGCCGTCAAACAATCCACCGATGTTAGATTTTCCAGTTAATGCCATCAATGAAGAAGCAATTTTTGTTGAAGCAATATTTACAACATTGTTGAAATCAATATGTGAAACAAGCCTATAATTTCCAAAAACTGTGCCGTCATTCTTGTTGTAGAATTGACTTATGGCATAATAAGCGTTTTCCTTTAAGTTTGTTTCTTGACCAAACGCCCTATTAAATTCATCTGCCGTTCTAATTATAATTGGATTATTTTTAGAACCATACTTATATTCATTAACATATGGGAATCTTCTTGAGCCTTCAACTCCGTTATAGTTCTCTATCAAATATCTAACTGAAATTGCAACGCTGTTTGCTGATGAAAGGTTAATTTCACCATTTGTATATCTCCAAACGCCGTCAATAGAAGAACCTTCTAACGATTTTGAATCGCTTGTGTAAGCAAATCCGTATAACAAATCTCTATCCACCAAAGATGCCAATATTGCATAAGCGCCAGTAGAATATTTTTCTTCAAGAAGCGTTTCAGAGTCATAATTTGTTACAAAATAATAGCAATTTGTCAATTTTCCAAGTTGCATACTATCGCCTTTGGCATTATTGCCAGAGAAAGGCATTCTAGTTGTCAATTTTCCTGTAATTGTTGCTGCTGAATAACATCTTTCAATATTTCCAGAATTTGTATTTGAATATACAAAGCCAGAAACCAACCTTCCTGACAAACTGCCGCCTAAGAGAAGATTTGCATAACAATCTGTTATTTCAGAACTATTTTCATAAACAAATCCGGCAGATATTCCTTCTGAATAAATTCCGCCATCAGTATAGAATTTTCCGTTCAATTCTGATGCTTTTTTGAAAGATTTTACATAACTTCCTGTGATAATTCCGCCATAAGCGTTATATATTGCAAATCCTGCAGTTTTAGATGCTGTTCCAGAAACTGACAAATTGGTAATATATCCATTTGAGAAGAAGGATGATGCAATAACGCCTTCGTTGCTTAAAACAACGCCTGCGATATCCGCTTGACCTAATAATGTTAAATGTTCCGCCGTTATAACATAATCTTGTGATTGATTATTTGCAACGCTTGTCATAAATACTTTTGTAAATGTTGTGTTTCCGACACGGCTGTTTGTAATTCTTCCTGCAGCAAAGTTTTTGATTCCTAATCCAGCAATTTGAACAACAGTGCTATCTTTTTTCAATTTTCCGATATTTTCAGCACTGAAATATACTCTTATTCCATATCCATCAGAATAAGTTGCTGGTTTGTAAGATTTATTCAAATCTTCTTGTTCAATAGTTGAAATGCCCTTGCTTGCAAGCACTTCACTGTTGTAAGCTTTCCAAAGGTTCAATGCTGTAACTTCGCAGTTATAAATAATTCCATAGTTGTCTATAAACAAGCCCGCTGCATTGACATTTGAAACTTTTTCTTCATCAATTATGATGTCTTCAAGTTCATATAAATTGATTGTCAAATTTTTAAGTGTTGTGTCTTCTCCAACTGTTTGGAACAATGCCAAATTCAATGTTTGATTTGCATTGTTATTCAACATTGATGAAATATTGAAGTTTCTTATTGTAATTATCTTATTATTGCCGTCTAACGAAGCAATCATTTCAGTATTTGCTATTGGAGTAAAATCAGTCAAGTATAAATCATTCATTAAGATATAGTTTGCAGGCTCGCCACTTTCTGTTGTGGTTGCATTCATATATCTAATAAATTCTTCTTCGTTTGTGATTGCTATTGGTGTGTCTTCATCTTCATAAGTTTGAACTTTGATTGCAAAATCATAAGTGAAATAATTCGTTACATTATGGTCGCTTGGAAGAGCATATGCAATTTTAATTTGCATAGGAATTGTTCCCGTTCTTAGACCATTGATTGCAAAAGTCCTTGATGATAAAGGTTTATCGCTTTCATCTTTATCAATAATAATATCAAAGTAATTATTTGAATTTTTAACGCCATTTTCATCAAAATATTTAGAATTTGTATTCTTATAATACAAACTGTATGCGATATTTGCTTTGTTTTCAGTGTTTGAAATGTCTTTTGAATAGCCATTATTTACATCGTCAGTTTTAAATGTAACTAAATCTTTGTTGATTGCGTATAAGTATTGACTATATTCAACATTTAAAGCAATATTTTTAAGAAACATTGCCTTGTTGCTTTCAATTCTCTCAACTGCTGCTTTCTCTAATAAGTTAGAACTGTTATATGTTGGAGTTTTTGATAACTTAAAGCCAAAAGTTATATCTTGCCTTAATTGGATTGGTGCAACAAAAACATTGTCATCTTCTTGATTGCCCTCTATATACATTCCATCTATTGTGAAATCAACAATGCTTAAAGTTATTGAATCATATTCTTCTTCAAGTTTTCCATTGATTGTTTTCCTCATTATGGTTTGAATTTTTACAACGCCATCGCCATTGAGTTCAGCATTTAAGCCAACATTTATTATGCCTTTATAAATTTTCTTGCCGTTTGAAATTTCATATTCTGTGCGGTTGTAAATCAAATTGATATAATCGCAATTATCCTCACTATTTTTATCGTGATTTAAAACTCTAATATCTGTTAATTCTTGGTCTTCATTTACTGAAATTTCAAATTCTGTTGAATTTCCACGAGAAACAACAGCATCTTTCTTGCCGTCAACTGTAATTTGTGCTTTGTTGATTGTTTCAGAAGCAAGAACAAAAGTTGATGTTTTAATCTCTTTTGTTTCGTCTGCTGGATAAACTTTGATTGTAATTGGGAAATACACTCCATCTGGAACGCTTTCAATAATCTTTGTTCTTACATAGACCATTCCACCGTCATTTGCAAGTTGGTCTGAATAATAGATTGTAAGTTTGTTTGTGTCGCGCTCTGAAGAATATCCAATAATTCCGCTAGCATTTTGATAGTTGTTTTGTTCTTTTGCGACCATTTGTTCAAACAAAACATAATAATTGTCATTGATTATTGCACTTTCAATTTCGATTTTGCTGTAAGCAGCATATTCTGGATATAAGTTTATTGCAAGAAGTCCGTTTTTGCCAGGTCTTAAAACTGATGTTGGAGTTGTGTTAATTGAAAATCCGCTTTCAACTTCGTTATTTGCTGCATAATGAGAATTTGAAATGCTTACAACTTCTTGTGGAATTAATGTCAAATTTAAAACGGAAACAACTTTCTTATCTTCGTCATAAATTTTTATTGCAAATTGTCTTGTCGTTGAAATTGTCTTTCTAACATCTGATTTAACAGAGATAAATACATTGAAATAATGGTTATTTTCAACTGAATTAACGCGGCTTACATTTACATCAAAAATTGCGTTTTCTACTGCTGCTTTTGAAGAGCCGACTATTTCATCGCCTTCATAAATGTCAATAATAAGGCTTTCTTGTTTTTTATCTGAAATAGCAACAACATCAAAATTTAATACATTTGATGGTGAAAGTTCGCTATCTGTTAAAGTTGTTTGGATTCGACTAGCGCCTCTAACAACTTTTATTTCATAATTTTTCTTGAAATTTTGTGAAATTAACTTATTTATTACATCAAAATCAGCAAATTCGGAGATATTTCCTAAATATGTGCCAATTCCGTTATTTTGTAAAACTAATATTGAATTAATAGAGAATTTTTCATCTTCATCGGTTGCAAAATTATAATTTTTTGGCGTAATTGTGTATGTTCCTTCAGATACAAAAGTGAAATTATCATCAAAAGTTCCTTCATTATTACTCTTATCATAAATTGAAGAAATTCCGCCTAAAACACTTGGTGCACTATTATTTGCTCTTATTTCAAAGCCAATAGCAAATAAATTTGTAAAAATTGAATAATTTTGACCATTCAAAAGCACTGTTGACTTAACTTTTGAAGAATAAGTTTCAGTTTTAGACATTCCAACTTGGTCAACATCGCCATCTTTAACTATTGTTGAAGGATTTAACGCTGAAGAGCCACGATACAAGTTGAAATCTTGAATTGGATAAATTACATAGAATGTTATAGTTTCTTCTTGGCAAGTTGTGGTTGCATATTTTGATGTAACTTTAACTTCGGTTTTGCCAACGCCTAAAATCTTAATGTTGTTACCAACAAAAGATATTGATGTCGAAGAAATCACATTGAATAACAAATTATTGTTTTCTCCAAACAAATTTTCCAAAGAAATTGAATTTAATCTTGCTAATTCGGCTTTTGCAACGCCGTCAGTCAATTCTTCAAGTAATTGATAATAGTATAAAACGATATTCGTTTTGCCATCTTCTTGAGTATATAAATATTTTGTTTTGCCCGCTTCATTAATATTGATTTCTATTGATGAAACTGCTTTTGGTGGGTTTGCATTAACTAAATATGCCGCCCCTTGATTGATTCTGTTATTTGTTGATAAATCAGTTTCCCAAAGACTGGTGTTAGATAAGTTGTTTTGTAAAGCCAAATTAAAGCTATCTAAACTTGTATAATCTCCAGCACAATACACATTTGTTCCACCTGCTTGTGATAAATATGTAGTTGTTTCACCATCTACATAGTATGCGCGAGAATAGGAGTAGGAAATTTTATCTGCTCCATCAGTTGCCAAAGCACTTGCACTGCTTCTTGAAATTTTGCTTAAAGTGTATGAATTATTAACGCTTCCACTAGTAATTTCTCCAACAAGCGCACCAATTTGAGTGCCTTCAAGCGAGAAATTGGTCATACATTCTGTAATTGTGCCACCAGAAACTTGACCAACAAGACCACCGATAACAACATTTGCTGTTGCAGTTATATCATACATTGTGTCATTGTAAGAATAAGCATAAGTTTGGCTGATTTTTCCGCTTGAAACACCTGCGATTGCGCCGATAAAGCCGTTTGCATCAGATGTTGCTGCTATAAATGCACTTTGATTATTGCTCCATTTTTCAACTTTACATTTTGAAATTTCGCCGTTGTTTTCTGCAACAATTCCGCCAGCATTTCCGCTTGCAGTGATATTTCCGGCAAAAGTTACATTTTCTATTTTTCCTGTGAAAGTTATCTCATTTTCAGTTTTTGTGCCATTAAGCCCTGCAACGCCGCCAACATTAACGCCCTTAACTGTTGCAACAATTTCGCCGCCTAAAATTTCGCCATAGTTTACACCAACCAACGCACCAGTATGTGAGCCAGCTTCTGTGTTTGAAATTTTTAAGCCGCTTGCGTTAACATTTTCAATTTTTCCATAATTTTCATAGCAAATTGCGCCTAAATTTGCATTTTGAGCGTTAATTTCGCCAATTATGTTGATATTTTTAACAATTCCTGTTAATTTTTCAAACATTGTGCTTGTTAATGTAAGTGTTGAAGTTTTTCCACTTTGTAAGCCATAAAGTCCGCCTGAAAATTCGCTAATAGTTTCAGAAATGCTAAAATCTCCAACTAAAAGATAGTGTTTTGTTGGATTTTGTTTTAAATATTTTATTTTTTCTTGACTATCAATTCTAATTGCCGTTTCTTCGCTTTCACCATTTGCGATTGATATAGGAATTTCAATGAAAGGTTTTTCGCCATCTTTCATTCCATTTGAAGACGCAAAATAGTTGCTTGATGGATAGATTAAAATTCTGCCGTTTCCGCCAACGCCTGCTGGAACTGTTATTTTCCCTTGTGCGTCGATTTTTACACCAAGCATTGACAAATTGCTTGATAATTCAAATTCCAACCCAGAATTTAAAGGCTCTGAGCCATCTTTTGTGTAAATATTATATTTTATTTCAAAAGTTGGGCCTTCTTCCTCTTCATTTAAAGTATTATTTTCCAAATATATGCCATTTTCTAAGTCGACATTTACAATTTCAATATCTGTTATTTCAACAGCTTCTTTTACAATAACGCGAACTACGCCGCCAAAAATTTTGCTTTCATCAACTTCAACAAGTTTAAGCACAAAAACATAATTTTGTATGTCTGCTGTCAATGCTTGAACGCGATATGTCCAAACATTGCCACTTAAAGACCTTGTCAAAACTAAAACATCTTTATCGTTATATTTAACAACCGCTCTTCCTGCTTCATTAAATTCAATAGGAGATTCCGCACCAACACCATAATAAAGTTCGAGAGAATTTAAATATGTTGGAGTTCCAAACTTTGAAAGCAATGTAACAGTAAATTCTGCAAAAGATTTATCAGCGTTTCTATCGCCTAAAGTGTCATAGGAATAAATTTCGTGAACATTTGAAGAAATATCAAAATTTTCAACGCCTTTATAGATTTCAATTAAGAAATAGAAAGTATGTGAAGCCTCTTCTTCATAGCCCTCACCAGTTGCCAATCTTCCTTTAACATCAACTTTGATAAGCGTTTTTCCTTCACTTTGTGATGTTTTCGCCTGAATAATTGAATAGTTTGATAAAGTATCGACATTTAAAATGTTTGAAGTAGTGTTAAAACTTGCATCTTCAAAAATTTCTTTGATGGATAATTCTGAAATCGTTTTTATAGTTGCTAAATCATAGAAAGAATATTCAACGATATATTCCGCTGAAATTGGATAAGCAGTTTTTGCAAGTTGAATGCTTGTGCCGCTCTTGAACGCCAATTTTTGAACTGTAACGCTATTTTCGTCAATTTCGTTGATTTTTCCAGTCAAAGTTTCCTTATAATCAACAATGCTTTCTGTTTCATCGCTTACAGTAATGTCAATATTATCAAGAGTTGAGATAACTTTTAATTCAAATTCCTTTTCAAAGCCATCGCAGAGATAAACAGTCAATTTTGTAGCACCCAACTTCTTTGGAGTTAAGGTGAATTTAACATAAACATAGTTGTCATCTTTGCTTATAACTTTTAACTCGGAAACATCAGCAATGTTGGAATTTTTAAGTTTAACAATAGAAGAAGTGCCGATATCAAAGTTTTGTGGAGCAATAGCGAGATATAATTCAACGCTATCGATAAATTCTGTAACAATTATATTAGAATTGATGATTGTGAAGTTTGTTCCATCATATTCAGCTCTATCAACTGAACTTGCCCCTGGGTTAACTTTAACATTAAGTTGAATTTTGCTTCTTTCAAGGCCAAGATTATAAAAATTCAAAGATGACGCAAAAAGTGTTGCGTTTGTGTTATCAACCTTGTCAAACATTTGATTTTTTACAACATATAATTTTGTTCCAATAGGCATATCAAAATATGCGTTGCCGTTTTGGTCAATTCCTGTGCAAACAAATTGACTTCCATCTTTTGCATCTCTTGGATAGCCATAGACAAGTTCATAGCTTGTTCTTGTTGAATTGAGTTTATAAAAACTTATTGGGCAATTAGCATAACTTGCTGCCCACAATCTAATTGTTTCATATTCTGGAGCCAAATTTGATGGAGAAAGTGTAAATTCAAGCAAGGTTCCTTTTGAAATTGTTGCTATGTTTTCAAAAACAAGAATATCAAGCCCACTTTCTGTGCTTGAATTTCCATTAACTAAAACTGAATTTGGCAAATTGTATGTTGCAACGCTTAAATTTCCGCTTTCAACATAATAATCCTTTTCATTTTCGCCATAAGTGTAATCTTTGTATGAAATTTTAAATGAGATATTTTCCAAATATCCAGCATTAAGCGCTGAAATTGTGTAGGTGTATTTAAACACGCCATCTTCATAGGTTAAAGATTTTAATTCAACTGAATATTTGCTCTCATCAAAGATTTTTTCAACTTTTATAACTTCCGCTTCTGAACCTGCTTTGACAAACAAAAGCACATCTTTTTGACTTACTGTTATATCGCTTTCTCTAGGATAGAGTTCAAAAGCATAACTATTTCCGCTGCCATCAACTAAATTTCCATTTTCAAAAACTTTATTTCCATCAATATAAACTATGCTGGAAATTGGATTTAAAATTTTAACTTTAAATGTTTTTGAAATTTCAGCATTGTAAATTGATGTTGCCCTAACTTCAACTTCGCTTAACGCACAATCACTTGAAACAACAAGTTTGCCGTTTTCAAGTTGAACACCATCTGTTGTCAAAACATTTTCAAGAGTGTATGTAACGCCAATTTGATTTGTTTTGACTCCATCTAAATTTGGATCTCCCGTTGAAATAGGAAGATAATTAATTAAATCTAAATTTTCAAAATCTACACTTTCGCCTTTGATCACATAGATTGAGTTTTCTAAATCTTTATTAAATTCAATATCGCCAACTGGCAAAATGACCTTAACTGATATTTCAATAGGTTTTGCGTTATGGGTTATAGAAGAAACTTTGATAGTTGCATTTCCAGGATAAAGAGGTTTTAAAGTAACCCTTGTTTTTCCATCTCCTATTTTTTGAGTTGATAATTCAATAATCTTATTATTCTCATAAGACTCCACTCTTACACTATCACTGCCATTGCCATAATTAGACAAAGTAACATCAAAAGATTTACTTTCGTCTGTACCTATTATTAACTCAACATTATTTTCGCTTGAAGATAATATTGGGGTTGATGATGTGTTTCCGCAAGCAGCAAAAACAACTCCGCATAAAATTAAAATTAAAAAGGTACATATTTTGGCAAATTTTTTCATAGTTTCCTCCTTAATAACTGTCTCTTATACACATCTGACGCTGCCGACGATAAGGCTCGTGTAGA
>URAC01000001.1 GCA_900545735.1 uncultured Bacillota bacterium | reverse complement strand
ACGAGCCTTATCGTCGGCAGCGTCAGATGTGTATAAGAGACAGACATATAAATTTCCAGCTGTTCGCGGAATACAAGCAAATACAGAATATTATATTTCAATGGTACCAATGAAATTTTTAAACAAATTATTTAGCGATGTAACTGATAATAATGTTTTACCAGAATTTAGAGCACAAAGAAAGTTAAATGAACTCAGAATACCTGAAATAGCAAATTATATTCTTGATAATAGAAATTCATACGTTTTTTCTGCATTATCAGCGTCCATAGACGGAGATTTTAAATTTATTCAATCTAATGAATTTAGTAATGTAGGCGTGTTAGAAGTAGATATGAATGCGACATTCCTTATAAATGATGGTCAACATAGAAAAGCAGCAATTGAAAGAGCTTTACTTGAAGATGGTACATTAGGGGATGAAACTATATCAATTGTTTTTTTTAAGGATGAGGGATTAATTAGAAGTCAACAAATGTTTACTGATTTAAATAAGCATGCTGTGAAAGCTTCAAATTCAATGGCTACATTATATGACTCTCGAGATACTTTAGCTGTAGCAACAAAGAAGATTATTAACAAAATACCATTTTTTAAGAAGTTTACAGATAAAGAAAAAGACAATCTTGGCAAGAATTCTTCGAATTTGTTTACATTAAATAACATTTACAAAGCTAATCAGAAAATTATAAAAGGGACGTGTAGTGAAAGTGATGAAAATTTTTTGTTAAACTACTGGAGTTTAATCTGTAAATATATTATTGAATGGCAAGAAGTATTAAACAGGGAACTTACAAAAAAGGATTTAAGAGAAAACTATATCATTACACTAGCAATCACTATGCTTGCTCTTGGTAGGTTGGGGGCTTGGTTCTATGAAAATAAAGACGTGAATATGGAAGAATATCTTCAAAAATTATCAAGAATAGATTGGCTTAGGGGAAATTCTGATTGGCAAAACAGAGTTATTAAGTCAAATGGTAAAGTTCAAAATAATGATGAAGCTGTAAGATTAACATGTTCTAAGATAAAACAACTGATAGGTATTGAATTAAGTAAAGAAGAAAAAGAGAAAGAAAGTCTACTAGTTAAATCAAAAGGTAATAAATAAAAAGGGAAACATATGAGTATATTAAATGATTTAGATATTTCTAAACTTGTTGAAACGACAAAAAATAAGATAAAAAGGATATATTTGCAAGATAATATTCCTTGGATAATAGGATATAGTGGTGGAAAAGATTCTACTTGTGCTACACAAATTATCATTGATACTTTATTAGAGTTAAAGAAAGAAAAAAGTAAATTAAGTAAGAAGGTTTATATAATTTCTTCCGATACAATGGTAGAAACTCCAATGATAATTAATACAATAGAAAGAACTATTAATGGGATCAACAGTTTAGCTAAAAAAAATAATTTACCTGTTGAAGCTTCAATAGTCAGACCAGATTACGACAGAGGCTTTTGGGCAAATTTAATTGGTAGAGGCTATCCATGCCCTAATCAGACTTTTAGATGGTGTACAGACAGAATGAAAATAGAACCAGCTAATAAATTTACAGAAAGCGTTATTGGTGAATATGGCGAAGCTGTAATGATTTTAGGTGTAAGGGAAGGTGAAAGTAATTCAAGGGATAGAGTTCTCGAAAATCATACCATTGAAGGAAAAGACTTCATGAGACATACAACACAGGCTAATTCCTATGTTTTTGCTCCCATAAGACAATTCACAAAAGATGATGTATGGAATTATCTTTTGAGTAACAAATCTCCTTGGGGTGGAGATAATGAAGAACTATTTAAATTATATAGTGATAGTTTGTCAGGTGAAGAATGTCCAATAATGATGTCGGAAGAAGATAAAAAGAAAACTACATGCGGAAATAGTCGTTTTGGTTGTTGGGTTTGCACTGTCGTAAGTGAAGATAAGTCATTAACAGGTTTTATTAGAAGCGGTATTACATGGTTAAAACCTTTGTTGGATTATAGAAATTGGCTCTATTCAATTAGAGATGATGAAGACAAACGAATGAAAAGAAGAGCTAATGGGTCAATTTATTTTTGTAAGATTAACAAGTTAGAGAATGGCGATTTAGTAATATCAGCAAAAGGGAACAGAAGCAAGAACATAATTAAAAATCTAAATGGTGAATGGGTTGATAGTTTTGGAACGAAGTGGAATGTTTTTGTAGGCGATAAAAGCGAAGAGGAAGCTAGAGATTATATTGTAAAAAATAACATAGATTTAACATTAGGAGAGAATCCTAAAATAATTATAAAAAAAGTGGATGAAGAATTTTATCAGTTGGGTTTGGGACCTTTCACACTTGAAACCCGAAAAGAAATGTTGACAAAATTATTAATGACACAAGCTAATTTGGAACATCCACATCAACTTATAAAGCAAGAAGAACTTGTAGAAATTCAAAAACTTTGGAAGGAATCTGGAGATTTAGAAAACTCGGTTGAAAAAATTTATAAGAAATTCTATAATGATGATTTTTCAATTTCATCAGATGATATTACTGTTTTTTCTAATGATGATTTGAAAATTTTAAATGACATATGTGTAGAAAAAGATTTCGATGCAAAATTATTTATGGAATTACTTAACATAGAGAAGGATTTCGCAGGATATAGCAGTAGAGTTGAAGCACAAAGAGCGATTAAAAATAAACTTAGTCAGGAATATTTAGCTCTTAGGGAGAAAGGGGAAACAAATGAAGATAAATACTATTAAGCTCAATAATATAGGGCCATATAGAGATAATAATATTTTTGATTTGCAAGCTACAAATCCAAATTTAAATATTACGTTAATAGGTGGGAAAAATGGTACTGGAAAGACTACATTATTAAAGTCTATTAAAATCGGACTCTTTGGTTGTTTTTCATATGGCTATAAAACTGCTAATGCAACGTATTTTAAAGAAATTAAAAATATGCTAAATAATCAAGCAAAAGAAGACTCTCAATTTTATATTGAGATTGCGTTTTCCTATATAGAAAACTTTAAGATACTAAAATATACTATTCATAGAGAGTGGGTCACTAAAAATAATGAACTAAAAGAGATAGTTAAAGTTAAATTAGGAGATAAAGAGCTTAATGATTATGAGGCTCTTGAATTAGAAAATAAGTTAAAATCATTAACATCACCTGCATTGATTAATTCGTTTATATATGATGGTGAAAAAATCAGTTCAATTATAGAACAAGGTGAGTTGGAACAATATGTTAGGGAAATGTTCAATAGCATATTTAATATTGATTTGTTGGAACAATTATCACAAGACTTGACAGCATATATGATAAGAAGCTACAAATCCAATAATAAAACTATAGAATATGATATTGCAAATACATTAAATTCTTTAAATTTTGTCAAATCAGATATTAAAACAAACGAAACTTTTCTTAACAATTTAGCAAAAGATATTGACAATCTAAATATTGAAATTTCTTCTAAAAAGAAAGAATTTGAAACATTAGGTGGATTAACAAAAGAAGATATAGTTAAGGTTTCAAATCTTGTAAATGAAATAGAAAAAAGAAAAGAAGAAAATAATGGCTTTTTGAAATTCTTTAGTGAAGAATATTTACATTTGGCAATGTTATTAAATGAGCTAAAGGAAGTTTCAAGAAAAGCAAAAAAAGAGTTACCACTTAGATATGCAAAACAACTAGAAGTTATTCAAGAGTATTTAAATGAAGATTTATCCGAATATATTACAAAATTAAAATCAAAAACAAAATGTGAAATTTTTGGATTAGAGAACGATGAAATAGATGCCTTGGATTCAGTAATAAAGCATATTAAAGATTATAAAGAACATGCGATAGAAATTTTGAATGATAAAAGTTTGTCAGAGAATTTGTTAGACTTAAGAAGTCAATTAGATAAAAATTCATCAATGAATAAACTTATGAGCTTGTCGAACGATATTGAAACTTTACAGTCTAAATTGAACAATAAAAAAGAAGAATATAATGCTGTTTCATCGAAGTTGAAAGAAAAATATCAAGAGAGAGACAATTTAATTAAAAAATATGATGCAATTGCGGATAATGTTAGAAAAGATAAACTAACTAATAGTAGTTATGTTCAGTGTACGAACTCATTAAGATTATGCGAAGCATTTAAGAATAAATTAATAGTTGAAAAATTAAATAAAGTTGCAGATATGGCATGTGAAATATTTAATAAGACTATTAGGAAATCCAATTATGTTAAGAAAATGAAATTTGAAAAAGATTTTTCATTTAAATTATATAGTGGAAATGACATTGAAATGTCCCCACAGGTATTATCAGCAGGTGAAATGCAGATATTGGTTAGTTCTATAATTTGGGCTATGTTTAAAATTTCAAAGAGAAAAGAAATGTTTGTTTTTGATACTCCTTTAGCTAGATTAGATACTGAAAATAGAATACAATTTATTAAGAATATAATGTCAACAATTAGCGACCAAGTTATAGTATTGTCTACAGACTCAGAATTTATAGGTAGAAATTTAAAAGCTATTGAGAAAAATTTATCACGTAAGTATTTGTTGGAGTACAATGATACTACAAAAACAACAAGCATTACAAATGAATATTTTGGAGATTAATTATGAATTTAAGATTAAAAACAAATCAAGACACAGAAGAAAAACTTAGCCTATTACAAGGCTGGTTGCATTTATCTTCAAAGGCTGCAGTTATGAGAATAGGAATGTCTTTATCTTTGAAAGATGGCGCTAATTCGCAAATAGTAAATGGCGAGGCAGAAAAAAAATATGACCTTAAATACAAAGATGGAGCGGATTACATGAGATTAACTATATTTGGTGATTATGAACCCTACTATAGATTATTAATGGAAAATCATTTGAATAGAAAAATAACAGATGATGAATTCTTTCCAGCTTTAACAAGCTTTCATATTGAACGAGGAGTAGCAGCACTTTTTTCTGAATACAGATATGTAAATGATAAAAATAAATTAATCGCCAAATTGCTAAATTTATAGGAGGAACAAATGTTATATCTAGATAATGCTGCGACGACTCACATAAAAAAGGAAGTCGTTGATGAGATGTTAAATTCTCTAAATGCATATGGTAATACAGAAGCAAAATTTTATGATGTTGCAGAAAAAGCAAAAGAAAATGTGAAAGAAGCAAGAATAAAAGTGGCAGAATTGGTAGGTGCAAATGCTGATGAAATTATTTTTACAAGTGGTGCAACCGAAGCAAATAATTTAGTAATAAAGGGAAGTTTTTTACAAAGCAAAAAACATAAAAAGAAAATAATCATTTCATCAATAGAACATTCTTCTGTTTATGATACTTGTAAATATTTGGAGGGTTTAGGTGCAACTATTGTTGAAATAAATGTTGACAGGTCCGGATTGCTTGATTTAAGACAATTAGAAAATGAAATTGATGATGATACTATTCTTGTTTCAATTATAATGGTTAATAATGAGATAGGTACAATACAAGATGTTGATAAAATTTCTAGAATTTGTGAAAAACATAATGTGCCATTGCATTTAGATGCAACTCAAGCAGCTGGAAAGATAAACATTGATTTTCACAAAAATAGTGGAGTAAAGTTCTTAACTTTTACTTCTCATAAAATATATGGACCTAAAGGCATAGGCTGTTTAGTTTCGAAAGTTGATAGTGCGGGTATAAAACAACCTTTAACCCCATTATTACATGGTGGTGAGCAAGAAGATGGCTTTAGGGCGGGAACCTTATCAAATGAATTGATTGTAGGTTTTGGTAAGGCTTGTGAAATTGCAAAAACTAATTTATTAGAAAATCAACAAAAGGTTAAAGAAATCGAAAAGATATTAATAGAGAAATTAAGAAATAAATTTGGAGATAATTTTTCTATAAACAATGATTTTAGTGAAAGAACTCATGATATATTGAATATAAGGATTAAACCTTATAATAATATGGTACTTTTAAAAGCAATTTCGCCAATGATTGCTGCTTCTACAGGGAGTGCTTGCTCTGTTTCAAAACCATCACGAGTTTTGAAAAATATAGGATTGGATGAAGAAACAATAAGTCAAAGTATAAGATTATCATTTTCACCATATATGGATATAAAAGATTTAGATGAAATTGATAAACTATAAATTGAAATCACTAATCGTTCCGTTCAAGGTTTGATGGGGATTTTTTATTTTGTTTTCTCTTGCTATATTAGAACAAATGTTCTATACTAAAAACATAAGTGAACAGATGTGTTCATTTATGAAAGGAGAAAGGTTTATGAAGGTTATTGATGAGAACAAAGTTAGTCATGTCCTTGATTTCATTAAGACTTTTCAAGTAAGAGAAGGTAGGTCTCCATCTTATAGGCAAATTGCTCATGCAGCCCGTTTCCCAAGCTTAGCAACTGCTCAAAAGTATGTGAAGATTTTACAAACTCGTGGTCTTATTGAAAGAAATGATTTAGGTCGAATTGTAACCCCAACAAGATTAGAAACTGGTAATACTATTGTAGCCCCATTAGTAGGACAAGTTGCTTGTGGTAAACCAATACTAGCAGAAGAGAATATTGAGGGAACATTTGCATTGCCAACTCAAATATTTGGTAATGAAAAGGTAATGCTTTTGCATGCCAAAGGCGACAGTATGATAGGTGCTGGAATAAATGATGGAGATTTGATAGTTGCAACAATTACAAACTATGCTGATGATGGAGAAATTGTGGTTGCTTTAATAAATGACTCTGCAACAGTAAAAAGATTGTATAGAAAAAATGGTTATGCAATTCTTCATGCCGAAAACCCTAAATATGACGACATTATTACAAAAGAATTAATCATACAAGGAGTGGTTAAACACGTTATTCATAATTTTTAGTTTAGGAGGCGAAACTTGATGGAACAAAAAATGAAATGCCCATATTGTGGTCGTTGTATTGGTTTTGTTCAATCAACAGATGATGAAAATAGTGTTTTTTCTATCACAAAGAGCGAACCAAAAATTGTTGGTAAAAAACAAAGAACATTTCATTGTACTTGTCAAAGATGTAAAGCAGAAGTTTATATCTTGATGGGTTTTAAAAATTAATAAATAGTTAGTAGGCCATTGTGCTTCAAAAAGATAAGAATTTTTGTAGCACGGTGGCCATTTTTATTTTTTACAAATAAAAAAACATTGTCTTACAAGAAAACAACTAAGTGCCTAAAAGACCACCTAGTTTTATATATAATAAATATTTATATATTATTTTTTCTTGTTAGATAATTATATAATTTGGTCCACGAACCTTAATGCTATGGAAATCCTTTTCCCAAACGGCATTAAGGTTTTTTATTTGTTAGAAAAAATTTTCAAAAAATTAAAAAACTTATCCCGCGTCACACAATGGGTGTGATGCGACCTTGTTAAAGTATGGGTGTCAAAACAAAAAGAAAGGAGGTGAGATAGCGAATGGATTTAAAAAAATCAAGTATAACTGCTGATATTTTAAATATTTTATCTGATTGCAAGGTTCATACGTTGCAAGAAATTGCAGATGAAGTTGAAGTCCATAAAAATACAGTAGCAAAACATATTCAATCATTATCATATCGCTATCCCATCAATACTTTTTGTGGAGGCATAAATCGTGGCGGTGTGTGCTTGGATAAAAGTTATGTACATCAAGGAAAGGTTTTAACAAACGATGAACTGCAAGTCATCAACAAAGCTCTTACATTGTTGCAGAAATCTAAGAGTGAAGATGTTGACCAAGAATTGATTGCTAACCTGATTACAAGATTTACATATAATGACCACAAAATTTAGGAGTAAGAAAATGAAAATTGAATATTTAGATAGAATAAATGCAAAAGCAAAAGTTGAAGTAAAAGTAAGTGCAAAGGTGGCTCACATTTTAGAGGAAGATAAAGAATATTTTAAGCCACTAAGTAAAGAAGAAATTGAAAACCTTTCAAAGAGAAAGCAAAATAAGTATTACCAACAAGAATTTGAAGCAGGATTTCGTTCGTTAGATGAAATAATGGATAATGGATTTCAACCATCAAGTTCATCTTCAATAGAAAATGAGTTTGCTAGACAAATAAGAGAAGAAAGATATTTTAAAAGTAACGAATACAAAGCATTTAGAAAAAAATTACTATTAGAAATTAAAAAGCAAATGCCAAAAATGTCTGAAAGTGTAAAAAATGCTATGTATTTAAGATTTTTCAAAAACTTGTCAATTGGTGGGGTCGCAAGAGAATTAGGCATATCAAAAGGTGCTGCTCAAACAAGTATACAAAGAGGTTGCAAATACATTAAAGACTTTTTAGATGCAGACATAAAATTTCAAAATAGAAAAGAAAGAGAAAAGTTTACAAAAAATAAATTTTAAAAAAATTTTAAAAATGGGGAGTGCCTAAAACCCTTATAAAATGGGGGTTTTAGCACATTAACTGTATTACGATTTCCTATATAAGTGTAGGGAAAAATGCAAAGGACAAGTTCGTATTTAGGCAAACAATTATGAAAAATGTGAATACTGAATTGGCTTTGGGGACGATTTTACCTACAAAATGAAATCATGATTTTAAGGAGAAGAAATGCAAGAACAATTCACAGTGAGAATTTACGATGTTGAACTCGTGAACAAAATTAAGGATTTGGAAAAGCAGTTAAGAAACATCTATCATTCAAAAAGAAATCCATTTTTAGTTGATTGTATTATCAAGGGAATGGAAGTTATTGAGAGAGATAGACTTGGAATTAAAAATCCAAAAGACCTAAAAGAACTTTATGATGAAGTTCATAAAACATTTGAGAAGTTGACTGAGCTTATGAGATTATGTGAAGTAACATCAAAAGAATGTATGGCAAACATTACAGTAAATCAAAAACTTTTAACAAATAACTACAATATGCTTCTTGGTTTGTCTGAAGAAGCACCAATTGATAGAGAAAGTGTTGAAGAAGGGATTTACGAAAAACTGCCAAATAGATTTGAAAAAATGCTTGAAGGTATTTTAGAAGATGTGCTTAAAGTTGTAACAAAGAAAAATAAATGAGTGTTCCAAATGTAAATTTTTTCATTGGCTATGCTTTGCCAGAAAGTAGAAAAGATATCTTGGAAGGGAAAGAGAAGTCCACAGAAAGACAATTTTATAGTAGCAATCAAAATCACGATTATGTGCAATATGTTGAAACAGGGAGTAAAGAAAAAATTGACTATGTAATGTATTCGGGTAACAAAGAAAAGAGCAAAGGTGTTTTTAATGAAAAAGGTCTTATGAGTAAATCCGAATTAAAAGAATTGCGTAATCAGCTTAGGGATACAGAAAGTGTTATTTGGCATGGAGTTATCTCATTTACTGAGGAATTTGGGAACACATATTGTGATACAACTGAAAAAGCTATTGCTATGATGAAATTGGAAATGCCAAAGTTTTTCCAAAAGGCTAATCTAAATCCTAACAATATCGTTTGGTATGCTGGATTGCATGAAAATACTGATAATAAACATATTCATTTTTCGTTCTTTGAAAAGTCCCCACAAAGAATAAAAATTGGAAAAGAAAAACCGGTATTTTCCGATGGGCATATCAAATTAAAAGCTATTAACAGCACTAAAACATCAATGGAAATTAGACTTTTGAATATCTCAAAAGAAGTCTTTGAAAATAGACAACTTATGACACATCAAATAAAAGAAAAACTATCAAATGGAGATTATATGAAGCAAATAAAAATCCTAATAGGCATTGTTCCAACAAAAGGAAGATTGTCTTATGATAGCGAAAATATGAAAGAGTATAAACCACAAATAAATCAAATTGTTAGAGAAATAATCAAATCAGATAATGACCTATACGAAAAATATACCAAGTTTGACAGGGTGTTATCCAAAAGAGATAAAGAAATTGAGAGAGTTTATTCTCAATTAAACCTTGATTATTCAGACAAACTTTTAAGAGATAAATGTATAAAAGATTTGTATCGAAGACTTGGTAATATTGTAATTCAAACAGCGAAACAAATCCGAATCGAACAACAAAAACAAGATAGAGATATAAAAAACAGGTTGGTTCAAAAAAGGATTGAAAAAAGAAAAAGACAAATTCTTTTAAAACGCTGTTTTCAGTTAAATGATATGGTCAATCGAGAAATTGTTAATTCATTTCAAGATTATCTTAGAAGGCTTGAACAAGCAAATTATAAACGCTTGCAAGAAGAAGGATATTTGGATTGAAGATAACAAAAAGAGTTATTTTATGCACGATAGGCCTAATGATTTGTTATTGTTGTGGATACTTACTCAATATGTTCGTTACAAATCGCTTTGTGTTTGATTTTAAAATCACACCAGAGTTACTGATTGCAAAGAATACTTTTTTGTATGGATTTGAACTCTTTGCGGTCTTTATGGTTATCAATATCTTTAACTGGTATAAGGGAATAGGTAAAAATCCAAAGAAACTTATGCAAGTAAAAGATGGAAATCAAAATGAAATCTATACAGGACTTGAACAAGCTCATTTTGAAACGCAAAAAGAAATAGAAACCAACTTTAACACAGTAAGTTATGATGACTTGCCAAACCTTGACATTGAAGGAATACCAATTATTGCCGAAGAAGGAAAGAAGGATTATAAAATCACTTTTGCCAAACCGGCACACACACTTATTATCGGAACAACTGGTAGTGGTAAAACAACAACGTTTATCAATCCAACAGTTCAAATATTAGCAAACACAAAGGGAAAACCGTCAATGTTGATTTCAGACCCCAAGGGAGAGCTTTACGCATTACACGCAAAAAGTTTAATCAAAAGGGGATATGATGTGAAGGTTTTGGATTTAAGAAATCCTTATTGTAGTATTCGCTGGAACCCACTTGAAAAACCTTATGAAATGTATCAAGAAATGCTTTCATTGGAAGATAAAGTGGTTGTAAACGAAGAAGAAGGCTACTATGTGTTTGAAGATAAAATCTATTATGATGTGAATGAAAAAAATGCTGCTGTTCAAGTAAGAAAACAAGCCATTTTTGACGAAGTCTATGAAGATTTGAATGATATATGTTCGGTCCTTTGCCCAGTAAAAAGCAAAAATGAACCTATTTGGGAAAGTGGTGCAAAAAACTTTATATTGGCCATTACACTAGCAATGTTGGAAGATAGTGAAAAGCCAGAACTTGGAATGACGAAAGAAAAATTCAATTTCTATAATGTCATGAAGATTGCAACTAACACGCAAAACGATTGTGAGGATTTAATTGAGTATTTTGCTGGAAGAAGTCCAATCTCGAAAAGTGTAAGTTTGTCAAAACAGGTTTTAGACGCCAGTGATAAAACTCGTGGTTCATATCTATCTACAATCTTTGATAAATTGTCATTGTTTAGTGATATGAGTATTTGTTCATTGACAAGTGCCAATGAAATTGATTTAGGTGAAATTGCAACAAAACCTACAGCATTATTTTTGCAAATCCCGGACGAAAAGGAGACGCGACACACACTTGCGGGTATGGTTATTCTACAAACCTACAAGGCATTGGTTGCAAAAGCCAATACCTATCCGGATTTATCGCTTCCAAGAAGTGTATATTTGCTATTAGATGAGTTTGGTAACTTGCCACAAATTCACAAGCTTGAACAAATGATTACGGTCGGTCGTTCAAGAAGAATTTGGCTCGCACTGGTTGTTCAATCATACGCACAACTTTCCAAAGTTTATGATGACAAATCAGCCGACATTATAAAATCCAACTGCAACATTCAAATATTTATCGGAACAACTGACCTAAAAACTATTGATGAGTTTTCAAAGAAATGTGGAAACTACTCAATTATTCAAAAGAATGTTAGTTTTTCTTCATCAAATAGTGGAGTAGGAAGTTCAATAAGTGTTAAAGAAAGACCACTTATTTATCCTACTGAATTGCAACAATTAAATAGTGCTAAAGATATTGGAAATGCAATAGTTAATATTTTTGGATTTCCACCAGTAAAAAGCAAATTTACTCCAAGTTTTAAAACAAGACATTTTGTGTTAGAGAAAACCAATCAGTTACTCTCACAAGGAAAATACTTTAATGAAGAAAAGGTTTTCTACAATATGCTTGATAGAAACAAAAAGGTGAATGAGAAAAATCCAAAGAAGAAGGAAAGTAATCTTGAACCTTTCATACACACTTTGAATATTCAAGTTGAAAAATTTGACTTTGAAAGTCTTGGACTATTTGATTTGAAATTAGAAATAAAAGACGCACTAGAAGAAAGAAAATATATCAAACTCATAGAACTAACTGCAAGATTAGAAGAAGTTGCGAAAAGTCAAAATGCAGATAATTATGAGGAAGCACGAATAATATCTGCAAAGGCAAGACAACTTCAAAGGTTGAGGAAATATGAAAAATAAAACTATTAAAAACTTTTGGAAAGCACTGATTTGTGTGGTTTGTATTATTCCCGCCATTCTATTTGCAACTGGTAGTTTTAAAATACAAAGACCCGGTGGATATTCAACGATGGGTGTGATTATTGGCCCTATGGTATTTCCAGATATGGGCGGTGGGAGTGATTACACGCCACCAGATTACAGCAATGCTAATTTGTCAGCAGATACACCTTATGCAGATGGTGGACTTAGAGCCTACAAAACTCTTGGAATCTACAATAGTTGTAGAGATAGTGGCTATGGTGGAAATAGTTTTCATTATTTGTCTTTTGCAAGGTTCTTTAGACTTGTAAGAAGTGATGGAAGACCTATTTATGATGATGATGGAATTTTGAAATGTAGTTTGCCCGGTGTAAATACTTGGGAAAAAGTTGATTTTCCTTGTTACACTTATGCGGTAGAAACTGGATTGCCGTCAGATAACGGTGGCTTTCTTTGGACTACAAGACAGGGAAAATTCAAAAATGGCAAATTACAAAATAAATTCTGCCAAGATAATAAGACAATAAAAACTGATGAAGCTGATGTTGGTCAACCTAGTAATGGAACAAAGACTATTGGAACAATTATTGAAAAAGATGGCAAGATAAAATATGATGGTGTAAATTTTGTTGGCATTGGATTTAAAGGAAATGCTTATTGGGAAAACACCTTTTGGGGTGGAACAGGTGGTGGATACGACTTTGACCAAACAATAAGTATGTATTTTGAAGTTGCTAACAGAGATTGGACTAATAAACTAACAACAAATTATAAAGTTGGAACTGGGATTTATAAAGGTCAACTTGCGTATTATTCGCCAAATGAATTTGTGGCAATCGCAACAAATCTTAATAACTATGTAAAGATAGATGATGTTCAAGCTACACCACAATATGGAACTTCTGTTGCGCCATATAAAGATGGTCATCACATAACTATCTCAAATATTGGTAAAACAAAAGTAGATATTGAAAATGGCGGAGAAAATATATACGCAACATACTATTGCTTTATTGATGATAAGTTGCCAGATGTGTCTTACACATATCACAATGCAAATGCTATGGATAATCGTAGGGCAGGAACAATCAATACAAATGCCGATGGGTCAAAAAGTCAAACTATTATTGAAGGTGTTTTCAAAGACCAAGTTCAAGTGAACTTTGGATATGATGAAAATACTGAAAGTCCAGAAACAGCAACTTACACTTTTAACGGAGAAACAAAACCATTTACAAGTGGAACTTGGTTTAATAATGAAGGACAATACACAATAACAATTACTGACCTTGCAGGAAATACAACTGTTAGTAAATTTGTTATTGATAAATCTGCACCAAGCTATAACAAAGAAAGACTTGAAACAAATAAAAACTATAAAATCGCAAGATGGTATTTGGCAAATATTCCAAGTGGATACACAGGATTTGGCTCATACTCATTTGCTCAATATGATGACGCTTTAAGTTTTGCTACTAAGCTTGAAGAACAAAATAAAGTAACAAACTTTACTTTAAATAATCTTGATGATTTTACAGAAACAAATCGTGTAGCAAGTGGTAACACAATCAAATTAGGTGATTATTGGTTGTATAAGTCATTGAATGATGAAAACCTTTATGTTTATTACTTTGATAGAAATTCATTACTACAAGCAATAACAAAGTATGCGAAGAAATTTATTTCTGAGCCACAAACTTGTAGGCTAAACTCTAGCATTTATCCTAATGATTATGGAAATAAGATAGATGATAGTGTGATTGAGAACTACATTGAAATAAATGGTATTAAAGGTTACATTGTAAATGATTTTACTTTTAAATATAAAGATGATAATGAAACCTATGCAATTTACTATGAATTTCTTGGAGATGATACAGTAAATTGGAAGCAATTTGCGTATGGTGTTCCATTTAGTAAACAGGTTACATCTCATGGATTATATCAAATCAAAGAAGTGGATTATGTTGGACACGAAACACCTTATTATGTTTTTCTTGATGTTCAAGCACCATTACTTGATATAAAAGGAAAAATCTATGGCAAAGACAAAGAAGTTACTCGAACAATCTCAAAAGCAGATATTCCAGCAAATAGTGAACTAATCTTTTACTATGAAGATTTTGAAATATTGAATGTTATTGAAGATGATAAGTGGTGGGTAATGGAAGTCAAATGCCCAGACAACACAACTAAAAGATTTACTTATCTTGATGAAATGCCAGATTTTAGTGAACTCGGTTCTGGAATATTCCAAATCAATATTGCGGATAGAGTAGGAAACGCGTTCACTTTTAAGGTTGCTTTGCTTGGCAAGGCCCCAGAAGCAAAATTTAAAACAATCAACGCGAACACACAACTCGAAATAAAAATTGACAAAGGAGAAAGCTATAACTCAATTCAAGATTTGAAAATTTATAGAAATGGAATTTGTCTTAATTCTGAACTTGGATATGATGAATTTCCAAACATTGACAACAATGATTTGATTTTTATCAATCCTACAACATTAAAATATGTTTTCAATAAAGGTGGAATTTACACAGTTGAAATCACTGATAACTTTGGAAGAATACTCACTTATGAGTTCAAATTTGAAAAAGATTTGCCAACTGGAATACTTGTTGGAGTTACTCATAACGGTAAAACCAAAGACGTTGTAAAGTTTATTTACGATAGCAATAAATACTTTGTTATTGTAAGCAAAAACAATATAACATTCACACCAGATGGAACAACTGATAATAATTTAACAACCATTGTTTTCTTGCCAGAAGATGATAGTTTGATAAATTATAGTATCCAACTTATAGATAAGTCAGACACCGAAAACTATAATATTTATAATTTCACAATCAAAACAATTAAACCAAAATTAAATCTTTATAATGTTGAACCAAATGGAACAACTGGTAGCAATGTTTATGCCAACTGGGAGACAAATGATGATGAGGAGTATTCCGCTTGTTATACTATTAATGGCATAACGAAAGAATATAAATCTGGACAAGTTTTGTCCAATGAAGGTGATTATACAATCACTCTTTCAGATGAAATAGGAAATCAAACAACAGTTAAATTTAGCATAGATAAATCTATTGATTTTGTAATAGCAGACGCACAAGGTAAACAATATAAAGTAGAAGAAATAAGATATATCAATTTTGATATTCGTTTAATTAACAAAGAAAATTTAAGCATTTCTATCACAAATAATAATGAAGATTTTGATTACGAATTTGGTTTAATGATTACTGATGAAGGAACTTATGTTGTAAGACTTTTTGATGAATATGGCAACAGTTACTTTTTCACATTTGAAATTGATAAAACCCCACCAAAAGCAACTCTATATGGAGTAGAAGAATTTGGTAAAACAAGGGGTAGTGCTTGGATAACATCACAGGAATCTAACCTAACTTGTTGGTATGTAAAGGACAACTCGATTAGGGAAGAATATAGACTTGGAGATGAAATAACAGCACATGGGAAATATGTAGTTTATATTTCAGATAGAGCAAAGAATTATATATCCTTTGAGTTTGAAATTGACAAAGAAATTTCTTACGATATAAACACTTATCATGGGGGAATTTCTAATGCCGGTGTTAGACTTATTGCCTATGAAAATTTGAAGATAATTATGTATAAAGATGGTAAACCATTTGATTATAAATTTGAACAAATTTTAAATGAAGATGGTGAATACTCTTACACAATTACTGATGAATTAGGAAATATGATAAGTTCATTCTTTACAATTATTACGAAGAAAAAACAAAATTTAAAACACTTATTGCAAAGTGGAATTGAAATCAAAAATGTAACCTTTAATGATGAAGATTTTGAATTTCAAATTGTAGATAGAGAGTTCTACATTTATGATGAAGGGACCTATCACGTTGAAGTTCTTGATACTCTCGCTGGTAAAACTTACAGCTTTGAAATTACACTTGATACAACACCACCGACACTCGTTTTGGTTGGAGTGAATAATGGTGGTTCAACCAAAAATAAAGTCGTAATGAAAGATGTATCAGAGAAACCTTGCGATTTAATTGTTACAGTCGATGGAGCAAATTTTGATTATAAACTCGGTGATGAAATTGAAAAATCTGGAAGATTTGTAGTGGAGTTAATAGACGAAGCTGGAAATAAAACAGTCTACATTTTTGAAAGAGTTTACTCTCTTAATGGAGCAAGCGTGGCAGTAATTGCCGGACTTGGAGCATTGGTTGTATTACTAATAATACTACTAATAAAATCACGACATCATTACTATGCAGATAAGGTTGAAGAAACCGTTACTGAAACCGTTGTTGATGACGATTTTGATGATGGTGAGGACATTGTAATTGATGGTGATGAAGGAACTGATGAAAGCGATGAAAATGGTGAGAATTGACAAATTTGATAAGAATATCCTTGATATTTTTATCTAGCAGGATAAGGGTTTTGGCTCAAAATTGATTTTTAAGTGTCTAAAAGTCTTGAAATTACTAGTAATTTTGACGATTCACTTAAAAATGGCACTGTTTCATTTTTGAACCACACCCCCTTAACCTAATGCAAGTGTGAAACCCACTTCATTTTTATCTTTTGAAAGCATAGAAAGGTTGCATAGAAAGGATTAAATTTTTTGATTTTTTCGGAGGAACTTTTTATATGAAAAACATGTTAGCAGCGATTGATTTCAATCCTATTTTGGCTCCAGTTTTGGAAGTCTTAAATGCAATTTTATGGCCAGCAATTGGCTTGGTTGGTTCTATTGGAACTATTTATTGTATCATCTTGGGCGTTAAACTTGCGAAGGCAGATGAAGCCGGTTCGAGAGAAAAAGCGAAGAAAGATTTGATTGGTGCGATTATTGGTTTTGTAGTAATTTTCGTGTTGATTGTCGGATTGAAAATTGCAATGCCTATCTTACAAGATTGGGTTGGAACTCAAATAGCTTAGGGAGAATTAAATGACATCAAAAGAATTTGAAGAAAAATTATCTAAAAAAATATCTAATTTTAGTCAAGGTTTTGCTTTGACGGTTTTATTGGAAGAAACGAATGTGTCGATAGAAGACTTGATTAGAATTATTATTGATTTAGGAGATAAAAAAAATGAACAAAAAAAATAAAATACTAATTGGTGCAGGAATTTTACTTACAGTTTTAATTCTTGGACTGATAATAATTTGTGGTGCAAGCACACCAAGTGGCACCCCAACAAAGGAAACTTATGAAGTTAGAGTTGACAGTGTGCAAGTTCAAATAGAAGGTGAAGGAGCAAGAAATATTCCACTTTCTATTCTTACAGATAACATTCAATTTAACGCTGAAATTGAAAATAAAGAATACACAGATATTAAAATTATAAACAAACAAAATTACAAATCAAAGGGTATTGTATTCCTTGCAAAAGCAGAAAGTGATAGCAATATCAAATTTTCACTTTATAAAAATAATGAACTTTTACAATCAGCTGAAGTTAGTTTTAAAGAAGGCGAGCCAACTGATGTAACACTCTTACTTGAAAGTTCAGTCAACATAAATAAAGACGATAATTTTCATATCAAAGTTGAAAGAAATGAAGGTGATGAAACTAGGTTTGTTTTTGACAGTTTGTTAAGTTTTTTTGACGAGGAATAATTTATGGAGTGGTTAACAAATTGGATTTTTGAACTGTTATATAATCTGCAAAAAACGATTTGTTATATCATTGATTTCGTTAGAGAGATTTTTTACAAGTTGGCTGGAATTGAGCCAGTAACCATAGACGGAAAACAAACCGATTTTCTATCGCATTTCATACTTTCAAAAACGGTTAAAACCACATTCTTTTATATCTTTTTAATTGCAATTATTTTGCTTGTAGTGTTTGTCCTTATAGCAATAATCAGAAGTGAATATGCGTATGGAGAAAATAAAAAATCCAAAGGACAAATACTCGGCAAAGCATTTCAAAGTTTTGCGATATTCCTAATGGTGCCATTTATATTGGTTGCAGGAATAACACTTACAAATGCGGTGATGGGTGCAATTAACACGAGTATGAACCCATACTTTGCAAGCACAGGTGGAGGAACATCAATAGGTGGGCAAATCCTAGTAACAAGTGGGCAGTATGCCTATATTGGTGATGAAGCTATAAGAGCAGATATTGAAAGAATGTTTTTAAGTGGTGAACTTAGTTACTTTGATATTGGTGTGGTTAGTCAATATTACAGTTTGAGAAACTTGGATTTCTTAATTGGAATTTTTGGTTCGATTGTAATAATGGTTATGTTTGTCATGAGTGCAGTAACATTTATTCAAAGGATTTTTGATATTGTTTTACTTTACATTATCTCGCCAATAAGTGTTAGCACAATTCCAGTTGATGATGGAAATCGTTTTAAGATTTGGAGAGATATGACAATCTCGAAGGTATTGGGTGCTTATGGAATTATTCTTTCAATGAATTTGTTTTTTATAATAATTCCACAAATAAGTTCAATAACATTCTTTGCGGACTCGTTCAAAAATGGAATAGTTAAAATCTTGTTCTTGATTGGTGGAGCATACGCAGTAACGAAAGCGAACTTGGTTATTGCACAGCTTACTGGTGGAAGTGCAGGAGCAAATGAAACACAACAAATGTTAAGTAATATGAGATATGGCGCTGGTCTTACAAAAGCAACCATTGGAGCAGGAGCAACACTTGGTGGTGCAATTTTAGGTGGTAAAAGATTTGTTGATACAAAGAAATCTACAAAGTCCTTTGCAAAAGGTTTTTCAAATTCATTTGGGACACCAACAAGTAAACCTTATCTAAATAAATCAGACACACCAAGCAAACTAGCAAAATATGGTGGTATGCCAACTCGTATTGCAACTATGCCTATTGGTATGATTAAAGACCTTGCCGAAGGTGGTGTTGTTGGAATGGCCAAGAATTTTGTGCCACGTGCTAAAAACATAGGGGCAGGTGATAGTTTTATTAACCATGCACAAGCAGGTAAAAACATTTTAAATAAGGAAGGACAAAATGCGAATAATACCAAGAAACACGAAGGTTAAGTTGCAGTTCTATAAAGGCATTGGAATCTATGATGTCATTATAGGTATAATTGCACTTGCTTTCATAGCCCTTGCGGCTACAAGTAACTTGCCAAACAAATATATCATTGCATTGGCAATTCTTATGATTTCGGCACCAATGTTCATTCCAATTGGAGAAATAAAACTTTATCAAGCAATCGCTTATGGAGTTAGTTTTGCAGTAGCAAAAAAATCTTTTAGTAAATCGAAAAAAGGTAGTAACCATATAAGTAATGTTATTCCTTATGCAAAGGTGGAAAATGATTTGATTTATGGGAAAGATGGAACTTATACCGGGGTTATTCAGGTAACCCCGATAGAGTTCAATATGTTATCGGCAAATAAACAAAATTACTTGATAGATGGTGCCTTATCTTCAACACTAAAAAATGTGGGTATATTTCAAGAATATGATTTAATCAAACTTGAAAAGCCCGTAATCTTTGATGACTATATCAATAACGAATTAACTCGTATTCAACACTTGATTGCTGAAAACGAAAATGGCAACTTGTCGGAAGATGAGTTTAGAAAAAGGGTAGAAGTCATTGAAGATAGAATGAATTTAATTGAGAGTTTAAATTCAAATGAAAAAATCTTTTCTAGCAGTTATTATATTGCCTTACACGACATTGATAGTAGAAGTTTAAATAACTCGTTAGAGATTATAGAAAACACGCTTTCTGGAAGCAATTTGGAAGTCAAAAGGCTTAATAGCAAAGAATTAGCAATCTTTTTAAAATACTCTTATGATAAAGATTTTGATGAGAGAGAATTTGATAAATATGAAGAAAAAGATTATATCAAACATATTTATCCAGACAATGTTCAATTCAAAATTTTATCAACAAAACAAAATGACAAAACTTTAACTCATTTTGTTATAACTGACTATCCTTTGAAAGTTGATAACGCTTGGGGACAACAACTATTTGATATACCAAATACAAAGGTTGTAATGAAGTGTAAACCAGTAGAGAAATACAAAGCAATCAAAAGGATAGATAATGCAATCAATGAACTTTTATCTCAAAATACCTTGGGAAAGGCAAGTTCACAAATTGATAAACAAACTCACTTGGAGAGTTTACAAGTCTTGTTGGAAGGTTTGCAAAACGATAATGAAGTGTTCTTTGACACAACACTCATTATCACAGCATACGACTATGGTAAAGACACAACTAACAAGAAAAATGTTAGAAGAAAATTGAGAGAACTTGGTTTTAAGTTTGGAGAGATGTTTGGCAGACAAATTGAAAGTTATTTTGCTAGTAACATCAACACTTACAATAAACTAAATATTTCTCGTGGTCTTAATTCATCAATCATTGCTTCATCATTTCCTTTTGTAAGTAACGCAATTCTTGACAAAAACGGTATTTTGATTGGAGAAAATAAATTGCCAACATTTGTTGATTTCTTCCGTAGAGATGATGAAAGAGTTAATTCAAATACGGTTATTATCGGTAAATCTGGTTCAGGTAAATCATATTGCACAAAGATGTTGCTGGCTAATCTTGCAAGCGATAATGCAAAGATATTTATTCTTGACCCAGAAAACGAATATGGCACACTTGCAGAAAATCTTAATGGTAGAGTGCTTGATGTATCATCATCTAAAAATGGAAGAATAAATCCTTTTCACATAATTTCTTCACTAGATGATGAAAATCAAGATGGTTCTAACAACTCATTTTATTCTCATCTACAATTTCTTGAAGAATTTTTCAGATTGATTTTGCAGGGAATAAACTCGGATAGTTTGGAGTTGCTCAATAAAGTTATTGTTGAAATATACAATCAAAAAGGAATAACTGCAAAGACAGATTTAACCAAGTTAAGACCAAAAGATTATCCTATCTTTCAAGACCTTGCAGAAGAAATTGATAGAAGGATTGAAAAGGAAAAAGATGAATATAACCTTTCTTGTTACAAAGTCCTAGCAAACTATGTAAGTAAATTCAGAAGGGGTGGTAGAAATTCAGCCCTTTGGAATGGATTTACAACATTTAATCCAACTGAAAACTTTGTCTGCTTTAACTTTCAAAAACTATTGTCAAACAAAAACAATTTGATAGGTAATGCTCAAATGCTTTTGGTTCTTAAATGGCTAGACAATGAAGTAATTAAGAATAGGGATTATAACCAAATCTTTGGTGCAAATAGAAAGATTGTAATAGCAATAGATGAAGCTCACGTGTTCATTGATGAGAAATTTCCAATAGCACTAGACTTTATGTATCAACTTGCAAAACGTATTAGAAAATATAACGGAATGCAAATTGTTATTACGCAAAATGTTAAGGATTTCGTGGGAAGTCCGGATATAGCAAGAAAATCATCTGCGATAATAAACGTTAGTCAATACTCGTTTATTTTTTCTTTGTCGCCAAATGATATGTCAGACCTTTGTTCGTTATATGAAAAGGCCGGTCAAATTAACGAAAATGAAACAGATAACATTGTAAATCTTCCAAGAGGAAGTGCGTTCCTAATTACAGGACCAGCAAATAGAACTAACATTAGAATTGTCGCAACGCCACATGTTAGAGAAATTTTTGAAGAAAAAAAGTGCTCCAATTAAAGTATTTTACTTCATTTGGAACACTATAAAATTTTGATATTAAATTAGTCCAGCAGGAATTAAAGAATTATGCTCATTTACTGGATAGACACTATCTATTAAACAAATTATGCCACCATCTTTTATATTTCTATTTAATTTTTCCAAAACTTTAAATTTTTCTATATCTCTCTTATTTGGATTTGCAGAAAGTTTAACTTCTAGTGGAGTTATACCATCTCCATCTTCGAGAAGAATATCAACTTCGTTTTGGTCAATATCACGATAGAAATATATATTTCTTTCATTCTTTGAAAGTGCGTTTTTAATAACAAGTTGGTTCATAACATAATTTTCAAAGTAAGCTCCAGCAAGAGAACTAGCAAGCAACATTTCTTCTGATGGTATTTTTGCAAGATATGCACAAAGACCAGTATCAAAGAAATACAATTTTGGAGTTTTAGTAAGCCTTTTTAAAGAATTATTAAAATAAGGTTGAACTAAGTATACAATTCCAATTCCTTGCAAAGTAGAAAGCCATTCTTTTGCTGTTGGTTGAGAAATGTCAGATGCTAATGCAAGATTAGCATAGTTTATAACATTTGCATTTTGTGATGCACATGCAGTTAAGAATTTTTTAAATCTTACAACGTCAGTGATTTTGCCTAATTCCTGTATATCTTTCATTAGATATGTTTCAATATAAGATTTAAAATATTCAGTTCTCATTTCATCGGTATAATCAATGGTCTTTGGCATGCCACCTTTAAAGATATATGAGAAAACACTATTTAATTCTAGTTTTGGCTTTGAATTTAAACCATTTAGAGTCGTAAAAGAAAAATCTTTTGGAATATCTTCAAGGTTACCAAGTATTTCTTGATAGGTTAAAGAGTACATGTTCATAATGCCAATTCTACCTGCTAAGGACTCGGAAGCAAGTTTCATAACTTTGTAACTTTGAGAACCGCTAAGCCAAAATTCACCAGCAATTTGATTATTGTCAGCCATTATTTTAATGTATGAAAAAAGATTTGGTGCAAATTGAATTTCATCAATAAGAATAGGGGGCTTGAATTTTTGGAAAAAGAGTTTTGGGTCTGAAAGAGCAAGTTCTCTATTGTCCAAATCATCAAGTGTTACATAGGTACGCTTTGTACCATCAGCAAAATGTTTTAACATTGTGGTTTTCCCAACTTGTCTTGGTCCACAAACTAGAACTACTTGAAACATACTATTAAGCAATTGAAATTTGTTTTCTGCATGTCTATTGACATAACTCATTATATACACCTCCGAGTAATCTAAACTACACTTTATTTTACTCGGAATTTATATAAAAGTCAATAAATTGTGTCAAATTTAATGTCGAAATAAACAAAAACAATGAAATATTTACGATAATGAGTAATCTAAACTCGATTTTATTTTGCTCAATTATCATAAAAGGTTGGAATTATATTTCAACTTTTTTTATAAAAACAATAAGGAGTAATAAATGGAAGAAAAAAATTACGCAACAGTTGAAAGCTTGACAGCACAAGCAAACGAACAATATTTGAAATATATGAATGAAGGCAGACTTCGTGATATTTTGAAAGTAATGGGTCTTATGCCAGATTACACAGTTATGAATGATGTTCTTATTATGAGCCAAATGCCAAATGTTAAACTTGTAAAAAGACTTACTGGTTGGAACAAAGATGGTAGAAAGGTTAAAGAACACCAAAAGTCTTTGAAAATCATTAGTCCTTGTCTTAAAAAATACAATCAAGATTACACTGATGAAAATGGTAATGTGTTCACAAAAGGTATTGAAAAACTTGATTTAAGTGTTGGACATGTCTTTGATATTAGCCAAACAGAAGGTAGAGAATATCCTTATCTCAATACAAATAAAGAGACCATTGCAAAGTTCTTTGAAGCCGCTAAAAATTCTCTTGAAAGAACAGCAAAAGGTTATAAGTTTGAGTATGTTGACCAAGAACCATTTGCAAAGATGGATAAAGAAAATAAGATTGTTTACATCAAAGATGGACTTTCTATTGATGAACTTATCAATACACTAATCAATCAAACAACAAGAGTATTGATTGATAGCAGACGCCCAGAAGGTATTACAAGCAAAACAGTTGAAAATATTGATGACATTGAATACAACTGCGCACTTTACGCAATCAAATCAAAACTTGGTCTTAATTTGCCAGACTTTAATGATGACGCCATTACAAACCTTTCAGATGAAGAAAAATTGGAGTTTAAAAACAATCTTCAAAAAGTTCGTTCAGTAAGTATGCAACTTCTTTCTAACTTTGAAACTGCGATTGAAATTGCAATTCGTGGACTTGAAAAACAAACTCAAAAGGTTGAAGAAGAAGTTAAAGCACAAGAAAAAACAGAAGAAGTTAAAGCACCAGTAGAAAAGAAAACTGCAAAAAAGACAAGTTCAAAGTCTAAAAAAGCAGAAAGTGAGGTGGAATAATGAGATTAGGTGGTGAACTTTCGTTCTTGCTTACTGATATTGATTATTCTTCTAAACAAGAACTATTAGACAAATTAAGAACAATGCGTGATGGCTTGCAAGAAGTCCCAAAGGAAGAAAGGCTTAAAGTTAGACCAAATCTTGCGGTATCTATTCAACAAGCGTTCTATGCAAGTGAATATGAACTTTTGAGATTTAAGAAAACAAATAACCACTTCAAGGGAGATATTCATGCAGATAAAACTGAACAATAAAACACTGAATATTTCAGTTGAACAGGCCACACCAGATGGAATGGAAAAATTTTCTACAATAGTCATTTTTAAAGGTGATTTCAAAAGATATAGTGAGGACCAAAATGTTAAGTCTGTTTGGGATTTTACGGACTTTTACAAGAGAAATCCAAATCTAATGTTAGCCTTGCCAATTTACGAAAAAGATATGAATTTAACAATGGAAGCAAATGATGAAATTGTAGGATATATTTGTGTTGATAAAACAGATTATGAGAACTTTTATGGAAAGAAATTTCCAGAAAATCTATCAAAAAAAGATGTTGATGAAATCAATTCAGAATATGTCAGAGAGCTCTCTACAATTAACGATTGCTTTAATGGTGAACTTTTAACAACAAAAATATCTTTAATGGTCGATGGCAAACAAACTAACGCAGAAAGTCTTTATTCCTATGAAGGTGATATTGAGTATTTAATTGAAAACTCAGATACATTAACGGAAAATCCAGAATTTTTAGAACCTTTAAAAAATGATATGGAAAAATTAAAGAAGGAAATTGCTTTGGAATTTGAAGCTGAAAGAGAAGATATTGAAGAAGACATCGAAGA
Organism: uncultured Bacillota bacterium; assembly: GCA_900545735.1. Taxonomy (GTDB): domain Bacteria; phylum Bacillota; class Clostridia; order Christensenellales; family UBA1242; genus UMGS687. The sequence continues at coordinate 23,495 of URAC01000001.1, read as the reverse complement.
TGAAGAAACAAAGATTGTCAGAGTTTTGATTAAGGAACCCGGCAAGGAACCTTATGAGAAAGAAATTGAAGATAAACTCAGTGTTCTTCAAGGCATTGTTGGTGGATACATTGAATGTGTTGAAATGCCCGGTGTGAGAAATGTTGACTTGTATGTAAATGAAGAAGGCAAACTTAACAAATTGCCGGGGAACTTTTGGCTTCCAGAATATGAAGATTGTGCTTGTGGCACAGTTTATATGGTTGGATTTGACCCAGACTCTGGCGAAAATATTAGTTTGACAGATAATCAAATCAAAAAATGCAAGGCTTATTGTAAAACATACGAACTTCCAAAAGGTTTGGATTTGTATGAAGATTATTACATTATTAAGGCTTGTATGATTGAAAGGTATAAACATCAACAAAAGAAAAATGCGGAGATGTAAAAATGAGAGATGTTGAAATAAAAAGAAGAGGAAACTCTTTAAAAGTTAAACTAGATAACTCTTATCAGGTTACTGACCCAAGAGAAGATGATAATCTTGGTCATCTCATTTGTTGGCACAGGAGATATTCTCTTGGTGATAGTAATGAATTTTACAGACCTTGTGATTTCCAAGCATTTGCAGAAGTCAATAAAGATAATATGTATTGCATTTTGAATGTTTATATGTATGACCACACAGGAATTGCATTATCAACTGAACCATTTAATGACAGATTTGATAGTGGTCAAGTAGGGTATATCTATTGCACAAAGCAAGACGTATTGAACCATGGGTATTCTCTTGATGACTATGACAAAGTTGAGCAAACTTTAAAAAATGAACTTGTTGATTATAACGATTATATCAATGAAGAGCACGAGTATTATGCTTATGAAATTACAGATGAAAATGACAATATCGTTGATAATATGACTGGTTTTTCTATAAGTAACAACAACAATATCACAATGCTTAAAGAAATGCAAAAGTGTGCAGATGATAAATTTCATTATCTTTTCAATGAACTTATAAGAATAGAGAAAAAACGAGAAAGTTGTCTATAAAGGTCCACCTTTATGGACGAAAAAGGAATAACAAATGGAAACAAAAACGAGCAAAAACATTATTTCTTGGGGACAGTTGTTTTTTTTTATTGGAGTGTTTGCTTTATTCCTTTACGCATTAACAGTAAGAGTAAATTTTAACCATAAAACAGATGTTGTATTAGAAGGATATGTATTTGTCGGCAGTGAACTTAAATCCTACACAGGACAAGAAAAAGATGTTACATTGCCGACATCATATTCCTTTGGAGAACCGGTTTATTATTCTGGAAAGACAACATTTAATTCACAATGGGAAGCAAGGCAATTTTGGCAAGAACATTATGCTTGTGGAGCGGAAGGTTACTATGAATTTTATCAAGAGATTTACACTCATAGTTATCCTTGGAATTATGAATATACCATTGGTAAACCTACTTATATCGAAGGTGATGAAGTAAAGGTTAATACAATGGCTTGGTATGCAGGACAAAACAATCAATATATTGAAACCTTGAAAATACCAAAAGAATATACAACAACAAGTGTGAGAGCATTTCAAAATTGTCCTAACTTAAAAGAAGTTTACTTTGAAGATGGTGTTGAAGTTGTTGGTGATGGTATTTTTGATGGTTGTTCAAGCCTTAAAAAAGTTAGATTATCTGAAACAACAAAGCAAATAGACGCTTATGCGTTCTTTGGAACTGCAATAGAAGAAATAACAATACCAAAGACAGTAAGAAACTTTCATATTGGCACATTTTACAACTGCACAAATTTAAAGACAGTTACGATTAAATCTAGCCAAATTCAGGCTAATCACAATGATTATTACAATCACTTTGGAAATTGTCCTTTGAATGTTATTTATGTGCCATTTGAAGCACTTGAATACTATAAAACAACAAGCCCTTGGTCGAACTATTCGAGTTTGTATCAAGCACTTTATTAAGGAGGAATGATTAATGAACGAAGGTCAATATGTCGTTTGGCAACGAATGTTGAATTACGACAAAGAGAAATTCCTTGAAAAGGGTAGAACTGACACAGAAAAAGAAGTATCAATGAAGATATTTGATTATCTCTACAAACATGGGAGGGAATTTAACTACTATATTGTTGCAAAGCAAAATATCTTGGATATTTATCGTGAATATATGATTGCAAACCAACTACCTTTTAATGATAAAGGAATAGGTAAAGCTGTTGAGGAATATAACACAAACTACAAAGAAAACTATCTAATTCGTGGAGAATTATATAGACCTATCTTTTACGGAGAGGAAGAGGATTGCTGGGGAGATTATGAAGATGAAGAAAACACTTGTGGCGATTGTGGTTGTCATCTAGGTGAACAACATCTACCAAATTGTGATATTGAAAGGTGTCCGAGATGTGGAGGTCAAATGCTTTCTTGTGATTGTGGAGCAATATATCCGGTGTCTGATGAAGATAGAAATTTTATTCCAGAAATTAAAAAACAACAGGAAATTGAAAACAAAAAGTTAGATAAAATGTTGGAGGAATTAAAGACAAGACATAGAAAGGACCAAGACGCAGAAATGTAAGGAGGAAATTATGTCAACTAGAAGTTTGATATGTATTCAAAGGGGAAAGAACAAATACGAGGCAATTTATTGCCACTCTGATGGATATTTAACTTACAATGGTCAAATGCTTAATGACCATTACAATGATAGAGAAAAAGTGGAAAAATTGATTAAATTAGGCAATATTTCTTGTCTTAATGAAAAAATCGACCCAGACCCAACAAGACCACATTCATTTGATTATAGCGAAAGACAAGATGATGTTACGGTTGCTTATGGTAGAGATAGAGGTGAGGAGGGACAAGAAAGCACTCTTTGTTCAATGCAGAAATTGAAAGATTGGGATTGGATTGAATATATCTACATTTTCAATACAAAAAATGAATGGGTATATTCTGGTTATCCTTTTGATGAATTTAAAAATGTTAAAGAAGATTTGGAAGATTATTACAAAAAACTTGGAATCAAACGACCAAAAGACTTTTATGGTTATATGTCAGATGATTACATTATGAAACTAAAAAAGCAACAAGAAGGTGAAATGTAGATTTGGAAAATTATGAACTTGAAGGAGTGATGGATAACCTTAAAAGCTACCTTGAAAGTCATAATATAAATACAAGTCGTTTATTTCATTGTCTAAATCCAAATCATAGAGATAGCAATGCTTCTATGAAATACTTTGATGATGGAAGATGTTATTGCTTTGGTTGTGGCGCAAGTTATAACCTTGTAGATGTTATAGGTATAATGGAAAACCTTGATAATAGAAGTGCATTTAAGAAAACAATGCAATATTATGGAAAGAATTTCGACTATAACTCTACTGTTAGAAAAGATAAAGAACAAACTGAAAAGGACTATACAAAGGCCTATAATGTTTGGTCATATAATCTCAGACATAATAAAGAAGCAATGGATTATCTTCTATCAAGGGGTTTATCTAAAAAGATTATTAAAGACTATAAACTTGGTTTTAACTCATTTGATTTTAAAGAATTTAAGTTTAATGCTGTTGTAATCCCAGTTAGTAAAAATTGCTTTGCTGCTAGGAATATACACAATGATGAAAAATTGAGATATTACAAACCAAAGGGTTGCCAAGTTGAACTCTTTAATACAGAAGCATTAACTAATGATAGTAAATATTGTGTAATAACAGAAGGCGAATTTGATTGTTTGAGCTTTGAAACGGTTGGTGTTAATGCCATTGGACTTTCAAGTGCTAACAATGTCAACAAATTCATTGAAAGAGAAAAATCACTTGATAAGACCTTTATTTTAGCATTGGATAATGATGAAGCAGGACAAATAGCAACCAAAGCTTTAATAAAGTATTTTGATGAAAACAATATAAATTATTGCACATTTGATAATTGTGGATATAAAGACGCAAATCAAGCACTTGTGTCTGACAAAGAAAAATTCACAGAAGAAATTAACAAAATCGTTTTTCCACTTATTAAAGAAAGGGAGCATAGAAAGGCAAAACAATTTGATGATAAAATGGAGTAAACTATGCAACAGACTTTTTTTGATTTGCTTGGTAGTGATTTTAATCATCTTAAAACAAAACAAAGTAACGATTGGTATTGGCATTTCAAAGACTATCCAAAAGAAAAGAATGGATTAAAGGTTTTCTCGTGTTTCGCCTGTGGTGGTGGCTCAACAATGGGCTATAAACTTGCAGGATACGATGTGATTGGTGATTTGGAGATAGATAAGAGAATGAACTCTGTCTATCTTGCAAATCATAGTCCAAAACATAATTATGTTTTAGACATACGAGATTTTAACAATATTCCAAATAACGAACTACCAAAAGAAGTATTTGATTTAGACATATTAGATGGTAGTCCGCCTTGCACAACATTTTCTATGGCTGGCAAGAGAGAAAAATCTTGGGGAGTTAAAAAGAAGTTTAGAGAAGGACAAAAAGAGCAAACACTTGATGATTTATCTTTTGTCTTTATTGATACAGTAAACAAACTTAAACCTAGGTTTGTGATAATGGAAAATGTTGAAGGTTTGACCAAAGGTAATGCGTGGGGATATGTTCAGAGAATATATAAGCAATTCCACGACATTGGCTATAAGGTTAAACATTGGTTAATGAAAGGCGAACAAATGGGTGTTCCACAAAAAAGACATAGAGTATTTTTTATAGCAACGAGATTAAATGTTGATTTAGAAAAACTGGATATGTCTTTTTTATATGCACCAATAAATTTTGGAGATATAAAATCCAAAGAAGGTTCTATGGAAGGAATTACTGAAAATTTGATGGGGCTTATTAAATATGCTAAATACGGAGATAGGAACCTAGAAAATGCTTGTTTAAAAACTCGTGGTAAAAGTTCATTTTTTAATTATTGTTTTGTTTATGATGACCAAGTTGCACCAACACTTACTGCTCACTGCAATAACATAAGGTGGGACACAAAAACAAGACTTTCAAAACAAGATATTATTTCAATATCTTCATTTCCACAAGATTACAATTTCTTAACAGATAGTCTTGATGGTGTGTCTTATGTGTGTGGAATGAGCGTTCCACCACTTATGATAAAAAGAATTTCCGAAAGATTGGAACCAATAATAAAGAAAGCAAAATTGGAAGAAGGAGATAAAAATGAGTTTAATAAATGATAAAAGAAGAATTATCAAAGAACTTAACGATATAAAAGAAACCATTGATTGTGGTACTGAAGATGAATATAAAAAAATTTACAATGCTTGTTCTGCCGATGATGATATATTAGATTATTTGGAAGAACAGAACTATGTAACTTCTGATGATGAAGATATGGTTATATCCGAAAATTCGGACAGCATTGATAGGCTAAGATATTTTATAGGTGATACTTACAGCGCTGACATATATAGAATTGATGGATATGGAAATCTTGAAAATGTTACATCGGAAGATTTGAAAGATTTGTGTGATGATTTAGTTGCACAATTGAGAACGCAAGTACAAGAACTAAAAGATAGCGAATTAACTTAATTAGAAAGGAGGACCAAAATTGAATATGAATGATAAAAATATTGATTTGAATAATTTAATTCAATCTGAAACTCAGCGTATTTCAATTAAATATAATAAAGACTTTTTAGATTGTGATGACCTTATCAAAATCACTGGCCTTGGCAGAGATAATGTTAGAAGTTTACTTAGAAGTAAATCATTCCCAACAACAAAAGTTGGCAAACGACAAGTCGTAAGTGTCCTTAATTTTGTTACTTGGCTAACATTAAATAATGGACAAATGGAGGTGCCAAATGCCTAGAAAGAAGAAACAGCCAACAACAAATAAAAATAAAGTTGTAAGTAAGGTTAGAACAAATAATAATGAAGGTAGTATTTTCAAGAGAAGTTCTGATGGACTATGGGTCGGAAGTATAACCGTTGGATATGATGATAAAGGTAGACAAGTTAAAAAGGTTGTATATGGGAAAAATAGAGCAACCGTCGCAAAAAAGATGTTTGATATTAGTGGAAGAATTAAAAGTAATTCTTATGAGATAGTTGAAAAACGAACATTTGGAGAACTGATGGGAGAGTGGCTGATGGTTTTTAAAAAATCATCAGTTACACCTAGAACTTTTGAAGGCATTATAAGGAACTATAAATTACATATTGAACCACAAGTTGGAAATATGAAAGTTTATGAAATTGATACTTATGTTGTTCAAAGAGTAATTAATAATATGATAGACAAGGATTATAGTGTAAATACAATAAAAAAGATTAAACACTTAATGTCTCAATTTTTTGAATATGCCATAGACAACAAATGGGTAACGCAAAATCCAGTTAACAAGGTAAAAGTTAGGGCACATGATAAAGTTGGTAATAGCGAAAAATACAAAGCGCTTACGCCAGAAGTAAGAGTTAGATTTTTAGAAGCACTCGCAAAAGATGACGGTAATTTTATTAAGCCACTTTGTGTTTGTTTAATGTTTGGTGGGCTTCGTATTGGTGAGGCGCTTGCACTGAAATGGCAAAATGTAAATTTTGAAACTAAAACATTAAAAGTAGAACGAGCAATAACAACAATACCAAAGTTTGATAATGAAGGCAATGTAACAAGTCGTTTAACAGTTGTTGGAGACACAAAAACTGCATGTAGTGTGAGAGAAATTCCTATTGCTGATATAATCGTTGAAACGCTTAAAGAATGGCGTGAAAAGCAAAAGGATAGACAGAAATCCAATCCAAGAGTTACTGCCGATTTGACGGCAAATACGGCCTATATTTTCTCTAATGATGATGGAAGTGTTAGAACATATTATGGCTGTAGAAAACTTTTCGATGGCTGGAAAAGACGACATCAATTAACCAAATGTAATATTCACTTCCACGGGCTTCGCCATACATTCTCAAATATGCTTTTTGAAATGAATGAGAACCCAAAGGTTATTCAACAACTTTTAGGCCATCGTGATGTAAAAACTACAATTATGGTTTACAACTCAGTAGATAACGAGTATATCCGCCAAACAACTGACAAATTTAATGAAAAGGTAAAAGAGGACCAAATGTTACTAGAAAAGAAACAAAGAGAAGAAATCCTAGACCAAAGAACTGATAATTTTGTCGCTGACATGAATGATGATGAATTTGATGATGTTTTAACTAAACTTCTTGAAGAACGAAAAGCCCGTAAGAAAAAACGAGAAAGCGATATGGAAATGTAAAATATAAATTTAATAATAGTTAATTAAAACGAAATGCGAGAGTTGATAAGATTTCAGCTCTCGTTTTTTTTGTTTTTCAAGTAAAATTATTTTTAAGGTACAGTGGAAAAATCTAGTGTACCTAAGTGTACCTTAAAGGGCAGTTTTAGGTACACTAGGGCAGTTTTAGACCGACTTTTGAAATTCAACAAAAGTTGGTCTATTTTTTTGAAAATTTGATAAAAAATAGCAAAATTTCAAGGTACACTTTCAGGTACACTAGGAATTTTGAGAGTAAATTTCATTTAATTTTTTGCAAAAGAAAAACCCCTGAAAGTGCCTATTTTACTAGGGTTTCAAGGGTTTTTGATAATGGAGCTGGTGACGGGAATCGGACCCGTGACCCCCACCTTACCAAGGTGGTGCTCTACCGCTGAGCCACACCAGCATAGTGCTGTTTTTGATTGAATTTTGCGGTGAAATTTAGTGATTAAAAAGTGCCGTTTTTGTTTTACCAAGGTGGTGCTCTACCGCTGAGCCACACCAGCAGATGCTGTTTTTTGATTGATTTTTGCGGTGAAATTTAGTGGTTAAAAAGTGCCATTTTTGTTTTACCAAGGTGGTGCTCTACCGCTGAGCCACAGTAGCACGAGATAAATGTTCGGCGATTTTTTGAATGCAAACTTTCGGCTTAGCTTGTTCTGATAGACAAATGTGTTATTACAAATTAAAAACAAGGCGGCGGCGGATGTTTACATCAGTTGATAGTGTAATTTAATTTAAAATTTTTGTCAATTATTTTGTTATTATATTTGTAAATTTCAAATTAGTGTGTTATATTCAAAATGTTAATTTAATTAGGAGAAAATTATGAAGAAATTTTTTAAAGAATTTAAAGCTTTTATTACTAAGGGAAACATTTTTGATATGGCTGTCGGCTTGATTATTGCGACTGCTTTTAATAAAATAGTTTCAAGTTTGGTTAATGATATTATTATGCCACTTGTTACTTGGGGAACAGGTGCTGCAAGCTTGGCAGATTTAAGCGTTGTGTTGAGGAGAAATGCAGAAGGTGTTGCAACTTTGACTTGGGCTTATGGCAATTTTATTCAAACAATTATTGATTTCTTAATCATTGCTTTCTCAATTTTTATTATGGTCAAAATTGTTACAGCTTCACAAAAGAAATTTAAAGAAATGGAAAACTATGTTAAAAATCAGTCAAAAAAAGAAGTAAGGGTTGAAAAGAAAATGCTCAAAGCTAAAGCAAAAGAGGAAAATAGACCTTATAAAGAAGTAAAAGCGGAGTATGAAGCAGAAAAGGCTAGAGCGTTAGAAGAAAAAGCCAAAATTGAAGCTGAAGAAAAGGCAAGAAAAGAAGAAGAGGAAAGAAAAAATAACCCAACTCAAGAAGAATTGTTAAAAGAAATAAGGGATTTATTAAAACAACAAAAAGAAGATAAATAAATTTTGAAAGCATCATTATGATGCTTTTTTTATACGAAAAAAACCTTCAGAGCATTAAATAATAAATAAGAGCAAACTCAGTTTGCTCTTTAATTTTATTCTGCTATGACTTCCAACTTAAAAGTTGCGGAAACTTCTGGATAAATTTTTGCGGTGATTGTATAGTTGCCTGAATTTTTGATAGGGGAAGGCAATACAATTTTTTTCTTATCAACATCCAAACCTTGTTTTGCTAAACTTTCGGAAATCTCTTTTGAAGTGATAGAACCAAAAATCTTTCCATTATCACCACATTTTGTTGTTAATGTTACTTTAACGCCATTTAATTTGTTTGCTAATTCTTTTGCTTGGGCAAGTTCAACTGCCTTATGAAACGCTTGCGCTTCTTTTTGCTGATTGTTTGCGCTCAAACTTTCATTATTGCAAACCTTTGCCAAGTTCTTTTTTAATAAAAAATTTCTTGCATAGCCGTCAGAAACATTGACTACTTGACCCTTTTTGCCAGTTCCTTTGACATCGCTTTGTAATATAACTTGCATAAATATCTCCTTGGAAATAATATATATTATTTTTTCATAAAAAGTCAAATATTAATGTATATTTGCTTATAAAAAGTTAAAAATATTTTAAAAAGGTGAATTATGGATATCAGATGTAGAAAAACCAGTTGCAAGTATAACGATAAGCAAACTTGCCAAGCAAAAGAAATTTTAATAGGTAAAAAAGTCGACTGCACAACATTCGTGAAAGGCAATAAAAATCAGCCAGACCTTTCAAAATCTATATTCCAAGAAACTCCAGAATTTGCAAGACAGCGCGATGTTAAAACAATGAAAATCGGCTGCAAGGCTGATTGCATTTTTAATGAAGAGGGTAAATGCACTGCAAACGGCATCACAGTTAATTCGTTAATTGAGCCTTATTGTATGACATTTTTGAAAAAGTAAAGAAAATTATTGACAAACTGCTCACTTTCATATATATTAATGATGTATTTGGGCAGTTAACTCAGTTGGTAGAGTGTCTCTTTGACGTGGAGGAAGTCAGGGGTTCGAGTCCCTTACTGCCCACCAAGCACTTGCGGACGGAGAACAGAAATGTTCTCCGTTTGTTTTTTTTAAAAAACAAGCGGGAGGATTCCCGCCCGCAAGTGCGGGGTATTAGTGATTTGCTAATTAAAAGAAACGACGATTGGCGTCGCGGTAGCACAACCGCTTGAAAATCAAATTGTCGAGCTTTTGGCTCGATTTTTTTATTCAAAAAAATGCAGCGCTTTTGCGCTCGCAATTTCCTCTATACCGACCAAACGCGAAATGTGCACAGCTCATTTCGGTCGGTACTCTCGTGCGAAGTGATTGCTGCGAAGGTGATAGGATTTTTGCAAGTGCGGGGTATAAGTAATTAGAAAGTTAAAGGAAACGACGCAAGTAGACGCGGTGGCACAACCGCTAGAATTGTAAATTGTCGAGCGTTTGGCTCGATTTTTTTATTCAAAATTTAGAGTTAGAGAAAGAGATTTCAAAATTGTAGTTGAAGGCTATTCAAGCAAAGAAGAATTTTACAATACAGCAGGCGCAAATATGGCGAGTATTAAATATCCTTGTACTTTTAATGGTTCACAAACATTGAACACGCAACGAGATTTGTTTGATATTCTAGATCCTATTGGTAGTATGACTGATGAAGAATTTATGGCAGCTTATCCAAAAATGGAATTCAAATTTAAAACATTGTGTGCAACAACAAGTATTCTTTATTCAAAACAAACTGTTAAAGAGATTGATTATGGTGCACTTGGCGGTTTATCTATAGAATCAGTTACTATTCCAGGAAGCGTTGAATTTATTGACTATGGTGTATTTTATAGTTGCACTAGTCTTAAAACAGTAGTTATAGAGGAAGGAGTTCAAAGAATAGGTGAAAATGTCTTTTTAGAGTGTTCTGCACTAAATTCTATTATTATTCCAAGCAGCGTAACCAGCATTGGAGATTATGCATTCTATAATTGCAGCGGATTAACATCAATAACAATTCCAAGCAGCGTAACCAGCATTGGATATAGCGCTTTCTATAATTGCAGCAATTTAACCACAACAATCGGTGACGGTTGGGTTAAAGTTAGTGATAGTTCAGCAGTTGATGCAAACACACTTTTGAGAGATATTGGTTACGATATTAAACGAAATGCTTAATTAAATTAAAATAAAAACTCCCTAAAAGGGGAGTTTTTTAATTGTCGTCAAGGTTGACAAATTGTTTTGATTTTTCAATTTTTTCTTTTTCAATAGGGCCAAGCCATTTAGATTTTTTCTTAACAGGTTGTGCAGGTTCTTCTTCGTCTTCTTCAGCAAAGAAATATGGCGCCATACTTTCTTTAAAAAAGTTCTTTTTGCCTTTCTTTTCAGGCTCTATCGTAACAAATTGAATGCCTTTTTTAACTGGGTTTGGGTTGTTCGCTTGCCAGTTTTCAAACGCGGATTTTCCACTTCCTTGACTTTCTTTTGGCGGGGTGGCAAGTTGCTCTAACATCTTTAAAGTTTTGTTTGGAAATTCAACATTTTCAAGCGTAATCCCTTCTAAATTTATGCCAATGTTGTGCAAATGTTCACTTAATGAAACGAACAAGTCGCTTGTTATTTCTTTATCTTTAAAATATAGTTTTTCAGCGCTATAATTTTTGTCATACAAAAGTTTGGTGATGAAATTATTAACGGAATTTAAAAGCAAGTTTGCAGAATTTTCGCTTGTAATTTCTATTACATCGGAGTATAAAAATTTGAGAAATTTTTCTGTGTTTACAATATTAAAATTGTATCTTCCTTTAGCGGAGATTTTATATGCGCCATACTTTTTGTCTTCCAAATCGACTTTATTATTAGTTTGCCAAGCGACTTGGTCAAAGTCGTTCAAATTGACAAAGTATACTTCCACAGGGGCATATTTTGCCGTTTTGTTTTTCTTATTAGGTTTATATAGTTTTAATTTTAAGACCGTTTCTTTTAAAAGTTTAGGGGTGATTTCGTATTCGCCTTGACTGACTAGGTCCAAAATCTTGCCGTTTTTTGTGGTAGCGAAGACAAAATTTCTTGGAACAAAAAGTTTTGCGCCAAACTTGATGCCTTTTCTTCCAAGTTTTTGTTTAATGACCAGTTCTTTATTTTCAATATTTAATTTAGGGGCAATTTTTTTATATTTTCTAAAAAAACACATAATACTTACTCCATCTACAAAAATTTTAGCACTATTTTAAACAAAAAGCAACAGTGTAAGCATAATTGCTTGATTTTTAAAATAAATTAAATTAGCGTGGAGGAGTGATGCAAAAGTTATCTGAAGTAATTTCAAAGCCAGTATTTTCCCTATTTGAAGGATTGTGGCTAGGAACGATAATAAATGTTAATATCAATATTTCAAGCAAAAAAATCAAAGGCTTTTTTATGCTTTCTAGCGATGAAGAAAAGGAATATTTTATCAAAAGTTCTGACATTGAAAGTGCAAAGGAAGATGCTTTGATAATAAAAAATGTTTCCAAACTTGCTTTTGTTGAGAGCGAAAGCGTGAATGTTTTGAACAAAATAGCGTTATCTATTTGTGGGGAAGATTGCGGAACAATTAAAGAGTTATATTTTGATGAGCAATATAATGTTTTGTCTTTGGAAACAAACAAGGGCGTTTTGTTACCTTTTGAAAAGGTTGTAAATTTGGGCGATGATGTTGTGTTTTTTGGATATGACGATTGCAAGTTTAAAAAGTCCGCATTAAGACCTAAAAACGCATTTAATTTGAATAAAATTCCCGATTTAAAAGTTTCGATTTTAAACGATATGGCTTCAAAAAGTGTTACAGGGGCGGAATTGAAAACGATTGGTGAGTTGAGCAGCGCAGATAAAAATTTAACTTTGACAATACCCAAAAAGATAAAACAAAACCCATATTTTTTGTTAGGAAGAACGGCTTCGAGCAGCATAAAGTCTGTAAATGGCGAAACGATAATAAAAGAAGGGCAGAAGATAACAGAAAAGTCAATTTCCAAAGCACAACTACACAATTTGATTTATGAATTATCTTCTTGTGCTAATTAAAAATATATATTTAAAAACTCTCCTTAAATTTGGAGAGTTTTTTGAATTATTTTTATTGTGATGCAAATACTAATTCCGATATTGGAGTAGTTATGAAAGATGATAAGCAAAAAACAAAAGTTGATAAATCTTCAAAGTTGATTATGTTGACAATCCTATTTTCCGCTTTCGTTTTGTCTGCACTTTTAGTGTTTGGCTTGTTTATGGACAATGGATATATCAGCAATAACGAGTTTTATGATAACACCTCAGTTAATGGAATAAATGTTTCTGGAATGAGCAAGGAGCAAGTTTCCAGTTTGATTTCTTCCAAAATGATTAGCGATAAAGATAATATTGATATCGAATTGAAATATGAAGATAAGACTTGGAGCCTATCTGGAAAAGATTTTGAAACGAATAGCAATATTTTTCCTATAGTAGAACAAACCTATGCGGAAGCGAGAAATGGAAGTGCAGCCCAAAAGATGGCTAAAGTTAAAAAACTTAAAAATGAAGGACTAAATTATAATATAAGTTATAGATACATCTTAGGGGATTTTGATAAAAAGATTGATGATGTAATCAACAAAATTGAATGCGAAGCGAGCGAGCCTTGCATAAATTTTGACCCTAGCAAAGAAGGTGAAGAAATGTTCACAGCGGTTGAAGGTGCTTGCAGAGTTCAAGTGGATAAAACGGCATTATACAGCAAGATTGACGAAGCCTTTAAAGGTGGAAGCAAAATAAGCGTTGAAGTTCCAGTTACTAAGGTCGATTACACAACTGAAACGGACATATTTGCCAACACTAAACTCCGCTCAAAATTTTCAACAAGTTATAAATCTAGCGCGCTCGGAAGAAAAAACAATGTCAATCGCGCCTTGCAAGACTTTAACGGAATGGTCATAAATCCTGGCGAAGAAATAAGCTTTAACGATGTAACAGGCGATAAAACGGCAGATAAAGGCTATATGAAAGCAAATATAATTTTGAATGGAATTTATGTTGAAGATTATGGCGGCGGGGCTTGTCAAGCATCAACAACATTGTATAACGCATTGATTTTGTCCGATATTGAAGTTTTGGAAGTTCACCCACATTCAATTCCTGTTTCTTATGTTCCACTTGCTTTTGACGCGATGGTGAGTGAAGGATATTCAGATTTTAGATTTAAAAACAATTTAGAACACCCAATTTACATTAAAACTTATGGCGATGATGAGAATGCTTATGTGGAAGTATATGGCGAACCGCTTGAAGAGGGCTATGAAATTAAACGCCGTGCGGAATTTATAGAAACTTTGCCACACGAAGGAGATATGATAATAAAAGACGAAAAAGGTGAGTATTCCGACAAAGTAACCTATATTGGTGAATATTACAGGATTAAAAAGCCATCAGAAGGCTATCATTCAAAAGCCTATTTGCAATATTTGAAAGATGGCGAAGTGGTCAGCGAGAAATTAATCAGAGATGAATTTTATTATCCTCAAAAAGGCATCATTGTTGAAGGAACTGAAACTTTGGGAGAAGGAATGACTTTGCCTGAAAATCAAGTTGAGATTATTCCACCACAAGAAAAAAATAATATAAGCGAAGTTAGTTTAAAAAAGAAAATAAGCATTGAAAGCCCATCAAACTTAAATCCTTAAAAAAATCCACATAACGTGGATTTTTTATATTGTAGATAATTTTTTAATATATTCTATATGATTAAATATAATAGGCTCAGCAAATGCCAAATCTCCGCATTTAAAGAGATTAATCAAATTTTCGACTAACTCTGCCTCCGAATAAATTGCAAGCTTTAAACACGAATTTAGGCTGTTTAAACGCCTATTTTTTGTTAATTTGATTATCTTGGACGAATCATAGAAGTTTTTTTCAATTTCAATAAAATCCAATTCCGTTTGCTTTGCCAAATTTTCAAATAACAAGCGCAATTTGTTTTTTCTCAAATTTCTTTTTATATATGTATATAGCCAATTCAAGTATTTTAATGAATAACAAATGCTATCAAGCAGTGCAGGGTTAATTTCAACATTGTCTGTTTTAACTTCTGCTAATTGTTTTTTTGATGAATAAGCCTTGGCAAGTTTTTCAAATTCAGCCTGTCCAGGCAATAAAAAATCATCATAGTTCATAAAATCCCCTTATTTATTTTCTTATATGATAAAGTTGAATATTTTGTGCATTTAACAATAATAGGTCTTTTTTCATATATGTTAAGAGATTAAAAAATGGGAGCGTGCGATGTTAAAACAAACAATAATTCCAACTTGTAAGAAGGAAATTTATGAACGTAAAAGTAAAATTAAAAGGGAAGAAGAAAATCAAGAAAATGTTGGCGACCCAGCAGAAAATCCTGTGACGCCTACTGAGCCTCAACCAACCACACCAGAAGTTCCAGACCAAGCACAACCAACTGGCACTGATGCACCTCAGCAGCCAACAATGCCACAGCAGCCAACAACTTCGTTGCCAGAAACTCCAACTCAGCCACAACAGCCATTATCTCCATCTCAGCCAGATGCTTCAAATTTTGTTTATTCATCAAATGAGCCATATCCAGAAATTACAAACGCGTATCCAAGTATGTATGAAGTCAAGTTAATTAAATGGCAAGTATCATCTAAAGATAGTGAGTTTAGTGCTATTAATACATATCTATATCAAGATTTCATTTTGCAAGATGAATATCCAGAAATCGCGGAAGCGTTAAGACAAATTGCAATAGTCGAAATGACGCACTTTGATTTGCTTTCCGAAGCGATTGTGGATTTTGGTGGAAATCCGAATTTGACAGATGGGCGTGGAAATGTTTGGACGGGCAGAAATATTGTTCAATTAAAAAATCCAAGAGAAATATTGCTTTCAAATATAAGGGGAGAGGAAAAGGCGATAAGGAACTATCAGATTGCGGCAGCAAAGACTTGCAACGCAAGTTTGGCGGCGCTGTTTGAAAGGATTATATTAGATGAACAAGACCATATCATCATATTCAATGAACTTTTAAAAACATTAAATTAAAAAAGGTTGAATTTAATCAACCTTTTTCTTTTAATCTTTTTTATTTAATTTTTCTGCTATTGTGGAACCAAGTTTGTTAATGCTTGCGTCATCAAGTTTAACTGAGTTTGATTTGTTAGCATTTGAGTTAATTGCATTTGCAAGTTGTTTTATGCTTGCTTCTGACAATTCAGTAGGTCTTTGTTTTGGTGGTGGTTCAGCTTGTTTTTTATTTGCACCGCCTAAACCAAGACTTTCTTGTGCTAAACCTTGAGCAGATGCAAGTTTCTTTTGATTTTTAACTTCAGAAGCCAAATCCATATCTTTTTTAAGTTTGCCTTGTGCGATTGATATCATATCGCCACCAAGACCTTTCATTTCACCCATCATTGGGCCGGACATTGCTGCCATTGTGTGTTGGGCAAATGAACCACATTTTTTGCCGAAATCCAAGAATGCTTTAGCAAGTGCTTCACTTGGCTTTGAACCTAACTCAATTTTTCCGCCATCTATTGTGGCCTTTCTTAAAGCAACATTAAATGTTGAATTTTGAGCAATTCCTTGCATTCTTTGTTCAATGCCTTTTCCAACTTTGTTTTGCCAATTTCCGTGTTTTGATTCATTGTATAGGGCATTGCGTTCTTCTGAACTCATATTCCTATAATTTTCTAGGCCACCAGCAGCGGCTATTGCACGGTTTCTAATTCTTTCATTTTGTCCACGAGAGCGATAGTTAGCATCAATAACGCCTTGTCTATTTTGCCATGACATACTCTCTAATTTGTTCTCTGCTGCAGCACGTCTAAATTTTTCTTCTTGTCCAGTTTCTTTAAGGCCTTGCAAAGTTCTCTTTTTATCTTCTTCGGTCATTTTAGAAACATTTCTTGAAGCAAATTCGTGTTTAAATTCAGCTTTTTCTTCGTCAGTCATTTTATCCCAAACTGCATTTTCTGATTCTCCAGGCTTAACTTTATCGATATTGTGATTTTTTGCATATTTGTTTAATGCTTTTTTATCACTTCCTAGCCATTTTACTGCATCTTGGTCTGACACTGTTTCTGCTGCTGCCGTTAAAATTTCATCATCGGATACACCATCTGCTATATTATCGAGTGAATTTTGATATGATTGAGAATCTTTTGAATATCTGCCTGTGCCTTCCATTGCTTGTGTTTTTTTGTGTTTGTTTACAACGGCTTGTGTGGCTTGTGCGCCTTTAACGCCAAGGCTGCCGGCTTTCATTACCATTGCGCTGCCACCAGCAAATGCTGCTGCAGTTTTACCTATTTTAGCGGCCGTTGCACCAATATCTTTTGCTTTATCTGCACCTGAGCCCATTGTGTCTTCGCCGCCAATAAGTTCGGAAAGCATCTTAGTAAAGTCTTTAACCATTGCAAGGCCTGCGATAACAAACAGCAAGTTGGCTATTTTATCTATGATAGGAATGCCAGTTAATTGCAAAGTTTGTAACAAAGTTAATATAACAAAGAATAAGTTCAAACCAATGATAGGCCCATAAACGCCGATTGTTTTTGAAACAAACTTTTCACGCCATTTTTTAAGCGCATTTCCGCCGTCTAGTGGCATTATTGATGCTACAGGGGCGGCAACGAGGAACAAGATTACCAATTCAAAAATCCTCTTGATTAGTCCAAATACCAAATACAACAACAGGACTAATATAATAATAAGTGCACCAATCGCGATAATAAAATCGAACGACCAAAGGTCATAATAATACCAAACCAGCGCTGTGTTGTTTTTATCAAAATATGTATAGCCCGATTCAATTAGCGATTGTTCAATGATTGTAACACCCGCATTAAGCGTTATTGGGAACATATGTTCTGTTTTAAATGGCTCCCTATCTATATATGTTTTAGATTTTAATTGGAAGCAATTTGCAAAGGCTTCGTCCATAAGCCAGCAGTTTTGCGATGCGGAATTTGCGTCAGTTCCTTTGTTTTGGGTGAAAGCACCATTAGCAGAAACCTTTTCGTTGTCTAACATTGTTTTATAAAATTTATCGTTTATTCTCGCACGATTTGCGTTATATGCTGCTGCTTTGAAAACTAGGCCTGAAATTGGCGTTGTTGTTGTGGGAACTGTATATCCAAAGAAAGTGTAGTTGTAATAAGTTTCATCGCCAGTAGTTGTCCTTTCCGATTTAAAATAACTTGCATTAATATCCGCTGAAGTAACGCTTGTTGATGCGTTTGAAACTTTGTCCAGTGCTTGCAAGATAACATTGCATAGGAAGATTCCAAAGAAACATACGATAGGAACGATTGCAAAAGATGCAAGTGCTTTCAAAGAATTGCCTATAATTTTGCCTTTTGATGCGGATTTAGCATCTGTTGCTGTATATTCACTTCTAACAACTGCAATCATAGTTGTTAAAATGAGCATAAGCACACCCAAGATAATCATTGACCAAAATATATTTGATAGAACAGGGGAGGAACCTGTGAATATCATATTGATGAATTGAATAACGATATCGCCATCAACATTTTCTGCACCATTAAACATATAAATTGTGTCTAACCCTGCGACTTTACGCATAATCCATTGAAGAGCATCAAGAACTGCAAAAACTGGTGTTAAAAGTTGATAAAAGATTTTAGGAATAAAAGATAAAAGCGCTCCGAACCAACCTTGAAACCAATTTTTAATGGCGTCTCCGACAGAACCTGCTATAAAGTATAAATTCATGTTCTTCCTCCAAATTTGTCTTTTGAGTTAAGTTAGTATAACATAGATTTTTCAAATTGTATAGAGTTTTTTTAAATTTTATTAATATATTTATATACATTCAAGAATTATTTTACATTTTTTTTGAAAAAATATAACAAAAAAAGAAAGAAATTGCTTAAAATTAGTAGACAAGAGCAAATCTTGTGTATATAATACTTGCGAAAAATAAAAGTGAGGTTTTATGAGTGAATATATCCGTTGCCCTAGATGCGAATTGAATTATATTAAAAAGAAAGACAAACTTTGTTCAGTTTGTAAAGCAGAATTGAATGCTGACCCAAACAATATCGATGATATGGATTTGGAAATGTGCCCAATATGCAAAACCAATTATATTAGGCCAGACGAAATTATGTGCAAGCAATGCATCAAAGAGCGTTCTTTAGAAGATGTTATTGTTTCTCACGATGATGATGAGTGGGATTCATATCTCAATCCAGACGAAGATAACATTTCAAGCGATGAAGAAACTGGCGATATGGCAAGTATCACTGATTTAGACAACACAGATTTAGATGATGATTTAGAAATCGACGATTCAGACCTTCCAGATATTGACGAAGATATGGATTTTGGAGATGACGAAGAAGCAGAAGATGAAGAATTTGAAGACGAAGACGACGATGACGATTATGACGATGATGACGACTACGATGATGATGACGACGATGACGACTAGTCGCATATCTTCGACAAATTAAGTTCTAAAAAAGGCGCGAAAGCGCTTTTTTGTTTTGCAAAAATTTTTGTTTATAATATAATACAAATTGTTAGGAGTTACTATGGGATTGTTTACAAAAATATTTGGCAGTGATAATTCTCGCAGTTTGAAAAAAATTAGAAGAATAGCAGATAAAGTTGTCGCTTTAGAAGAAGAGTATAAAAACAAAACAAATGAAGAATTAAAAGCAAAAACAGAAGAGTTAAAACATAGAGTTCAAGTTGACGGCGAAAGCTTAAATTCAGTTTTGCCAGAAGCGTTTGCAAATGTTAGAGAAGCAGCATCAAGGGTTTTAAATATGCGCCACTTTTACGTCCAAATTATGGGCGGTATTGCCTTGCATCAAGGCAGAATTGCAGAAATGGGCACAGGTGAAGGTAAAACCCTAGTTTCAACCTTGCCTGCATATTTAAATGCACTAACAGGAAAGGGTGTTCACGTTGTTACAGTCAACGAATATCTTGCAGAGCGTGATGCTGAATGGATGGGAAAAGTCCATAAATTTTTGGGCTTAACTGTTGGTGTTTCGCTTAGCGGAATGGACACTGCAGCAAAACGCAAAGCGTATGATTGCGATATAACTTATTTGACAAACAACGAAGCAGGCTTCGATTATCTTCGTGATAATATGGTCGTTAGAAAGGAAGATCGAGTTGCACGCGGATATAACTTTGCAATCGTGGACGAAGTGGATAGCATTTTGATTGATGAAGCAAGAACTCCACTTATCATAAGCGGCAGGGGAATGAAATCTAGCGAAGTTTATCATTCTGCTCAAAGATTTGCTAAAACTTTGAAAGAAGAAGATTATGAAATTGATTTAAAAAGCAAAGCAATCAACTTAACAGAAAGCGGAGTTGCAAAAGCAGAGCGCTATTTTGCAGTTGACAATATTTCAGATGTTGAAAACATTGAATTGAACCATCATATCAACAACGCTTTAAAAGCCAACTTTATTATGATTAAAGATGAAAATTACATTGTTAAAGATGGCGAAATTTTGATTGTTGATGAATTTACTGGAAGAATAATGAAAGGAAGGCGCTATTCTGACGGTCTTCATCAAGCGATTGAAGCAAAAGAAGGCGTTGAAATTAAAGATGAAAATAAAACGCTTGCTACAATAACATTCCAAAATTTCTTTAGAATGTATAAAAAATTAAGTGGTATGACAGGAACAGCAAAAACGGAAGAAGGTGAATTTACAACAATTTATGGCCTTGACGTCGTTCAAATTCCTTCAAACAAGCCAAACATTCGCTATGATGCTCCAGATGTTATTTATAAGACAATTCCAGCAAAAACAAAGGCCATTGTTGAGCACATAAAAGAAATTCATTCAACAGGTCAACCAATCCTTATTGGCACAATAACCATTGATAAGTCTGAAGAGCTTTCAAGCGCATTGAAACGCGCTGGCATTAAACATAATGTTTTGAATGCTAAAAATCACGAACTTGAAAGTGAAATTGTTGCACAAGCAGGCAGAAAAAATATGGTCACTATTGCAACAAATATGGCTGGCCGTGGAACAGATATTTTGCTTGGCGGCAATCCAGAATTTATGGCAATAAAAAAACTTCGTGAAGAAGGCTTCACAGAAGAACAAATTTCTTTCGCTAATTCTTTCATTGAAAGCGATAACGAAGATTTGATAAATGCTAGAAAAGAATATCAAAAATTCTATACACAATTTAAAGAAATCACAGATAAAGAAAAAGAAGAAGTTAAAGAACTTGGTGGCTTGCATATTGTTGGAACGGAAAGGCACGAAAGTAGGCGTATAGACAATCAGTTGCGTGGCCGTAGCGGAAGACAGGGCGACCCAGGTTCAAGCATATTCTATATTTCCCTAGAAGATGATTTGGCTAAGCGTTTTGGTGGCGATAAAATGCTTAAAGTGGCAAACTTCTTTAAAGTTGATGACGATATGCCAATGCAATATAAAATGTTGTCAAATCAAATAGAAAATGCTCAAAAACGCATCGAAATGAGGCATTTTACTGCAAGAAAAAGCGTTTTGCAATATGACGATGTTTTGAACAAACAAAGGCATATAATCTATGATGAAAGGAACAAAGTTTTAGATGGCGTCGACAGCCACGAACAAATCATAGCAATGTTCCCAGAACTTGTAAGTGATGCAATCAACTCTGCAATCAATCCAGATAAATTGTATAGCGAATGGGACTTAGATGCTTTAAACGCTGCACTTGAAAGAAAGCAGCTATTCCCATATGGAACAGATTTAATCACAAAAGAATTTGTTCACGACTTAGATGCAGAAGACTTAACAGAAAAAGTGCTTAATGCCGTTTATGATAGATATAACGAAAAAATGGCTGATGCCGAAAGCATTGGAGCAAACTTCTCAGACTTTGAAAGATATGTTCTTTTAAGAGTTGTTGATAGTTTATGGATGGACCACATCGACCAAATGACGGTTTTAAGAAACGAAATTGGCTTGCAAGGCTATGGACAACACGACCCAATAATTGCATACAAACAAATTGGCTTTGAAATGTTTGATGAAATGATTTCAAAGATTAGAGAACAAACAGCGCTTTTCCTTTTAAACATCAATGTTGAGAAAAAGCCAGAACCTAAGCAGGTTGCAAAACCTATAATTGTTGTTGAACAAAAAACAGCAAAGGCAGAAACTAAAATTGGAAGAAATTCTCCTTGCCCTTGCGGAAGCGGAAAGAAATATAAAAATTGTTGTGGTAGATAAATGAAAATTCAAACAGTTGGCGGAAGTCTATTAAATACAAATAATTACATTGTTGGAGATGACAACAATGTAATTTTAATTGAGGCAAGTGCAATGCCAAGAGATATAAAAGCGATTGTCAATGGGAGAAAGGTCGCAGCAATATTTTTAACACACGGACATTGGGACCACGCGCAACACATTGACGAATTTGTCCAAGAATTTAACGCAAAGGTTTATTCACACGAATTGGCGTTTCAAAAAATCAAATTAAGCGAAAAGCAATTTTCTCTCGATAGGCCTGTAAATTCAAAGCTGGAAAATTCTAAACAAGTAATCTTGCAAGATAAGCAGACCATAGATTTTGGATTTTTGAAAGTTAATGTTATCTTTACGCCAGGGCATACAGATTGTTCCGTCAGTTATTTGATTGAAGATAATGATGGAAGTAAAGCACTATTTTCCGGAGATACACTTTTTTATCAAACTTGCGGCAGGTGCGATTTGCCAACTTCATCAGTTGAAGATATGAAAAACAGTTTAAAAACTTTATTAAACTTAGATGAAGAATTAGATGTATATCCAGGTCATAACTTTAAAACTAAAATTAAAGATGAGAGAAAAACATTTGATTATCTCTTTTAAAAAACATATAAAAACCAATTCCACACTTAATGCATAGAATAGTTTAGGGGATAAACTAAGGAGCATATATGTGTGGAATTTTTGGTTGTGTTGGCACAAGCAAAACTGTGCCAATTTTAATTAATGGGCTAGAACTTTTGGAATATCGCGGATATGATTCAGCAGGAGTGGCATTCTTTGAAGATAAAAAAGTTAAGATTGTAAAAGAAGTAGGAAAAGTTAAAAATTTAAAAGATAAAGGATTTTCTTGTAATAATCTTTATATTAGTGATCGTGCTCATGTTATTTTTGATTATCATAAAGAATTAGATGGTTTGAGTGAAGAATTTTTGGGAGCAAATAAAATAGGTACGACGAAAAAAGGGATTGGTCCTTGCTATACCGATAAAATGGCTCGTCAAGGCATTAGAGTGGGTGACTTGATAAGCAATGATTTTGAAAAAATGTATAAAGAAACTTTAAAAATAAAAAACGAACAAATTAGAACATATGGTGGTAAGGTTTTTGATATTGAAAAAAGTTATGAGGAATATCAAAAACTTGCTGATGAAATAAAACCATATGTAACCGATACAATTACACTTTTAAATGATGCAGTAAAAGAGGGTAAAAAAATCTTATTTGAAGGAGCACAAGGAGCTTTATTAGACATCGATTTTGGTACTTATCCTTTTGTTACATCATCAAATCCTTCAGGTGGTGGGGTTTGTATTGGCAGTGGAGTTGGTCCAACTCATATAAAAGATATTATAGGTGTAGCAAAAGCCTATTCCACAAGAGTGGGTAGTGGAGCCTTTCCTACTGAATTTGAAGATGAAGTGGCTAGTTATATTCTGTCTCTTATACACATCTCCGAGCCCACGAGACTAGGCATGATCTCG